>CAWFBN010000142.1:0-36587 GCA_963813955.1 uncultured Alphaproteobacteria bacterium | reverse complement strand
CCGGTGGTGACTCTCTATGAATTCGAGCCCGCGCCGGGGATCAAATCCTCGCGGGTGATTGGCCTCGCCGACGACATCGCCCGCTCCATGTCGGCGGTCTCCGCCCGTGTCGCCGTGGTGCCCGGGCGCAACGCCATCGGCATCGAACTGCCCAATCCGCGCCGCGAGACCGTCTACCTGCGCGAACTTGTGGCCTCGCATGATTTCGCCGACAGCAAACACAAGCTCGCCATCGCCCTCGGCAAGACCATTGGCGGCGAGCCGGTCATCGTCGATCTCGCCAAAATGCCGCATCTGCTGGTCGCCGGCACCACCGGCTCCGGCAAGTCGGTCGCCATCAACACCATGATCCTGTCTCTGCTTTACCGGCTCAAGCCGGAGGAGTGCCGCCTGATCATGGTCGACCCGAAAATGCTCGAGTTCTCGGTCTATGACGGCATCCCCATCTGCTGACCCCAGTCGTCACCGATCCCAAGAAGGCGGTGGTGGCGCTCAAATGGGCGGTGCGCGAGATGGAGGACCGCTACAAGAAAATGTCGAAACTCGGCGTCCGCAACATCGACGGGCTCAACGCCCGCGTGGAGGAGCGCAGCGCGAAAGGAGAAGTGATCTCCCGAGCCGTGAGACCGGCTTTGATCGCGAGACCGGCCAGGCGGTTACGAGCAGGAGCAAATGGACCTGACCGCCCTGACCTATATCGTGGTCATCGTCGATGAAATGGCGGACCTGATGATGGTCGCCGGCAAGGAGATCAGGCCCGATCCAACGGCTGGCGCAGATGGCGCGCGCGGGGGGCATCGATATCATCATGGCGACGCAGCGGCCGTCGTCGACGTCATCACCGGCACGATCAAGCCAACTCCCGACCCGCATTTCCTTCCAGGTCACGTCGAGGATCGACAGCCGGACCATCTGGGCGAGATGGGCGCCGAACAGCTGCTTGGCCAGGGCGACATGCTTTACATGGCCGGCGGCGGGCGGATTTCGCGCTGCACGGGCCTTTCGTCTCCGACGCCGAAGTCGAAAAGGGTGGCGGATCTGAAGATGCCGGGCCAGCCGGAATATCCGACGCGGTGACGGTCGAGGACGAGCCGGAGGGCGAGGATGCTCCGGCGGCCCGCGGGGGGACGGCGACGATAGAGCGATCTCTACGCTCGCGCCGTGGCGATCGTGCTCGCGACAAGAAGTGCTCGACCCCCTACGTCCAGCGCCGGTTTTCGGTGGGCTACAACAAGGCGGCGTCGCTGGTGGAGCGCATGGAGAAGGAGGGCGTCGTCGGGGCCGTCAACGATGCCGGCAAGCGTGCCATCCTGGTCGGCGCGGCATGGACCGTGGGGCGTCCGACCCGGAGGATTGAGACGCGAGCCCTGAAAGATAGGCCCCACCATTCTGACCTGCCGCGGCGAGCCGTCCGGGCGCTTGGTCCCGACCGTTTTTCAGGCGCTGGATCAGCGGCGAGGCGACCGCGGGCAGACGATGACGTCCGGGGCCCGCGCGCCTTTCCTGGCCCCTGCCCGGCTTGACCGCAGGGCTGCGACATCGCCTGAGACTGCTGTTCGTGATCGTCGCGTCGGTCGCCTTGGCGCCGCCGATGTCGTTCAAAAATTTCCGCGGGACCAGGGCCTCGACCCAGCTCTGGTGTGGCGACTTGCAGCCGCATTCCGGAACCAGGGCCCTGGTCTATTTCAGCGCATTCGGCAGGTCGCTATAGGCGGCGCCTTCCGGCGATACCGCGGTCGAAACGTCGCGCGCGGGATTTTTCGTGAATAAAGCTTGCACCTCCGCATTGGGGCAAAAGCGCCTTGCACAGGTCCAGGCAACTCCTCGGAACTGGCGCTGCGTGCGGAAAAGTTCAAGGGGAAGAAGCCGCCGTCGCATGTGCGCACGCAAAGCGCCTGTGAGCTGTCGTTCGCGTTTTAATCTTATTCTGCGTTTGGCGTGCCGCTGCGGCTTGAAGAGCGGCGGCGGCCCTCCCCGCATTGGGCTGCGCCTCGTTGCTCCCGCCGCCTCACCGCCGCCGAACATTTTCGAACAAGCTCTTTTCGCGCGGCCGCGGTTGAGCGCAGGACGGCGTTGTAGCGCGCCGAGAGCGCGTGTCGCTGTCCGCTGTCGCCGTGGCGCGGGCGCGGAGGGAGTCGATCTGCGCGCGCATCCCCGGCATCGCGACTTGAGCCGGCGCATTGCGGCGGCGGCGCTTGGCCGAAAATAAGGAATTGCTGGTTGTCGCAACCGATGGAACGGGCATAGAGCGGTAGCCCGGTCCAGTTCGCCGCGGAACGTTTTGCGGCCGGCGGCGGGGCGGGGTCATGCGGGGCAGGCGCGGCCAACGCCGCCCGCAGGCCGAGCAATCGGGCAATGCTCCGCCAAAGCAGCAGTCGGCAGGACAGGGCCAGCCCGAAAGCAAGAAATGCGTCCCACACCCCCATGTGGCGGCGGAAAGTCACTCTGGGTATGGCTGAAAGTCATTTTTCCCCGCTTGAACGGACCGCAACTCGGCCGAGGCCAGGATTTGAACCGTCAATAAGGTTCTTTCGGGGCATTTTCTTAGCCCCGATCCGACGATATCGGATCGGGCGCCTTATTTTGGGGATTACTCGGCCGCGGCGGCTGCGGCGAGCGAGGCCACGCGGTCTTTTTTCAGTTTCTCCGCGACCAGGAAAGCGACTTCGATCGCCTGTTCCGCATTGAGGCGGGGATCGCAATAGGTCATGTAGCGCGAACGCAAATCGGCCTCCGACAAGGCGCGGGCGCCGCCGGTGCATTCGGTGACATTGGCGCCGGTCATTTCGAGATGGATGCCGCCGGCATAGGTGCCTTCGGCGTGATGCACGTCGAAAAAGGAGCGGATTTCCTGCATGACCTTGTCGAAGGGTCGCGTCTTGTAGGCGCCCGCCTTGACGGTATTGCCATGCATCGGATCGCAGGACCACACGACGTGGCGGCCCTCGCGCTGTACCGCGCGAATCAGCCCCGGCAGGTGATCGCCGACCTTTTCGGAGCCGAAGCGCGCGATCAGGGTCAGGCGTCCCGGCTCATTGGCGGGATTCAAAATGTCGATCAGCTCCAGCAAGCCGTCCGGCGAAAGCGTAGGTCCGCATTTCAGCCCGATCGGATTTTTCACGCCGCGCATGAATTCGATGTGGGCGTGGTCGGGCTGGCGGGTGCGGTCGCCAACCCACAGCATGTGGCCGGAGGTGGCGTAAGGTTCGCCGCTGGTCGAATCGACGCGGGTCAGAGCCTGCTCATAGCCGAGCAGCAACGCCTCATGCGAAGTGTAGATCTCGGTCTGGCGCAATTCCTGGTGGTGCTCGGGGTCGAGCCCGATCGCGCGCATAAAACCGAGGGTTTCGGTGATGTGGTCGGCCAGTTGCTGGTAGCGCGCCGATTGCGGGCTGTCCTTGACGAAGCCGAGCATCCAGCGATGGGCGTTTTCCAGATTGGCGTAGCCGCCCGTCGCGAAAGCGCGCAAAAGGTTGAGGGTCGCCGCCGACTGGCGATAGCTCATCAATTGGCGGCGCGGATCGGGCTCGCGCGCTTCCGGCGTGAAGTCGATGTCATTGATGATGTCGCCGCGATAGGAAGGCAGCGCGACGCCGTCGATGGTCTCCGTCCGCCCGAGCGCGGCTTGGCGAACTGTCCGGCGATGCGGCCGACCTTGACCACGGGCATGGACGCGCCGATAGGTCATCACCACCGCCATTTGCAGGAAGACGCGGAAGAAATCGCGGATATTGTCGGCGGAATGTTCGGCGAAACTTTCGGCGCAATCGCCGCCTTGCAGCAGAAAAGCCTCGCCGGCGCAGACCTTGGCCAGCGATTTCTTCAGCTTGCGCGCCTCGCCGGCGAACACCAGCGGCGGGAAACCGGCGATCTGTGTTTCCACGTCGGCGAGGGCCGCCTGGTCCGTATAGACGGGACCTGCACGATCGGCTTGGACCTCCAGCTTTCGGGCGACCACCGTTCCATCACACGCAACACTCCAAAGGCGGCGCGGGGCCGCGACAAAATCGAGAAGGGCCGGTCTATACACCAGCCTTGCGAAAGCGCCAAACCCCAAGGTAATGCCGGCGTCAAAATGTGGGGAAGGCCAGCTTGAACGGAGGCGGCCAAAGGTCGTATAAAGCAGTGTCAATAGGAGCAGCCAGCAATGAACGTCCGGTTCCCCAAAATCCTGTCTTGCGCAATGGCATGTTTCGCGCTCGGCGCAACGGCATTGTGGCCGCTCGCCGCCTCCTCCGCCGGAGCCGAAGATCCGGATCTGATCTTCCGCAAATCGACGCCCTTCAGGCTGCTGACGCCCAATTTCGAGATATGGAGCCTATGCCATCGACGACCCGTTGGTGGAGGGCGTGGCCTGCTACTATAGCGTGCCGGAAAAGGGCGGAATTTCGGGCGCTTTCGGCTTCGCGGAGCAGACCTCCGACGTCTCGCTCGCCTGCCGAGTATGGCCCGATCCATTCAAGGAAAAATTCGCGCAGGGCGACGTGGTTTCGCGGGGCCCGCTCGTTTTTGTTCAAACACATGCAGATCGTGCGGGGCTGCGACCCCAAGCGTAACGTGCTGGTCTATATGGTCTATACCGACAAGCTTATCGAAGGCTCGCCGAAGAATTCGACCTCGACCGTCGCCGTCATGCCCTGGGGCTTGGGCGAGGCGCCGAAATGCGGCGATTTCGTTAACGGCTGAGGTTCCGGGCTGAGTTTTGCCTGCGGTTATTCGCCGCAGGAGATATAGACATCATCCTCGCGGACGGGCTTGACGGCGGCGGTCTTCACCGAAGCGGTCTGCACGGAAGTCTTGGAGATCGCGCCGGTGATGTCGCTGGCGGGACCGAATGTTTTTGCGCCGCCCAGACCATGAGCCTCGCACCAGGCGTCGGCGACGATCTTGGCGCAATCGTCACCGCTCTTGATGCATTCGTTCACGCCATAGCCATCGGCCGCGCTGACGACAAAACTCGCCCCGCCAGCCCGGGCGGGCTTGGCCCGCGCCGCCGATTGCAGGGCGGCGAGCGCGAACAGGCCCCCAAGCAGCGGCAGCAGAATACGCGGCAGCATTTCATGTTCAAATTGAATGAATTTCATCGTCCGGCTCGTAAAAGGGCGTGACGGACGCAAGTTCAAGCAGCGCCGCAGGCCTCGGAATGAAGGTCAGGATCATGCCGCGCCGCGGTGAAGGAAGCGTTAATTTCGGGCCGCCGTTCAGCAGCTATAGGTTCCGCGCAAGAACAGCAACTTCTGATCCATCTCGGTCTCGCGGAAGATGCGTTCGTGATGGGCGATCCGCGCCTTCAGCAGATCGGTCTCCGACAGAAGGCCGACCAGCCGGCCCTGATCGAGAACGGCCAGGTGGGTGACGCGGCGCTCCTTCATCACGCCAAGACAATGTCGCAGGCTGTCCGCCGGCGCGACGCCCGCCACGAACCGCGTCATCACGTCGACCACGAGCGTGGCGCCCGGCGAACTTTTACGCGCATGGTCCCGCTCGGAAAAAATTCCTGAGAAGCCGGTAGGTGACGCCACGGCGACTGCGCACGAATTGCGCTCAGCCATGATTTTGAGCGCATCGTGCACGGTCGCATTGTCGCCGACCACGACGAAGCTGGCGGGGTCCACACCCGCCAACACCGATTGCGCCGTCGGTTCGGGCGCGCGCGGATGCTGCGCCTCGGGAATTGCCTGCCGCGCCGCGAGCACGCCCATCTTTTCAGGCGCCGCAGAAGGTTTCATGTGCCACAGAAGGTTTCATGCACGATCTCCTCCGGCATGGGCGGCGCTTCCAGATCCGAGTCCGGCCCCGGCTCCTCGAAGGGATTTTTCAGGGCCGCGCCCAGGCGCCGCAGCGGTTCGAGATCGCCCGTCGTCGCGGCGGCCAGCGCCTGTTCGACGCGATGATTGCGCGCGATGACGATCGGGTTGCTCGCCGTGCATGGCGGCAGCACGCGCTCAGCGCCGGCCGTCAGGCCGCGCCAATCGCGCGAGGAAGGCCGCGATGCCTCTTCCCGCGCCTCGTTGAAGGGCAACATAAAGCTGCCGTCGTCCGCGCCTGCCGCAACCTGGGTCAGGCGACGGAAGAACAAGGTGAAATCGGCGCGGCTCTGCTCCAGCAACGCCCACAGCCGCTCGATCAGCTTGCCATTGCCGTCCGCGCCCGGCGTCAGGCCGAGCTTGCGCTCCATGCCCTCGGTGAGCGCTTCAGCGTAAATGGACTGGAAGCTTTGCAATGTGCTCCTGCGCCAGTCGCAAATTCGCCGCCTCGTCCGCGCCGAACAAAGGCAGCAGGGCCTCGGCCAAGGCGGGCGAGGTTCCACATGGCTATCGAGGGCTGGCGGATATAGGCGTAGCGGCCGCCGCGTCGATGGAGGAAAAGACCTGCCGGCTCTTGTAGGCGTCCATGAAGGCGCAGGGGCCGAAATCAATGGTTTCGCCGGAGATCGACATATTATCGGTATTCATCACCCCGTGAATGAAGCCGACCAGCATCCAGCGGGCGATCAGCCGCGCCTGCCGCGCCACGACGGCGGCGTAAAAAGCCGGAACCCATCGTTTGCGGCGATTTCGGGATAAAGGCGCGCGATGCAATGGTCGGCCAGCGCGCGCAACAGCTGCGGTCCTTCGCCTTTGCGCCCGTCCTCCTGCGCCGCATATTGAAACGTGCCGACGCGGACATGGCTGCGCGCGATGCGCGTCAGCACCGCGCCATGCTGCGGCATGTCGCGATAAACCGGCGCGCCGGTGGCGACCACGGCGAGCGAGCGGGTGGTCGGTATCTTCAACCCGGCCATGGCCTCACTGACGATATATTCGCGCAGCATCGCCGGCAACGTCGGCGCGTCCGTCGCCGCGCCGGGCGAAAATTGTCGGACCGGAGCCTTTGAGATGAACGTCGAACAGCCGTCCGTCCGGCGCCTCGATTTCGCCGACCAGCACGGCGCGGCCGTCGCCCATGCGCGGATTCCATTGGCCGAATTGGTGGCCAGCATAGGCCAGCGCCAGATTTTCGCGCCCTTCAAGCGGCGCGCCGCCCGCCAGCAACGCCAGAAGTTCGGGCGTATCTGCCCCGGGCGGGAGACCAAGTTCGGCGGCGAGCGCGGTGTTGAAAATCACCCATTGCGGCGCCGGGGCCGGGAAAGCCTCGGCGGCGGCGTAAAATTCCGGCGGCAGGGCGCGATAGCCCGTGGCGCGGAGAAAATCTTGTGTCGCGTTCATGGAAACTCCCTGGCGCGGAGAAGCATTTTGCGCGCCAGATTTCTTGCCAAAACTGGGTTGTTGGGACCCAAGTTGCAAGGGGGCCAACTGTCCCCTCTCCCCGTAAGCACGGGGAGAGGGGGCGCTAACGCCCCTTCAAATTCAGCGTAAACTCCGGCGCTGGATCGTGGAATTTCTGAGCCCGGAACATTTGCAGGGTGATCGCCGGTTTGCCCCCGGCCAGAATGTCGATGGGCGCAAGCGGCTCGATGGAGTCGAAATACCGGCCAAAGTGCTGGCGCGCCTCATCGAGCGTCAGGCCAGGCGCGGCGATCAGGGCGTTCCAGCCAACAAAATCCTGGGGATCGCGGATCAGGCCGAAACCGCGCGGATCGTCCGACAGGCAGAGAACCGGCGGCGTTCCATGCAAGGCGTAATCGATTTTCCCTGCGTCGAGCCAGCGCGTCGCGGCGATGAATAACCTCGGCTCCTCGCGCAGCCCTCGCGCGTCCAGCGCGGCAGCAAAATCATCCCAGTCCAGCATTTCGACCAAGGGATATTTCGCGCCGGACAGCGCCGTGACCGGCAGATGCGGCAAAGCCGCGATCACGCCGATCCCGACCGCCATGAACACGGCCGCCGCGATCAGCCCCTTGCGCAACAACGGCGCCCCTTGCTCCATGTCGCCCAGCGATCTCGCGGCCCAGCAGCGGAAACAGCAGGAGATAGCCCGGCGCGACCCAATGCGGCAGCACGCGGCGGCTCGACCAGAAGGCGACCACGGTGAAAAGCACAATCGGCAGGCCGCCGAGGCAGGCGAGCAGCCAGTCCTTTTCCTGGCGCGGCCCCCGCCACAGCGCGCGAAGAAACAGGGCCGCCAGCGGAAAGAAGATCCATGGCGCCAGAAACAGCGATTGCAGCCCGATCAGGACCAGGGGCGCCACGAGATTCAGATGCGGCGCGCCCGAGCGTCCGCTTTGAAACAGGAAAGACACCCATTGATGCTGGGCGTTCCACACCAGAACCGGCGAGAACAGCAGCACCGCGAGAAAACCCGCCGCATAGGGCCACGGGGTCGCCAGCCAGAAGCGCTGGCGGGCGCTGGTCAGCACGAAAATCCCGGCCCCGGCAAGAAAGAACAGGGCGTGATATTTCGATAACAGGGCAAGCCCGGCGCAAAATCCGGCGATAAGCCACCAGCTCGCGCGGTTCCGATCATCATCGAAGAAAACGCGCGAAAGGGCATAGGCGCAGGCGAGCAGCGCGGGCAGCAGCGGCGCGTCGGGCAGAATCCAGCTCGCGTCGGTCAGGCCGAGAACCGGCGAAAGCGAGAGCGCGAGAACCGCATAAAACCCCGCCTCGGCCGAAAACAGGCGCCGGGTCAAAGCGAACATCAAGCCTGAGGTGAGCGCGAACAGCAGCAGGAAAGGCGTCCGCAGGGCCAGATCGCTTTCGCCGAACAGCGAGGCTGCGGCATGGGTCAGCCACCAGGCCAGCGGCGGGTGATCGAAAGTGCTCAAGGAAAGGACGCGGCTGGTGGCGGCGGTGTAGGTCTCGTCCACGCCAAGGCCGGTGGTCGCCGCGAAAACAAATCTCAAGGCGAGTGATGCAAGGATAAGGATGAAGGTTTTGCGCTCCGGCGAGAGGCCCATTCACGTTTCCTGTTTTTATTGTCCACCCCATGCCGGCTGGACTGTCGGGCGCAATGGAGCTAGCAGAAACGCAGCCTGAAAAGAAAGCCCGCATGGAAAGGCCCCTCCCTTGGCCACCGAACTGACCCTTGTCATTCCCACCTTCAACGAAAGCGGCAATCTGCGCGAATTGCTCCGCCGAGTCGATGCCGCCCTGACCGGCGTCGACTGGGAAATGATTGTGGTGGACGATAACAGCCCGGACGGCACGTCCACGCTGGCCAAGGAAATTTCGCGCGAGGATCCGCGTGTGCGCTGCCTGCGCCGCGTCAACCGGCGCGGGTTGGCGGGCGCCTGCGTCGAGGGGATGCTTGCCTCCAGCGCGCCTGTCGTCGCGGTGATGGACGGCGATTTGCAGCACGACGAGCGAATCCTGCCGCTCATGCTGGCCAAAATGCGGGGCGGCTGCGACCTCGTGGTCGGCAGCCGCCATGTCGAAGGCGGCTCTGCGAACGAGGGCTTTTCGGCGGGTCGCGCCGCCATCAGCCGTTTTGCGACCCGGTTGGCCAAGCGAGCGCTGCATGCGGATTTTTCCGATCTGATGAGCGGTTTTTTCATGCTGCGCCGCGAGATCGTCGAGGACTGCGCGCCCCATTTGACGCCATCGGGCTTCAAAATTCTCGCTGACATCGTGGCCTCGGCTCCAAAACCCCTCAAGGTTGAGGAAGTCGGCTACATGTTCCGGGAGCGGCAGGCGGGCGAATTGAAATTCGACCTCAAGGTCGGCCTCGATTTTCTCGGGCTCATGCTCAACAAGGCCAGCGGCGGCCGCATTCCGGTGCGATTCATTTTTTTCGCGCTGGTCGGCGCCAGCGGCATCGCCATTCATATGGCGGCAGTCAATGCGGCGCTCGCGGTCCCCGGCATGACTTTCGCCTTCGCGCAAAGCATCGCAGTGGTCGTGGCGATGACCAGCAATTTCTTCATCAATAATGCGATCACCTATCGCGACGCCAAGCTCAAGGGCTTTGGCCCGCAATTGCGCGGCCTGCTCTATTTCTATGCGGTCTGCGCTTTCGGCGCGGTGGCCAATGTCGGCGTCGCCACCTGGCTTTACAATCTCTATCCGGTGGTCTGGATCTCGGCCTTGGCCGGCGTGGTCATGGGCGCGGTATGGAATTTCACCCTGAGTTCGCTGTTTGTGTGGCGCAAGGATTGAGGTTGACAGGTCCGGGAGCCAAAAAAATGCGGCCGGGAAAACCCGGCCGCACTTAAGAGCGATCTCCTGAACCGCGAGAACTTTACGCCGCCACGGACTCCTGGATCGCGATGGCGCGCTCGTCGAGCGCGGCGCGAATGGCTGCCGGGATTTGCCGCCGGGCCTTGGCGCGCGGCAACGGCAATTCAGCGATCGCACGGCCTTCAGGATAAAGCGCCTCGTGCTCCGCCCAATTGTCGAAATTCCCGCGGTCGACGTTGTCGACGAAGGTTTCCGCCGGGACATTTGCAGCAAGGAGCAGCGAATGATCTTCCAGTTCGACGTGGTAATAGACAAATTTTTCCGGAACCTGGCGTTCGCGCCGGATCGATGTGCCGTTCACCAGCGCCCCGGCGTGGATGAGAATGCCCTCGACGAGCAGGGCGTGATCCGGCGACACCAGCAGGTCGCATGAGGGTGTGTTGTCCGCCAGCGCGCCGGCCGCGATGCGGATCGGCCAATTGCGGACGGGATCGGCGAAGCGGGCGGCGATGGTCTGCAGCCCGAGCCAGACAACCGGCTTGGCCTCGCCGTCGGCAGTCAGAACCAGGTCACCGCGCTTAAGCGTCTCGACGGGCGCTTCTCCTTCGGGAGTGCGGATCGTGGTTCCGGCCATGAAGCAGATGGTCAGAACGTCCGAGAGCGTCGTGCCCACAAGCTCTTGCGTCAAATGGATACTGCTTACGTCCGTTGACGGATCGAAAGAAAACACATGCGTTGCGCTGGGGTCGGAAGTGGCGTTGGTAATAGTAATCGTATGATTGATCGGGTCATAACCCTTGATTTTATCGCCCGTTCCGAACGTACCAAGTTTGATCAGGTCGGTTCCAGAGAAGTTGGAAATCGTCCCGAGGAGAATACTATTCCCATAAAGGCCTATATTCACCGCCTGGAAAATGTCGCCCGATCCCTGGAAGTTGATCGTGGGGGCCGATCCCACGGCGCCAATGCCATAGGTGGAGGTCAGTAACAGCGACGACCCGTTGCCGATGACCAGGCCAAGGGGATTAGAGCCATCGTTGCTGACAGCCTTGGTCAGGGTCAGGGAACCGCCGGAAGCAGTGACCGTGCCCGCGCCGCTGATGTTGCCGTCAAGTGTGCCGTAGCCGCTGACAGCCGCGCCAACAGCCACGTCATTAACCACGCCAGAAGCGAGTGTAACGCCATTCGTCGCGGTCAACGTGGATCCGCCAATAAGATTGATCGTGCTGGCCGTGACCGAAAAAGTACCGCTGACGTTGGCAGCGCCGCTGACATCAAGCTCTGCCGAACTGGAAAGTGTAATGCCGTTCGTCGCGGTCAACGTGGATCCGCCATCGACCTTGATCATACCGCCGGCGGCGCTGATGGCGCTCTTGAAAGTCACGTTGGCGCCGACTTCCAGCGTCTGCGTGCTCGACGTGAGGCTGATCGTCTTGAGGTTGGCGTTGGCCGTCGCGATATCGAGCGTCGTGGCGTAGGAGGTGTTCGCGAAGCCGAGGATGATATTATAGTCGATAGCGCCTTTTACGATGAGCGTGCCGCCGGCAGTCGCCGTCCCGGCGAGAATGGAGAAAACTCCGCTGCCTCCGCCGATGACAAAGCTGTTGGCTTGCAGCGTTCCCGCGCCCTCGATGGTGTTGGCGGCGCCTCCCACGAAGCTGACCGCGCCGTTAACATTCAGACCGGAGCCTGACGCCAAGATCAGCGTGATCGGATTGTTGTTGGTGTAATCCCCGATCACAAGCGAATTCACCAGCGGCGTGGTCGACGAGAGCAGCACCGTGTAGCCGGCGGGCAGTTCAGGCAGAATGACGTGGAAACCAGCTTTCGGTACGCCATTGGTCCAGTTACCTTTGGTTTCCCACAAACCATCCAAAGCGTTACCGGTCCAGGTCGTCGTAATTGTCGGCGCCATTAAAGCCCCCAAGTAAGTTGCCACAAATTTTGTCGGTTAACATTTATTACGTTACGGTCAAGTTAGCAACGTTCAAAGCGCGCATTTTGCTCCTAAATTTCGTCCCACTCATGACGCGTCATTCCCGGCGCAAGCAAGAGCCGTCGCTGCTCGAAGGGTCACTCCCCGGTGTGTTTGTTGCGGATACGCCGCACCGTCCACCACACAAAAGCCGCGACGAAGGGGATGAGCAGCGCCGTCGCGATAGGGGGATCGACGTGCACGCCCGCCGCATGCAAGCCCTCGAACTCATGCAGCACGATGCTGGCGATATAATAAGTGATCGCCGCGACCGAGAGCCCTTCCACCGTCTGTTGCAAGCGCAACTGCAATTGCACGCGCTCGCCCATCTGGCGCAGCAGATCGCCGTTCTGCGCCTCGACTTCGGTATCGACGCGGGCGCGCAGCAAGGTCGCGGCGCGGGCCAGTTTGCGCGACAGATCGGCCTGCCGGGCCTCGGTGTTGAGGCAGGTGCTGATGGCCGGATTAAGCCGCCGCGTCAGATAGGCGCTCCAGCTCGGAAAATCGGGCAGCGGCGTCTCGGCGATCGCCTTGAGCCGCGACTGCACGAGTTCGTCATAGGCCCTGGTGGCGCCGAAGCGGAACAGGCTGGCGGCGGCGCCCACTTCCAGCTCGGCGGCGAGCGAGGTCAATTCGTCGAGCAACAGGCGATTGGCGTCGACGCCCTTGCTTTGTTTCAGGTCGTCGAGAATGCCCGGCAATTCCTCCTCGATATGGCGAATCGACGGCGCGAGCCTTTGCGCCTCCGGCAGGCCCATCAAGGCCAAAGTGCGATAGGTCTCGATTTCCAGCGCCCTTTGCGCCAGACCGCCGGCGGTCAAGGCCGGCATGGCGCGGTTGGCGATGAAAATGCGCACAAAGCCGAAAGTGTCGGGCGCGAAATCGGTCGCGATCAGGGCGCGACGGTTCTGGACCTCGGCGGCCGCCAATTGCAGCGGGCCGAAGATTTTAGCCAGGTCGCCCACCTCGGCGTCCCCCGCAATCATGTGCAAGTCGGCAGCGACCAGCAGCGGGCCGGGCTGCGGCAGCATTTGCACGCTCTGCATGAGGACGGCGGGCGAAGGGGAAAAGGGCGTCTCGCTTTCGGCGCCGGCAAATTCCCAGCTATGGGTGGTGAATTCGCCGTGGCGCTCCCACAGCAAAACCGCATTGGAAAATTCCAGCCGGAATTGCCGCGCCTGGGCATCCGGTTTCGACAACCCGCGTTCGAGGCAGGCTTTGGCAAGGGCCGCGCGATCCGCCTCGGCCTGCGCGCCATTGGTCATGAAGGCGAAATGCAGGATGCGCGCCGGAGTTTCCAGCGGACGCACCGGCCGGGCGTGCAATTCGCCCAGAATGCGCGCACGCAATGGATGCTGCTCGAAAGAGGACGCTCCAAGACTTAAACCCGTTTCCGGCATGCGTCCCCCAATACTTGCCCCAAGTGGCAAAATTTGACGGGTGCATATTGGCCGAATTGCTTAAGCCGTCAACGGCGGGCCTTGAAGAAGTTTTGCAGGAGTTCAGCAGAATTGCTGGCGCGGATGCCGCCATAGACCTCCGGCCGGTGATGACAGGTTTTCTGGGCAAAAAAGCGCGGCCCGTTTTCGACCGCCCCGCCCTTCTCGTCTTCGGCGGCGAAATAAAGCCGGCGCAGCCGCGCCAAGGAAATAGCTCCGGCGCACATGGCGCAGGGCTCCAGCGTCACATAGAGGTCGCAGCCAGGCAGCCGCTCGTCGCGGAGGATTTTCGCGGCGGCGCGGATGACCAGCATTTCGGCATGGGCGGTCGGGTCATGGTCCTCGATGGTGCGGTTTCCGGCGCTGGCGAGGATTTTGCCATCCTTGACGAGGCAAGCGCCAATGGGCGCCTCGCCGCGCGCAAAAGCGGCGCGCGCCTCGGCGAAGGCGCGGTCCCAAGGATCGTTAGAAGGGTCGAGATCCAATAATTTCATGGTCATCTCTTCAAACGCCCGCGCAAAAGATTTCGCAAAAAACGCCGCCTCTGCTATCAGACCCGCATGAGCAACGACACCATCAAAGATCGCGGCGCCCCGCGCAAGCCCGAGGGCGCCAAGAACGACCGGCGCCAAACGGCCGCCCAGAAAGCCGCTCGAAGACGAGTCGCCCATGAGGGCGAGCGCATCGCCAAGGTCATGGCGCGCGCCGGCCTGTGTTCGCGCCGCGACGCCGAGGCCTGGATCCTTGAGGGCCGCGTCAGCGTCAATGGCGAAAAGCTGGCCAGCGCCGCCCGCAATGTGACGGACGGGGATCGCGTCACCGTGGACGGCAGGCCGCTGGCGACGCGCGAGCGCACCCGCCTGTTCCTATTCCACAAGCCGCGCGGCCTCGTCACCACCGACCGCGACCCGGAAGGCCGGCCCACGGTTTTCGATTATATCGCGGAACAATTCCCCGCCCTGCCCCGGCTGATGTCGGTCGGACGCCTCGACATCAACACCGAGGGCCTGCTGCTGCTGACCAATGACGGCGGCCTCGCGCGGGTGCTCGAACTGCCGTCCACCGGCTGGCTGCGCCGCTACCGCACCCGGGCCAATGGCAGGACCGATCAGGCCCAACTCGACACGCTCGCCAAGGGCGTGACCATTGACGGCGTGGACTATGCCGGGGTGGACGCGCGGCTCGACCGCGTGCAGGGCGCCAATGTCTGGATCACCCTGTCTCTGCGCGAGGGCAAGAACCGCGAAGTCAAGCGCCTGCTCGAACATCTGATGTTGGGGGTGAACCGCCTGATCCGCACATCCTATGGGCCGTTCCAGCTGGGCGAATTGGCCGAGGGCGCGGTCGAGGAAGTGAAAACCCGCATCCTCGCCGACCAACTGGGCGACAGCCTCGCCAAAGAGGCCAATGTCGATTTCGCCGGGCCGGTGTTCGACCGCACGCCGGAACCGGAGCCTGAGTTTGTCCGGGGACCGCGCGGAAAGACGCCGGTCGAACGGACGGAGCGCGGCGAAAGGCCGGTGAAAAAATCCTTCGCCTCACAGGAAAAACCGGAACCGCGTAAACATGTTTCGGCCTTGCGCGGCGATCGCGTCAAGGCGGAAAAGGGTCCGCGCCGCCGCACCGAGCGCGACGCCACCGAGGATCGCAACGGACGGAAAGTCGCCGTCGAGCGCGTGAGCACGGCGCGACGGGCCGAAGCAGCGCCGCCCGACACTCGCAACGCCCGGCGCTTTCGCGAAGAGCGCGAAAAGACGGATGGGCGCGAAAAACCCTTCTCGGCTGAACGCAAGAGCGGCCCCCGCTCGGAAAGGCCCGCTGGCGCGACCGGCGCGGCCAAAACCTTTCCGCGGCCCCCGTGCTGAAGCAGGCGAAGCCCGGCCGCAGCGCAGCGAGCGGCCGAGTTTTGCAAGGGACGGCGCGAGGGCCGGCAACGGTGAACGTCCGCGCGGCCCGCGCAAAGAATTCGGCGAGCGGCCAAGCAAGGACGGCGAGCGTCCTCGCGCCCCCGGCAAAAGCTTTGAGCGCTTCGTTGGCGGCAAGCCATTCGGCGAGCGCCCCGCTGGCGGAAAATCCTTTGGAGGCCGGCCAACAGGCCACAAGCCCTTCGGCGAGCGCCCGTCGGGCGGCAGACCCATCGTGGCGGCAAGCCTTTCGGCGGCAAACCGGCCGGGGGCAGACCGTCCGGGTCAAGCAAGCCGCGCGGAAAATAAGCCATGCGCATTGTCGGCGGCCGGTTGAAGGGCCGCGCCCTGCATGGCCCCAAATCCGACGCCATCCGCCCGACCTCGGACCGGCTGCGCGAAAGCCTGTTCAATATTCTGGTCCATTCCTATGACGATCCCCTCCCCGGCGCCCGGGTGATCGATCTGTTCGCCGGAACGGGCGCTTTCGGCCTTGAGGCGATTTCGCGCGGCGCCGAATTCTGCCAACTGGTCGACGACGGCGCCGAGGCCCGCGCCCTTTTGCGCGGCAATGTCGAAGCCTTGGGCCTTGGCGGCGTCACGAAAATTTTCCGCCGCGACGCGCGCAAGCTCGGCGACGCGCCGTCCGGCCCGCGCTACACTCTGGCCTTCCTCGACCCGCCCTATGGCAAGACTCTGGCCGAACCGGCGCTGAACTCGCTCGCCGAGGGCGGCTGGCTGGCGCCCGGGGCGCTGGTCATCGTGGAGGAAGCGGCCGCCGCGGATTTTCTCCGCCCGACGCCTATGACAAGCTGGAGCGGCGCGATTACGGCGACACGCAAGTGGTTTTTCTTCGCTATCGCGGCGAGAAGCGCACTTGACCGGTCCGGGAGGCTGGCCTATGAGTTTCGGACTTCAATCGGGAAACGATAACCGTGCGGAATTTTATTGTAGGTGATGAGGCGCCGAGAGCAGGCCGGGACTGACCCGGATTTCCTGCCGATGGCGCTTAACCGGGTCCCGAAAGGGGCCTTTTTTATTGCCCGAACACTGACCGAAAGCGCAAAAAGCCTGGAGCTGACAATGTCGAAGATGATGACCGGCGCCGAAATGGTGGTGCAAGCCTTGCAGGATCAAGGGGTGACGACCCTGTTCGGCTATCCCGGCGGCGCGGTTCTGCCGATCTACGACGCGCTGTTCCATCAGGACAAGGTCAAGCACGTGCTGGTGCGCCACGAGCAGGGCGCGGCCCATGCGGCGGAAGGCTACGCCCGCTCGTCCGGCAAGGTTGGCTGCCTGCTGGTCACCTCCGGCCCCGGCGCCACCAACGCCGTCACCGGCCTCACCGACGCCCTGATGGATTCCATTCCGCTGGTCTGCATCACCGGTCAGGTGCCGACCCATCTGATCGGCTCGGACGCCTTCCAGGAGGCCGATACGGTCGGCATCACCCGCCATTGCACCAAGCATAATTATCTGGTGCGCCGCATCGAGGACCTGTCCCGCATCCTGCACGAGGCCTTTTATATCGCCCGTTCGGGACGCCCCGGCCCGGTGGTGGTCGATATTCCCAAGGACGTGCAATTCGCCACCGGCCTCTACTCGGCGCCGAAAAACGTCCAGCACAAGACCTATCAGCCGCAACTCAAGGGCGAGATCGGCAAGATCAAGCAGGCCGTGGAGATGATGGCCAAGGCGAAGAAGCCGATTTTTTATACCGGCGGCGGCGTCATCAACGCCGGACCGATGGCCTCGACGCTGTTGCGCGAGTTGGTGAAGCTGACCGGCTTCCCGATCACCTCGACCCTGATGGGGCTCGGCGCCTATCCGGCGCAGCGGCAAGAACTGGCTCGGCATGCTGGGCATGCACGGCTCCTATGAAGCCAATAACGCCATGCATGATTGCGATCTGATGGTCTGCGTCGGCGCGCGTTTCGACGACCGCATCACCGGCCGCCTCGACGCCTTCGCGCCGCATTCGAAAAAGATCCATATCGACATCGACCCCTCCTCGATCAACAAGAATGTGCTGGTCGATCTCGCCATTGTCGGCGATTGCGGGCATGTGCTGGACGATCTGGTGCGGCTGTGGCGGTCCGAGGCGCATCCGGTCGACAAGAAGGCGCATGAGGCCTGGTGGACGCAGATCGACAAATGGCGCGCGCGGAAAAGCTTTGGCTACAAGAAGTCGGAAACGACGATCAAGCCGCAATATGCCGTCGAGCGCCTCTATGAACTGACCAAGAAGCGCAAGACCTACATCACCACCGAAGTCGGCCAGCATCAGATGTGGGCGGCCCAGCATTTCCACTTCGAGGAGCCGAACCGCTGGATGACCTCCGGCGGCCTCGGCACCATGGGCTATGGCCTGCCCGCCGCCATCGGCACGCAACTCGCCCATCCCGACGCGCTGGTGATCGATATCGCGGGCGAGGCTTCGATCCTGATGAACATCCAGGAAATGTCCACCGCCGTGCAATTCCGCTGCCCGGTCAAAATCTTCATCCTCAACAACGAATATATGGGCATGGTGCGGCAGTGGCAGGAATTGCTGCATGGCGGCCGCTATTCCAGCTCCTATTCCGAGGCTTTGCCCGATTTCGTCAAGCTTGCCGAGGCTTATGGCGCTCAAGGGCATCCGCTGTTCCGATCCGGCCAAGCTGGACGACGCGATCATGGAAATGATCGACAGTCCGCAGGCGGTGATCTTCGACTGTCTGGTGGACAAGACGGAAAACTGCCTGCCGATGATCCCGTCGGGCAAGGCGCATAATGAAATGATCCTGCCCGACGCCGACGAGGACATCGGCAGCGTGATCGACGACAAGGGCAAGATGCTGGTGTGAGTTTTTTGCACGGGCGCCGCGCTCCGTGCTTCGCCTTTCCCGCTTTGCAAATCATTGGATCGCAACCATGAACGCCCAGTCCCCCGCCGCCGCGCTTTCGCCCTATTCCTCGTCCAATGGCAAGGCAGTCCTCGATCGAAACGCATACGCTTTCCGTGCTGGTCGATAACGAGCCGGGCGTCCTCGCCCGCGTCGTCGGCCTGTTTTCCGGGCGCGGCTACAATATCGAAAGCCTGACCGTCGCCGAAGTGGCGCATGCGCAGCAGCTTTCGCGCATCACCATCGTGACGACCGGCACGCCCGCGACCATCGAGCAGATTTCGCACCAGCTGGAGCGCATCGTGCCGATCCACAAGGTCACCGACCTTTCCTTGCTGGGCGGCGCGGTGGAGCGCGAACTGGCGATGGTCAAGGTGAAGGGCAAGGGCGAAAATCGCACCGAAGCCATGCGCCTCGCCGAAGCTTTTCGCGCCCGCGTCATCGACGCCACCACCGAGAGCTTTATTTTCGAACTGACCGGCGCGCCGAAAAAAATCGACGATTTCGTCGAGCTGATGCGGCCCGATCGGGCTGGTCGAAGTCTCGCGCACCGGCGTCGCCGCGATCACGCGCGGCCCGGCGGCGATGTAATTGAACAAACCGGTTTTCGAGCCGGGAGTCGGCGCCTCGGCGCCGCGGCCACGCGCGCATCATGAATTTCGACCCGACATCAACGGCCTGCGCGCGCTGGCCGTTTTGTCCGTGCTCGCTTTCCACGCCGGCCTCCCCGCGCCGGGCGGCTTTGCCGGCGTCGATATCTTCTTCGTCATTTCCGGTTTCCTGATCTCGCGGATCATCCTGAGCGAACGCGCGGCGGGCGATTTTTCGCTGCTCGATTTCTATGGCAAGCGCGTCAAGCGCATTCTTCCGGCGCTGCTGCTGACCCTGTTCGCCACCTGGGTCGCCGGCTGGATCTGGTTCAATCCGATGGCGTTTCGCCGCCTCGGCGGCCATATGGAGGCGAGCTCCTATTTCTCGGTCAACCTCTGGCTCTATCGCCAGTCCGTCGGACCGGGCGCCTATTTCGAGTTGAAATCGCGCCTTCTTCCGCTCCTGCACCTGTGGTCGCTGAGCATTGAAGAGCAATTCTATCTGATCTGGCCCGCGCTGCTGCTTGGGCTTTTCAAGATTCGGCGGCTGCTGACGCCGGCCATCGTCCTGATCCTGCTCGCCTCGCTGGCTTTTTGCATCGTCATGACGGACGTCAATTCGACGGCCGCCTTTTACCTGCTGAGCGCGCGCGCCTGGGAATTGGCGCTCGGCGCGCTTCTGGCGCAGCGCGAGGTTTTTTTCAAGCCGGCCGCGCCCTCGCCGCTCGCGGCGAATGTCCTTGCGGGATCGGGCATTTTACTGATGCTGGCGAGCGTTTTCTGGCTCATCAACGAGGCGTCGCCCTGGCCCGGTTTCCTCGCTTTGGTCCCGACGCTCGGCTGCGCGCTGGTCATATCGGCGCCGGGCGCAAAAATAAGCGACGTCCGTGCTCGGCAACCGTGTCGCGCAATTCTTCGGCGCGATCTCCTACCCGCTCTATCTGTGGCATTGGCCGCTGCTGTCCTTCGCGCACAGCCGGTTGGGCGACCGCCTGCCCGCCGCCTTGACCTTCGGGCTGCTGCTGGCCGCCACGCTTCTGGCTTATTTGACCTGGCGTTTGGTTGAGCGCCCCCTCGCCACGGTCTATCGTCGGAGGCCCGTCGCGGTGGCGGCGTCTCTTCTGGCCGGACTGGCCCTTGCGGGCGTCATTGGCGGCCTGACCCGTCAAACCGATGGTTTTCCGCAGCGTTTTCCTCAGTCCGTGCGCGACGTCTATCAGTTTTTACGTCCGGGACGGCGCCCATATGCTGAACGAGATGGGCTGCGTGGAGCCAAACGTCCAGAGCAGGGACAGCCTCGAAAGGGCGCGCGAAAAAGCCCGAGCCTTCTTCGCCGAAAACAACTGCGCCAAGCCCGCGCATATGGACAGGCCGACGATTGTCGTCGTCGGCGATTCCCATGCGCTGCATCTGGTGTCAGGGCTGAAGACCGTCTATCGCGACCGCGCCAACGTCCTGCTTTTTTCCGCCACGGCCTGCGAACCGCTGACGGCCAAGGGCTCGACGCGCTGCGAGGCGCTCACCGATGAAATCCTCCGCAACATCGTCGCGCTCCAGCCCGCCGCAATCGTTGTCGGAGGCTATTTTGCCGGATTCGGCGCAGACAATGATCTTCTTCAGGATTTCCTGAACAAATTCGACGCCAACATCGCAGCGCTCCGTCAGGACGGCGTTCGATCGCCCATTTTCGTCATGGGCCAGGTTCCGACCTGGTCGCGCGACGTTTCGGAACTGGTGATCGATGATTTGCGCGCTGGCCGCAAGCCGGACGACTTTACGTCCGAGCAACTGCAAAGCCACAGCATTGAAGTCGATGCGCTGCTCGCCTCCCGTGTCTGGGGTGAAAATGTCCACTATGTCTCGCAGGTCGGCAAGTTATGCGACGATAAGGGCTGCCGGCGCTTCGTCGGCCCGCGTGTTCCGGAAGATATGATCGCTCTCGACTATGGCCACTATACCGCTGCGGGCTCACTCAATGCGGCGAAAAACATTCTGGCGCCGGTGTTGGACGCTGTCATCGAAGGCGCAAAACCGCAAAAACCATTTTGACCCTGCCTTTCACGCAGGTTATGAACTTTCCGCGCTCGCGTCATGACGCGAGCGCCACTGAGGATGTGTATGAAACAACAATATTTTGATGACGGGCGCGCGGACGGTAAGCTGAAGCCCATCGCGAACCATGAATTTCGGCCCGACATCAACGGCCTGCGCGCGCTGGCGGTTTTGTCGGTGCTCGGTTTTCATGCCGGGCTGCCCGGGACTGTCGGGCGGCTTCGTCGGCGTCGATATCTTTTTCGTCATTTCCGGCTATTTGATTTCGCGCATTATCCTGAGCGAACGCGAGGCGGGAAATTTTTCGCTGATCGGATTTTACGGCAAACGCGTCAAACGCATCCTGCCAGCGCTTTTGCTGGTGCTCGCCGCCACCTGGATCATGGGCTGGTTTGTGCTGACGCCGGAGCAATTTCGACGTCTTGGCGGCCATATGGAGGCGAGCTCCTATTTTTCCGTCAATCTATGGCTTTATCCGTCAATCCGGCGCCCGAAGCGGGCTATTTCCATCCCGACGCCCGCTATTTCCAGCTGCTTCACCTCTGGTCGCTGAGCATCGAGGAACAATTCTACCTGATCTGGCCCGCCCTGTTGCTCGGCCTGTTCAAGGCGCGCCGGTTTATTGGCGTCGCAATTGCCGTGATTTTTCTCGCCTCTCTCATTTTCTGCATTGTGCTGACCAACACCAACTCGACCGGAGCCTTTTATTTCCTGAGCACCCGCGCGTGGGAGCTGGCGCTCGGCGCATGGCTGGCGCAGCGGGAAGTGTTCTCGAAGCCTTCGCTCGCGTCGATGCGCGTGTCCAACCTGCGGTCGGGACTTGGCGTGGCCCTGATGCTGGCCAGCGTCGTCCTGTTGAACGATGAGGCGCCATGGCCGGGGTTTCTTGCGCTCGCCCCCGCCGTTGGCTGCGGACTTGTCATCGCGTCGCCCGGGCGCGAATTGGGGTCGCGTCCTGCTCGGTCATCGCACCGCGCAGTTTTTTGGCCTGATTTCCTATCCGCTCTACCTGTGGCATTGGCCGCTGCTGGCGACCGCCCATAATTTTCTCGGCGATCATCTGTCAGCCTTGCTGACGGCCCTGTTGCTCGGGCTTTCCGTCCTCCTTGCCTTCCTGACCTGGACGTTTCTCGAACGCCCCGTCGCCTCCGCTTACAAAAAACGCCCGGTCGTCACGGCGGCTGTCTTGCTCGCGATCTTCGCTCTTGCGGGCCTGCTCGGGAGCTACACCCGCTCGTCCGGCGGCATCCCGCAGCGCTTTTCGCCGCTCGTCCAGGCCACCTTCAAATTTCGAGAAATTGGAGCGCCGGAGCCAAAGGTCAATTGCGGGGAAAGTCGCACGAAAGATTTTGACACGCTGGATGTGGCGCGCGCCAAGGCGCGAGCCTATTACGCCGAAAAGGGCTGCCTGAAGCTCGATCATCCCGACAAGCCGACGATCGTCCTGCTGGGCGACTCCCATGTTCTGCACCTGATCCAGGGCATGGAGACTGTTTATGGCGATCGCGCCAACATTGTCGTTATTTCAGCCCTCGGCTGTGCGCCGCTGATCGCGCAAACGGATTGGCCGCGCGGCATTATCGGATCGACGCGCTGCAAGGCGATCAATGAGGAGGCCTTCCGCGAAATTGTCGCGCTCAAGCCCGCCGCCATTGTCGTCGGGGCCTATTACGTGCAGTTTTACGAAAACTACAACCGGCACTTCCCGTCATTCCTCGCGGATTTCGACGCCAATGTCGCGGCGCTCCGCCAGGCCGGGCGTCAATTCAAAGATTGTGGTCATGGGGCAAGTGCCAGACCTGGGCCCCCGCCCTGCCCTATCTCGTCGGGCGGGAATTGCTCGCGGAAAAGGGCGTGAGCGAATTCACGCGGGACCATTTGAATTCCGACAGCCTGGATACCGAAGCGCGCCTCGCGGCGCATCGCTGGGGCGAAAATGTGATCTATCTTTCGCAGTTCCAGGCGCTTTGCGGCGAAAAAGGCTGCCGGCGCTTTGTCGGACCGCGTGTGCCCGAAGACATGATCGCCATGGACTACGGGCATTACACCCCGGCCGGATCGATCTACGCGGTGAAAAACATTCTCGCGCCGACCCTGGACTCGATTTTGAAGGACGCGGCGCGCCCGTCATCCCCCGAACTGAAGCGGAAACGGAAGGGCCGCTGTTTCGAGCGGCCCTTCGGGATCACCCGCGCTTCAAATTCGGATGCACGGTCTTGTCGATGATGTGCAGATCATGCCCGATGACATGTTCGGTTGAGCCGACGATCAGCGGGTCCGGCGCGCGGACGATGGACAGATCCTTGTTGGGATAGGGCAGCGACCACAGGAAATGCGTCATGCAATTAAGGCGAGCGCGCTTCTTGTCGTCGGATTTGATGATCGTCCACGGCGCGTCGGCGGTGTCGGTATAGAAAAACATCGCCTCCTTGGCCTCGGTGTATTCGTCCCATTTGCCGAGCGAGGCGAGGTCGATCGGCGATAGCTTCCATTGTTTCAACGGATCGTCCTTGCGCGCGTCGAAGCGGCGGCGCTGTTCTTCGCGCGAGACCGAGAACCAGTATTTGAACAGGCGAACGCCGGAGCGCACCAGCATGCGCTCGACTTCCGGGCATTGGCGCATGAATTCGAGATAATCGGTCGGCGAACAGAAGCCCATCACCCGCTCGACCCCGGCGCGATTATACCAGGAGCGGTCGAACAGGCAGATTTCGCCGCCGGCCGGCAGATTGCGAAATATAGCGCTGGAAATACCATTGCGAGCTTTCGCGTTCGGTCGGCTTTTGCAGCGCCACCACGCGCGCGGTGCGCGGATTCATGTGCTCCATGTAGCGCTTGATCGTGCCGCCCTTGCCGGCGGCGTCGCGGCCCTCGAACAGCATGACGACGCGCTCGCCGGTCGATTCGATCCAGCGCTGGGCCTTGAGCAATTCCTGCTGCAACTTCAGCATGTGCTCTTCATAGGGGCCGGTATGCACCGCGACGCATAGGGATATTCGCCGGTTTGAACACGCGGCGGATGGCGACGGGATCGTGCCGCATCTGCGCCAGATGGTGCTGCGGCGATTCCGCGCCCGCCGGATGCGCTTCATTCCCCGGTCGAGGCTTTTTTCGCGCGGGCCTGTTTTTTGCCGCGGGCGAGTCTTCCGTGCAGGGACTTTGTTCTTCCGCGCCGCTGCTGGGAGACTTTGCTGATTTGCGGCGGGAACCGTTGTCGGCGTCGAGGCCTCAGCGGGCGTTTCGATCTTGTCGTCCACGCAAATTTCCCTTCGTTCTGCCGCGGTCAGCTTTTTTGTCATGTTATCGCAATAAAGCGCCGCCAGCCATGATCAGGAACAAGGCGTCTTTCCAAAAAAAAGACGCCCGGAAAACCGGGCGTCTTGGGTCGGATGGTGCGTTCGACCGGCGTCAGACAAGACCCGTCGTGTAGTAGACGGCGATGACGAAGAACACCGCCAGCGTCTTGATGCACGGTGACCGCGAAGATGTCCTTGTAGGACACTCTGATGCGTCAGGCCCGTCACCGCCAGCAGCGTGATCACCGCGCCGTTATGCGGCAGCGTGTCCATGCCGCCCGAGGCCATCGAGGCGACACGGTGCAGCACTTCCATCGGAATATTCGCGGCTTGCGCGGCGGCGATGAACGTCCGGACATGGCCGCCAGCGCGATGGACATGCCGCCCGACGCCGAACCGGTGATGCCGGCGAGCGTGGTCACCGTCACCGCCTCGTTGACCAGCGGATTGGGGATGGCCCTCAAGGCGTCCTTGACGACGAGGAAGCCCGGCAAGGCCGCGATGACGGCGCCGAAGCCATATTCGGAGGCCGTGTTCATCGACGGCCAGCAAAGCGCCGCCGACCGCCGCCTTGCTGCCTTCGGCGAAGGTTTCCTGCAGCTTGCCGAAGGCGAAGATGAAGACGGTCAGAATGCCGGCCAGCAACGCGCCTTCCACCGCCCAGACGGCGCGGATCGCCGCGATCGGCGTCGGCGATGACATGATCCATGGCGAGCTTCAGGTCGTAATTGGCGCCATAGGACTTGTCGATCAGGCCGTGGAACACGCCCGGGAAACCGCCGAGAATCAGGTTGACGACGAAAACGACGATCAGCGGCAGAAAGGCGATGGCGGCGGGCGGGAGATGGGTGACATCGACCGGCGCGGGTTCGTTGATATGGCCTTCGCCATAGCCCTCGTCAGCAGCGGCGGCCTGGCGGCGGCGCCATTCCAGATAGGTCATGCCGAGGATGATGATGAACATCGACCCCAATGCGCCGAGGATCGGCGCGGCGCCGATTGGTCGTCCCGAAATAGGTCGTCGGGATGATGTTCTGGATCTGCGGCCTGAAGGGCAGCGAATCCATGGTGAAGGAGAAGGCGCCGAGAGCGATGGTGCCGGGAATCAGGCGCTTGGGAATATTGCCGGCGCGGAACATTTCCGCGGCGAACGGATAGACCGCGAAGACCACCACGAACAGCGACACGCCGCCATAGGTCAGCACGGCGCAGACCAGCACGATCGACAGCATGGCCCGACTCGCGCCCGACGACCTCGATCACCGCCGCGACGATCGCCTTGGAAAAGCCCGACAGCTCGATGACCTTGCCGAAAACCGCGCCCAGCAGGAAGACCGGGAAATAGAGCTTGGACGAACCCGACCATCTTGTCCATGAACAAGCCGGTGAAGGCGGCGGGCACGGCGGGCGGGTCCGTGAGCAGCACGGCGCCCATGGCGGCGACCGGCGCAAACAGGATGACGCGAAAAGCCGCGATAGGCGACGAACATCAAGAAGCAGAGTGCGCCAACGGCGACTAGTAATTCCATGTCTTTCCCCCGGGGAAGATGATGCGCGCGGAGTTTGTTTTTGATCCCGCGTCGGGGGCCATCTTATCTAATTTTTGCCACAAAACACTCAGCCAGAGGTATGAAGCCGTCATCTTTTTTCAGGCTGCCGCCAGGGGCGCAGGGCCGTCAAGCAGCGGTGATGTGGTGGACCTGCTCCAGCAGATTGCGATCGATGAAGGGCTTTGCGACGAGAGTAGCGTCGCTGAAATTCTTCGGCAGATGGTCGCGGCCATAGGCGGTCAGAAACATGAAGGGCACGTGGCGTCGCGCCAGAATATCCGCCACTTCGTCGATGCGGCCGCCGACGATATTGATGTCCAGCAAGGCGCAATCCAGATTTTCGTCACTGGCGAGTTTCATGGCCTCCCGGAGCGATCCCACCGGACCGACGACCTGAAGACCGTCATCCTCCAGGATCGAACCGATGTGGATTGCGACAAGAAATTCATCCTCGACCACCAGAATGCGTTGCATGTCAAAAGCTCCGGCTGTTTGCCGTCGGACTGAGCACCAAGCGTCACAGCTTATTACAATCCAGTTTATAACAAGATCCGCTCCCCTGAGCGCGCAGAGGCAAATCGGCTTGACAGATAAAAGGGAGCATTCCATTAAGCCTTTGTTATCTAAACACAACAATTAACGGGGCGCCTGCAATCACTTCCCCGTGAAGGCGGCCAAGCATTGCTATGAATGAATTCCGCAGCGCGATGGCGTAAAATTAACGTGAATTTCCACTGCGGCCCTCAAGCTGGATCGCCATCGCCAATTCATTGAAATTATTGATATAATCAGCTTTGCGCTCCGAGCCGAGTGGTGATTCGGAGGCCTGCGCTGCTTTGACGCGCAAAGACCCTCTTGTTGGCTACGACGCTGAATCCTAGTCTGGACTGCCGGGCCGCTTTTGCGTGACAGCAGAATGTTGAAGACGACTCACAACGAGGGTGGAGGCAAAATGACACAGACCATATCCCGCTTGTATGCGAACGCTGCGGACGCGGGGTCGGCCGTAGAGGCCCTCAAGGCCCATCGATTCACCGATAAAGAGATTTTCGTCGTCGGTCCGCCGGCGAGCGGCAAGGCTTCCATAGACAGTCTTACCACCGCCATCGCGCAATGGCGCGGTCCCGAAAGCGGATGCGGCTATTTATGCCAAAGGCGTCGCCAAAGGCGGCACGCTGGTCTCGGTTCAGGCTCCCTTTGGCACGGGGGCGAAGGCCTCCGGTTTGCTCGACAGCCATAAACCCATTCCCTCGGGCGTCACGCCCAGCCTCACGACAGGCGGCTTCTCCTTAGGCGATCTCTGGAAGGGCGGCGCGCGCCCGGATGGTTCTGGCGGCGGCAGCGTCGACTGGAATGAAGCCGCGCCTTTATCTGTCCTGGTTCGGCTGGCCAACGCTGCTCGACGACCCAACGCCTTTATCCTCCTACTGGAAACTCAATGTGTTGAAGGACACCAACGACTTTGTGTCGAACAAGTGGGGCTGGAGCCTTCTCAAGGATTCATCGACGCCCTTGCCGGACAAACTGCTCTCGGAAGTCTCCGACCCCGTTGTCGGACAAGTTTGGCTGGCGCGTGCTCAAGGACGATCCGACGCCCGCGTCGGACAAGTTTGGCTGGCGCGTGCTCAAGGACGATCCGACGCCTTTGTCAGACAAGATGAACTGGCCCGTGCTTAAAGACGACCCGACGCCCCTCTCGAACAAACTCGGCTGGAAAGTTTTGTCATAAGCTTTTGGCGCTGAGGCCGCTTTCATTGACGACTGAGAGCGGCCATTTACTTTGAGGGCGA
The DNA here is from genome assembly GCA_963813955.1 of uncultured Alphaproteobacteria bacterium. Taxonomy (GTDB): domain Bacteria; phylum Pseudomonadota; class Alphaproteobacteria; order Rhizobiales; family Beijerinckiaceae; genus Rhodoblastus. The sequence goes on along the minus strand of CAWFBN010000142.1, from coordinate 9,048 downwards.
CGCGTACCACGAGCGAACCGGCTTCGTTGATCGAGATATGTTGCGATTAATGAAAAATCCCGGCGGGGTTGTGAGTGGACTGAATATACATCGCTATTATAAAAAGGGGCCAGCCGACCAAAAGCACCACCGTCATCAGACGTTTAAGCCTTACCTCGTTTGCGGGACTTATCGAGGCGGTCGTCGGTTTCGAATCCCGCAATGAGGGCAGGACGTCGAGAGGGTGCTGACGTTGCCATTGCACTCACGACATTGTTTCAAAGCCATCATTCGCCTCCAAAGCTCGACGCGCCCGCGAAAGGCGATGCATTAAGCACCCAAATCTCTTTTGATATATGACCTGCGTCAATTATGGCTTTTGCGATAGCCGATCCGTTGAAGGGCATTTGTCTGCGAGCGCAGCGTGCGACGCCTTTCTCTTGTAAAAATTAGAAGGTTGGAATTGGCGGAGGGGTGGGAGCTTCCATCGTTCATTTTTGACCTCAAGCTCTGCGTCGGCGGGACCATGATGGCGTTGCCGGATGGGATGTTACTTTGGAGTTCGTGGCGACTAAAGCGGCTGTTGGCTGGGTGAAAGCTATTTCGTCATCAGCATGTTTGAAAGGTGCGCGGTGCCCGCGCATAGACCAGTTCTTGGAGCCGACGAGAGGAAGACTTCCGGCGCGTCGGAGACGCGAGATGGCGAGGCACGAGCCATGTCGTCGTCGAGACGTGACGGATGAGCGAGCAAGCCGCAGGCGCGCTCCTCAGTCATTCCTTGCGCCAATGCCAGATTCCTTAACTTCGACAGGGGCGCCTTGGGGCGCCCCTAAAGACCGAAGAACCACTTCGCCACGACCTCGTCGCTTCACTCCTCGGTCACGCGAAGCACTCCTTCGGTCTTTCCTTCCAGTCATTCGTTCATGACCCAGCCAATTGCCGTGCCTCATACAAATAAAATATGTCCGCACTTTTATATTGAGATAAACATGCGGACGACATATTATAGGTAATAACCTTTTTGAGAATGTATATTGCACGTTACCGTATATGGTGGGCCGCCGGGTGGCGGGAAAACTGTTAAACTGATCGACGAAATGGCGACTTCTCCGGGGCGATATATTTTCGCCCTGTCCCAAGTTCGTCTCATCAACGAAAAAATGGCTGATTTGAAGCTGGCTGCGCAAAACGCGGGGACAAGTCCGATTTTGACGCCGATTTATTACGGCTCCGGTAGGACCACGGTTGCGCGGGCTATCGATGAAGCGCGTAGCCTTCATCAGAATGATACGCACGTCGTTTTGCTGATCACACACGAAGGCATGATGGGCGCCGACTTAAGCGATTTTCATGGCTGGCGCGCCCGTATCGATGAAAACCCCAATGGCGTCTCCAACGGAAACTTCAAAGCGCCCGCCAGCGGCGGAGTTTTGGCGGATATTTTGAACTGGAGCCCAGTTCGTCGGGTTGGTCGATCCTGAACATCAAGAAAAGCGGGCCGACCACGACATCGATCCGTCGCGACGGATTGACGCCATTGATTGCTGACATGCACAAACGCGCCGCCAGCCCGCAAGGCGCCTTCATCGATGTCGCCGACTGGGATGACTTGCGCGACAGCGGGCGTCCCCTGAACTGGCTTTCGGTTTGGACGCCGCTCGCTCTCGAAGCGTTCGACGATGTCGTGATCGCGGCGGCGGGTTATTTTACTGGGATCGCCTATCTCGTTGGGAAAAGCTGTTTCCCGGCAGGATCACATATTCGAAAAAAATCATTGCGTCGACCGACCGAGCACCCCGCCTTTTCAAAATCCATTACTTCGCCGCCGCGCATCGCGGCTCGACGACATTTTGGGAAAAGGAGGAGGGCATGGATTGCCTTGTTGCCGCTTCCAAACACCTTGAAACGGTCGGTCTGGGTTACTGGTCGAGCAACAAGGCGGTGGCCCTCGCCTTTCATGGGCGCCTCAAGGGACGAAGGTCGCGCCGAAGATTGAGGGCACGAACTCGCTCATCGCGCATCGCTCTTGCGCCCTGATCTATTCGTCAAAGAGCCTGCCCGAGGATGAAGTGCTTATCAAGATCGGGCTGACGAGAGATCAGATCGAACGGGCGCGCGAGACCGAAGACGTTCTTCTTCAGTTCATCATGCGCGGCGCCGTTTCGTGATCCGGCCTTTTCCGGTGACTATGACGTTTACCTCTACGACCGGCATCAGGCCGACGCTCTCGCCGAATATATAAACGACAACCTGATCGGGGATGTGGAACTCATTCCGGTCGTCGAGGCTGGGATCATGGAAGTCGAACGCGAAAGTCGGCGGCAGTTCGTCGAGGAAGATCAGCGCAACAAGAAGCAGCGCGCCGAGGAACGTCGGGTCAATAATACGGCGCGACGCCGTCTCAAGCGCGGCCAAGAAAAGAAGCAGAAAATCGACGCAGGGTCTTATCGCGGGCAAGGGCGGGCCCCGGAAGGCGGTAGACACTCCGTGTGGTTCAAGCACATAGCGACGCGTCTGGCGTCAATATATAAAATAATGCTTCAGGACGATTTTAATATTGAGAATGGAGCGCCCGGTTAGGCATAATGAAGATGTTGCTTCTGGCGATTTTTCCCGACACTAAACGACTATTTTAAAGAGGACTTATTTTCGATGACAGAATGTTACACGTATATGTGCGCGCCCTTTGATCCCGGCGCAGGTAAGATCAAAGAGGCTCTGAAAATTTATCGCGAGATGCAATATCGCAATCATGGCTATTTTGATGTGGTCGTTGAAGAAAAACATGGCTTTCTGGAGATTCGTATAAAGGCGATGGACAAGGCAACGTTCTTGGGCACGCGGTAGGCTTTGTCATCGAGTGCGCTCGCCAGCTTGACGTCAACAGCAAGTGGTCAGCCGAGTGGTCGAACGTTTGCAGCCAGCCCATGCCGGGCGCCTACGGTGGCGGAGTGGTTGCGTTAGACCTTACCACGCAAGCTGTTTCCTACATCACCACTGACGATATGATCGCATTGGCCGAAAGGCACCTCGAAGAAATTGCGGCCCAGAGGGTGATGCTGCCCGTTGAGGCCCCAATGGGGCAGAACATGCAGTTCCCGACCGAGTGGTCGAAAGAGATCGAATGGTTGCAAGAGAATGTCGGTGACGACTGGGGACGCTATACGAAAGCCGTGACCGACGATGATCAGGGGCCATTGAGGAAGAGGTTTTTCTATTCAAATCGCAAAGCCGGGCGGTAGAGTTCAAGCTCAGGTTTGGCTAAATCTAAGGCCCTGATCCCCACCTCGTGTATTTGATATTGGATTCGGCGTCCGAGGCTTTTTGGCGCTCGATCTCATTCGCAGATGTTCGATCAAAAAGGGCGACGAGGCCGTCTTGTTTATCAAAGGCAACCGAGACGGTTCGTGAGGCGCGTGGAGTGTCTTATTTGGGTTTCATTTTTAGTTATAAGACGGTATTGTGGCCAAGCCTTAGATGCACACGAGACAGGATTCCTCCTCATGCCGAAAATTCTGGGTTATGGACGCGTCTCTTCGAGCCCCAAGATGTCGCGTCGCAGAAGGAGGTCCTTGAGAAGGCTGGCTGCGCCGTCGTCTTCACGGAAACCGGTAATGGATCGAAGCTGGAAGGCCGCACCCAGTTAGAAGCTGCGATCCGGCTTTTGGATGCTCGGGACGAGCTTCTGGCCTTTTCTCCAGACAGAATTGCCAGAGACACTGCCGATCTCCTGATGGTGGCGCGCCGGGTGGTCGAGAAAGGTGCAGTTCTTCGTGTGCTCGAACCACCACTCAAGTTCGATGGCACGGACATCATGGCGGAAATGATGTTGACGCTGTTCGGATTGATCGGGAGGGTCGAGAAACATTTTATCCGCGCCAGACAGGCGCGAGGCATTGAAGCCCGAAAAGCCGCCAATGGTTATCATGGCCGTCCGCCGTCAATCGACCCGGCAGAAATTAGGGCGCTTCGTGACAAAGGGTTGGGCGCATCCGCAATCGCCAATCAACTCAAGATCGGACGAGCGTCCGTCTATCGGCTGCTCGGCGAGGAAAAAGCGTAGCTGGAAAAGGCGTCGGCTGATTCAGAACTGCAAAACGTGTTTCGGCCAGTCCGGGCCTTTGCTTGGGTTCGGAACCGGTCCGTTCAGAAGTCAGAACGGCTATACGGGTGAACAGGTGCCGATTTCAGTAAAGTGGCTTGGCTGCGATCCCCTTCTTTGGCGGGGAGCGCGAAATAATATGTGCCTGAGAAGTAAATTTGGGACACGAGCGCTTTCATATTGATTTCGAAAGGCGTTCCCATCGATTTGCAAGTCATTGTTCCAAGTTTTGGATAAACAAATGGATCGCGATGGCAAGCGAATAATGGAACATCTGGCCTGCCGAATAAGAACAGGGCGTTCTTGCGGTGCCGTGATCCATTTACGACGTATTCGGTGGAAGCGCGCCATTTGTCATCAAGAAAATCGGAATCTGACAGTGGTCGAAAGATATATTTCGACGGTTTGAAATTTGCGGGTTCCCACACGCGCTTTGTGTCAATCTTTTTGTCTTTGAAGCCTACACTTTGATCCCCGACGCAAAGATAGGAAGGCTCGCTTGCCTCGGCATTAGCCCGAATCCCGATGAATGCGTAAAGGCAGAACGCTCGGATGAGAAAGGAGAGGCTTTCAAGGACTGCGAACGAAATTCTTTCCATGCCCATGCCCATGCTCCGAAACGCCCAAAAGGTAGAGCGAAAACCAATGACTAACAACATAAGCTTGCAAAGCACAAGCTTCAGTTGGCATACGCCCGCACGATAAATGAACGCGGGGAATGGAGCTGACATGAAACCTGACAAAGATTGATGTCGCCGAGGCCCATGGGGGCCAACTTTATAAATCAATAGCTTACAGTGGCAGTTAGATACAGTAGACACATCCAATAGATACAGCGGCCCATTTGTTCCGAGCGCCATGAGCGGTCCACCTTGCCAATGAAGCCGATTTCTTCTACCTTTGCGAAGAAATTAAATTCGGCGTCGAGCGAGACATCGAGGGTTATAATGAAGCCAAGCGTCAGGGACATCACGCTCATTGAGCAGCACACAATGGCGATTTGCGGCTCCATCCGAACGGATACGGAGTTGCGATCCGCGACGAAATCAATCATCGGACGGCGCGCAATTATTCAATCGGCTCTGTTTATACGGCCTTGGAACGCCTTCATGCCGCTGGGTTGGTGGATCCCGAGAGGGCGAGCCAACAGCGGAACGCGGCGGTCGCCGCAAGACCTATTTTTCTTTGACGGCGACAGGCCACAGAGCATTGGATGCTTCTCTCAATGCCATTGATGCAATGCGCCGGGGCCTTGCAGGGAAGGAAGTCGAGGCATGAGCATCCGATTCAATTTGAGTGGGTATGGCAAGGCTTGGCGGATAGAGAATTCAATCCAGTTGCATGCCGATATGACCAAAGCGCAAGCCGAACTGGATGAACTGACATCGCTTCCGTTAAACCTGAGAGAATGGCGGCGCGTCTTCATTTCCAAAGTGGAGGCCATACGCCGTCCGTCAGAGCCTGCTTCGTCAGAGTTACTCCGTCAGAGCCGCCGATATTTGCTGAGGCATTGCTCCGCCTGTTTGTGCAGGCGTAATCACCGCGACGCCATTTTGGGAGACCTTGAAGAGGATTTCGGCAAAATCTCCAAAGGCACGGCTATCGGCGCGCCCGCTTCATGTATTGGGTTGAAACTCTGCACAGCGTCGGGCCGTTGTTGTGGTCATTCGTCAAGCGGATCGGCATTTGGGGTCTTATTATCGAAGCGTTTAAGCCATGGCGGGTCGGCTGATTGCCGACAAACAATGTCCCAATTCCAGACCTTTCTCTCCAGCCGTTTTTTCTCCATTTTGCCAGTTTGAGCGTTCCAATCCTCGGCGCGACGCCTAAATTGAGTTTGAACCGCATCGACATTTTCAGCCGCCTCCGCCTCGTTATGATCGCTGGCTATGGATGCGCCTTCGCTGCAATTTGCGGATCACTGACGCGATAAAAACGTCACAACGGCCTCGGCCTGCTCAATCATCACCAAGATTTTCCGAATATCGCCGACTGAATCCGCTGGCGTCGTCATCGCCAATTCAGCAAGGCGCGACCGGCACTTACAGCCGATTCCGGGCCGTCTCCAAGTGGCACATTTCCGAGCAGACTTGGAGAACATCTCGACGTGCAGCCAGTGGTAGACCAACAATGGTGCAGATTTCCGGAAATTCTGCGGACCCGGCCTCGCTCCAGTCCAACCAAGCGCGGCACGATGAAATTCGAGCGCGAATTGCAAATTGAGTCGCTCCGGCTTTGGCACTGCCGTCGTCACTGCAAAACGAGAAGGCACCATGGCCGGACCGATACCATCAACCCTTCTAAAGGTTCATTTGACCCACAATAAAAGTTTGGTTGAACTCACATTTTAAAGCGAGGAAGGAGTGTTCAAAAATGAATGAAACCGGATCGCGGAGACGGGGAAACGCTCCGGGAAAAGCTAAAGCGAAAACGGCAATCTACCCCAGTTGGTCAGGTGTCAAGGACATCGCGGTTCAGTGATCCCGAGCATGCTGCAATAATTGACGACAACAACCCTGATGAGGGCGCATATGCACAGATATGAGCCTGACGAAGATTTCCGGCTACTTTCGGGAGAACAAACAAGTGATGCATTAATAATGTTGTATAATAAATCGTACGGAGGTAGCCCGCGAAGCGCAGGTTTAAGATCTCTAATGCAAAATTAAAGAAAATTTCTGGTCGCTACGTTTCTTATCGCTCTATAATTCCTGATGTCGCTGAATATCTCTCAATTGAGGGTTACGACTTAATCGATATGGGAGAATACTTTGTGGTACAAGGGTGCAATTTGCACGATAATATGAGAAGTCCGCCAGAATCATTGTGTCACGCAGCCCGTGAAGCCGTTCTTGCTGGCCGCCGCACACTGACACTGGTGGACAGTTCCACGCCTAACGAAGAGGACGATCAATGAAGCAAATCGTCCAATTGCTTGGCTGGCAATGACCGCCGCTACGAACAAGGTGTGGGTTCGGATCAAACATATATACGGAATCGAAAACAATTGGCCTACCGCCATTTCCACCTACGCCAGTTCAACGATGATTTCCGGAAAGACCTCCAAATAAATTTTGAATTTCAATAATATCCCGACCATTTATCTAAGGAGTTCACATCATGGCGCCACAAAAGCCACTATCAAAAAAAGTTGCACAATCAAAGGTAATCAAAAAAAACCGAGGAAATCATCTATAGGTAATGACAGCCAAAAAGATAAACACGTGCAACAACTAAGCAAAGCTGTTATGAAATATGTAGATGATGCATATGAAGAACTATTTGGTTATATTGAAAATGATAAGCAAAAAATGGATGAATATATTCGTAAAAGCTCGAATATGATAAGCAGCATTGAAAAGCGTGTCGGAGAATGCGAAAATATTATCGCAAAATTAAAGGAAGAAGTATTAACTTATCACTTGATCGTCATCAATTTAATAGAGCGCGTAAATTCAATTTCAAATGAGCCTCCGGACAGTAGTGTGCACGTTGAGTTCTCTCTTCGAACGAAGTCGCTCAACAAGGTGAATGTGGTCGTCCTCCTGCGTTCGTTCGCGGGTAACTCCCCACGCCGAATTCGACAATTCTGGACTTTTAGCAACGAGCCGTTTGCGAAAGATCGGCTTGCGCGGAGCAAGGTTTTCAGATTGTAAACCTTAAGCGAACCTCATGGAGAGGATTTTTGCTTCTTCGAAACCCGCTGACGCAGTTAAGCCATTGTGAGCGTTAGTTGACGATAAATTATTTGGGCGCGAACAACGTCAATAATTTGAGGAGCTTTCCACTTCGAACGCAAAAAATTCTTGTCCTTCACGCGTCGGTTTGCCGAGGAACATGAAGTCCTTCCCAAACTGACCTCGCCGCGCGTTCCGTAGCCTCGTCCCCATACAGAACAACCATCGAAGGGAATGCCGGGAGCGTGACGCCCGCCAATTCGGCAAGTTCTTTGCTGGTCAATCCTTTCGACAATCGATGCCGCTTAATGCGTGCCCAGCGTCGGGCCGGGAGCTATGCCGCCTACCCACTCAAGCCCAATCGCCAAACTTATCGAATTGAGCGTGGCCAAATTGCCATGCCCTTTTTCCATTTCGTAAACTGATTGATGGTCAAGCCGCTGGCCGCCGAAACGTCGGCCAACGTTTTGCCTACGCTCTTCCGATACAAATAGACGAATTCACCCAGCACCGTTGCGCCCTTCGGAGGAATTTTTTCCTCTGAATTGATTATCCGCAATCGTCTGATTTGTGAAGGTTAAGGTTGGGGCTCGACACCCGATGTCGCCTCTCCGAGGGCCGTCATAAACCTTGAACGGGCCGTCGAGGTCATGAACCATACCCTGACCCATTCGTGAATTTTGCTGTCACGGGCGTTTTCGGCCAACCAGTCTTTGGGGTTGTTCTTGTTGTAGTTTAGACGTTATCAAGAATTTGATCTGCATCCCGCCATCTTAATCGATAGAAGACTTGGTCATTATCGTTCATTAACTCAACAACTTCAAACATCTCTGCTGTTGAACTCACGTCATTTAGTAATTCGAACAGTTCGAAAGCGTCATCCTGTGAAATCGGAAAAATTTCGTCTATTGGCAAGGCGTATCATCCTCCCGGAGCAATGCAGCGACGACCTTGCTTTTCAAATCATGCAGTTCGGTACCTTGCGGAGCGCGCGCGCAAGAATCGCAAGCGTTTCATCGCTCGCCTGTCGGGCACCAACCTCGCAGGCATAGGCAATTTGCGGCTCTTTGCAGGAACTTGGTGGAAAACTCGGCTTTGGTCTTGATGTGGTCGCGGCGTTTCAGTTCATTGAAAATATCAATTATGATCATAATCGCTCCTATTTGTAGCTGTATGTATTTAGTTTGATAAATAAAAATAACGAACAGCAAGCATTCTGCGATGATAATCATGCGAACGGCAAATGATTAAGCGTTTTATATTGAAATAAATGCGAGCATTTGCTATATT
>CAWFBN010000141.1:0-18615 GCA_963813955.1 uncultured Alphaproteobacteria bacterium | reverse complement strand
GCCCCGCGATCCACGCCGCCGCCCATGAGGATGGCGCGCTTTCCGGCATGGTTGGCCGCCCCGACACGCCCTCCTTCTCCATGCGCTCCACCAGCGACGCCGCCTTGTTATAGCCCACCGACAAGCGGCGCTGGACATAGGAGGTCGAGCACTTTTTATCGCGCAGCACGATCGCCACCGCGCGGTCGTAGAGGTCGCTCAATTCGTCGCCGTCCGCCGCATAGGCCGCCGCGTCATCCTCGCCCTCCGGCTCGTCCTCGACCGTCACCGCGTCGAGATATTCCGGCTGGCCCTGCATCTTCAGATGCGCCACCACCTTCTCCACCTCGGCGTCCGACACAAACGGCCCGTGCACGCGCGAAATCCGCCCGCCGCCGGCCATGTAGAGCATGTCGCCCTGGCCCAGCAGCTGCTCGGCGCCCATCTCGCCCAAGATGGTGCGGCTGTCGATCTTCGATGTCACCTGGAAGGAGATGCGGGTCGGGAAATTGGCCTTGATCGTGCCGGTGATGACATCGACCGACGGCCGCTGCGTCGCCATGATGATATGGATGCCCGCCGCGCGCGCCATCTGCGCCAGACGCTGGATCGCGCCCTCGATCTCCTTGCCGGCCACCATCATCAGGTCGGCCATTTCATCGACGATGACCACGATATAGGGCAGCGAGGTCAGGTCCATCAGCTCCTGCTCGTAGACCGCCTCGCCGGTCTCGCGATCGAAACCGGTCTGCACGGTGCGGGTGATGACCTCGCCCTTGGCGCTGGCCTCCACGACGCGGGCGTTAAAACCGTCGATGTTGCGGACGCCGAGTTTCGACATTTTCTTGTAGCGGTCCTCCATCTCGCGCACCGCCCATTTGAGCGCCACCACCGCCTTTTTCGGATCGGTGACGACGGGGGTCAGCAGATGGGGAATGCCGTCATAGACCGAGAGTTCGAGCATCTTGGGGTCGACCATGATGAGGCGGCACTCCTGCGGCTTGAGCCGGTAGAGCAGCGACAGGATCATGGTGTTGATGGCGACCGACTTGCCCGAGCCGGTGGTGCCGGCGACGAGCAGATGCGGCATTTTGGCGAGATCGACGATGACCGGCTCGCCGCCGATGGTCTTGCCGAGGGCGATGGCGAGCTTGTGCTTGGAGTCGGCGAAATCGGGCGAGGCGACGAGTTCGCGCAGATAGACGGTCTCGCGGCGCGGATTGGGCAGTTCGATGCCGATGGCGTTGCGTCCCGGCACCACGGCGACGCGGGCCGAGATCGCCGACATGGAGCGGGCGATGTCGTCGGCGAGGCCGATCACCCGCGAGGATTTGATGCCCGGCGCCGGCTCGAATTCGTAAAGAGTCACCACCGGGCCAGGGTGAACACTGATGACATCGCCCTTTACGCTAAAATCTTCAAGGACGCCCTCAAGCAAGCGCGCGTTCTGTTCCAATGAGTCTTCGCCATAGCTGCGGCTAGGTTTGGTTCCCTGGGTCAGGAAGATAATAGATGGAGAAGTATAATCGACGGATACATGGCGTGACTTATGTCGATAGGCTTCCGCAGTACGAGGGCTCCTGTTTTGGCGAATTATAAGTCTTAACGAGTATATTGCTCTCGTCACGCTGCAGTAAGTTGTCATTTATTCGATCAGCAATATCACGACGAGAAAAATCATTGTTTGATGATACCTCATGCCCATTTGAACGCGAATTCCGTCGCGAATTGAACAAACTCAATATTGCATCATAAAGTGCGGAATAATAAACTTCCGAGTGAGCGACGAAAAATATTTGTGCCGCTTATGCGTTCATTGAACTGTTTGGAAAAGTGTTGCTTTGCATTTCATTCGGCGGTTTCGTTGCCGAAATCGTCACTGTCACCGCCAAACGGTGTGCTAAACCCAGAGGAAGCAGCTAGGGACAAAATAGCTATAACCAAAAAAATCAATCCGAAAAGCAAAAGCCCAAAAGCAGAAAAATAGTGTTTTGGCAATGTGACAATTGCATCGCCAACCACGCCGCCCAGACCGGTTGGTAACGGCCATCGATCGGTGGCTGGCAAAAGAGATGCAACCGCTGCAGCACTGGCGACGCCGAGTAACCAATATTTAGCTTGCCACAAGCTTCGATGATTAGGTTTATGCGTCAGAACGCGCCATCCCAAAAGAGCTAACGGGGCCAGGATCGCGATCGAACTGATGCCGATCAATTGCATCAAGAGATCGGCAACGATCGCGCCTTTGGGCCCAAAAGCGTTGCGAACGGGCGCATCAGTCGCATGATTGAGGCTCGGATCGCTGACAGACCAAGTCGCCAGCGCGATGCCCAAGGCCGCGGTCGCAAAAATGACCAGCAAACCGGAAGCTTCCCGAAATCCTGCGCTGCATGAAAATGCTGGCCGAATCAGGCAGCACCTCACCAAAGGGAAATATTGACGTGCGCATTCAAGCTTTTTACCTTGTCTCAGACGGAACGCTCGAAAACTCTAGGCGATTCCGGTTAACTTTGATTTAACCATCTCAAGCGGCTCACCGGGTCGACGACTTAAAATAGAAAAAAGGCGGCCCAATCGAACCGCCTTTTTAAGTTTGAACTTGCGAATTTTTCTCTCACGATCGGTCAGGCGGCCTCTTCGACGTCGCCTTCGTCGACGATTGCGGTTTCCTCTGCCTTTGTGACGCGGCGGGGGCTTTTCTGCAACTGCGCGTCGATCAACTTGAGCAAATCGGAATCGCACAGTTTTTGAACAGCGGAGATTTCGCGAGCCATTCTATCCAGCGCAGCCTCATAGAGCTGACGTTCCGAATAAGACTGCTCAGGTTGTACGTCCGAACGATAGAGATCGCGCACGACTTCGGCAATCGCAACCAGGTCGCCGGAATTGATTTTTGCTTCATATTCCTGAGCTCGACGGGACCACATCGTACGCTTGATCCGAGCGCGACCAGTCAACGTGTCCAACGCCTTCTTGACGACATCCGCATCCGCCAATTTCCGCATCCCTACGGAGGCGACCTTAGGAGTTGGAACTTTCAGCGTCATTTTATCCTTGACGAAGGAGATGACATAAAGCTCCAGCTTGAAGCCAGCGACCTCTTGCTCTTCGATCGCCGTGATCTGCCCCACGCCATGGGCGGGATAAACGATGAACTCGCTCGTCTTGAACGCGACCTTGGAACCCGGACTTTTGGTCGCTGGTTTCGCGGATGAAACGGCAACTTTATTCGGGTCGGTGGAAAGGGGGGTGGACAATGCGGCGTTGGCCGACAGAGAAGGTTTTTTCTGCGTCACCTTGGTCCAATCACTAATGGTTCGAGGTCCATTCCCACAACGAGATCGGTCATTCACGACTGTCGCGCTGCACTCAGGCCAGATCAGATCGTCGATCCGAAATGGCAAACGCCTTGACGGTGGCGCTAAAATCCGGGCTATTTCGATTGTGAGCTTCTACACACCACCTTGCTGAGATCGCCGTTGGTGGGCGACCGGTAACAAACACTGCCTACTCGGCCGCGACCGGCGCTATCTCGATGACATTCAGCCAATCGAAGTAGGAAAGTTCAAAGCGTTATCGACGCATAAACCGTCCCGCACGAGATCCGAGCGTGATTGTTCGATATCTTGAGGCAAAAACAGGCTCCTCGCCTGCGCGGGAGCCATGCGAAAAACCATGATGTCGCTTAAGTCAACTGCATCTGCGGAAGCAATACCACAAATTGACTCGCGAATCAAAGAATTATTGAATTCGTCAAAAAAAGCGGGCGAAGAATGGTTATTCGCGCGCTCGGCTGTGGCTTCGAGCGCGCGGAGATTGATGGAAAGAAGCCAGGACTCGCCGTTAAAAAAATCGACCAGTCGAGTCTGATCAATCACCTTGGCCGGGTTCTTTGCTGAAAAAAGCCTCAAGCTTGCCGGAGCGGCCATCGAACTCTTTCGCCTCAGGCAATGCGTCCCGCTTGATCGTGACATTAGGCCAAAGCTGGGCATATTCGGCGTTCAAACTCAGCCAATTTTCCAGATCCGGTTCGGTGTCGGGTTTGATGGCTTCGGCCGGACATTCAGGTTCGCAAACACCGCAATCGATACATTCGTCCGGATGTATCACGAGCATGTTTTCGCCCTCGTAAAAACAGTCAACGGGGCAAACCTCGACGCAATCCATGTATTTGCATTTGATGCAATTTTCGATAACGACGTAGGTCATTAGTTTCTCCGCGCGCAGGCTGAGTCTGCGCGTTCATTGTCGATTTTGATGTTTGCTAGCGCTTTTATCGCCGGTATGCAAGCCGCCCGTTCCTTGGTTAACGTCCCGGCGCGAAAGTGGCCGATTTATCTGGGCCGCCATCGATCATTGCGGTGATTCGCTAAAAAGCTCCGCCAGTTTTTCAGTCATCGCCCCACCAAGTTCCTCGGCGTCGATGATCGTCAACGCTCGGCGGTAATAACGCGTGACATCGTGGCCGATACCGATCGCGATCAGTTCGACTGAGGATCTCAGTTCCACGTCTTCGATTTTGTGACGCAAATGGCGCTCGAGGTAATGCCCAGGATTGACGGAAAGCGTTGAATCGTCAACGGGCGCGCCGTCGGAGATCATCATCAGGATTTTTCGTTGCTCCGGTCGCGCGAGCAAGCGATGAAATGCCCAGTCGAGCGCTTCACCGTCGATGTTTTCCTTGAGAAGGCCCTCGCGCATCATCAAGCCGAGATTTTTTCGGGCCCGGCGCCATGGTGCATCGGCCGATTTGTAGATGATATGGCGCAAGTCATTCAGCCGGCCTGGATTGAGTGGCTTGCCCGCTTGCAACCAGGCTTCGCGAGACTGACCGCCTTTCCATGCGCGCGTGGTGAAACCGAGGATCTCAACCTTGACGCCGCATCGCTCCAAAGTCCGCGCCAAAATATCGGCGCAGGTTGCCGCCACAGTGATTGGCCGGCCGCGCATCGAGCCGGAATTATCGATTAACAGAGTTACAACGGTATCGCGGAAATTCGCGTCTTTTTCCTGCTTGAACGAGAGCGGCGTCTGCGGATCGACGATGACGCGGGTAAGGCGCGCCGGATCGAGCATTCCCTCCTCCAGATCGAATTCCCAGGCGCGATTTTGTTGGGCCATGAGTCGCCTTTGCAGGCGGTTGGCGAGGCGTGCGACAACCGAGGAAAGATTTTGCAACTGTTTGTCGAGATAGGAGCGAAGGCGTTCAAGCTCTTCGGGTTCACACAGATCCTCCGCCCGAATGATTTCATCGAACTGCGGTGCGAAGGCACGATAGTCATCGCCCGCGATAGGCGCGCCGGAAAAAGGGGGACGTGGGGATGGGGCGGGTTCGTCGCCATCTCCCGGCTCCATGTCTTCGGCGGCTTCGCCAGGTGGTCCGTCCTCGCTCTCCATTTCGCCATCGAGGATTTGATCGTCGGCGTCCTCAACGCGCTCGCTCTCTGCCGAATCTGCCGATTCCTCTTTTGAACCGCCATCTTGATCGTCCGATTGATCGGACTTGGCCTGATCGTCGCCAGAGGAGTCTTCGTCTTCGTCGTTTTCCGCATCGCCTTGTTCGGCCATGTCGAGGTCGGCCAAAATTTTTCGTGTGAGCTTGGAAAATTGACGTTGATTTTCGATCGCATCGGAAAGACGTGCGAGATCTCCTCCAACTCGCGCTTCAAGACTTTCTCGCCAAAGATCAACAACATGGGCGGCGGAAACCGGAGGCGGGGCCCCCGTCAACCTTTCACGCACGAGCAGAGCCAACACATCTTCCAGCGGCGCATCGGAGCGTTGTCTGATCTCCGCGTAATGCCCTCGCTCGCATCTGTCTTCCAGAGCCGCTGTCAGATTTTGGGCGACTCCTTGCATTCTCCGGGCGCCGATCGCTTCGACGCGCGCCCATTCCATGGCGTCGAACATGGCGCGGGCCGTTTGCGTTTGGGGCGCCCGACGCGCATGCGCTCGAGAGTCGTGGCACGCGAAGCGCAAGGCAATCGAATCTGCCTGACCTCGCAAAATTGCGACGTCATTCACGCTCAGTCTGCGCGGCGGTTCAGGCAAGCGGGCCTTGCCGTGATCGGACGCATCCAAAATGCCCGGTTTTTCGGGTGCGAACGATACTTCCAATTCCGGCGCGTGCGCCATCGCGCGGAGACAGCCCGTGATCGCGCGTTTTAACGGTTCATGGGGCGCTTCACGCGGAGAAGCCGCTCTCTGATTCGAAAAGCTCACCCGCGAAACCCCACTTTCTCGCCGCCCTCGCCGGGCTTTGCGCCCTCAACTCAAGGCGACATTCAAGGCGCTTTCGGGAAGCTCCTTGCCGAAGGACCTTTGGTAAAATTCAGCCACCAAAGGACGTTCGAGTTCGTCGCATTTGTTCAGGAACGTCAGGCGGAAGGCAAAGCCAACATCTCCAAATATTTCGGCATTCTCCGCCCATGTGATCACGGTGCGCGGACTCATGACGGTTGAAAGATCGCCGCCCATAAAGGCGTTGCGCGTCAAATCGGCGACTCGCACCATTTTTCCGATTGTATCCAGTCCTTCGGCGGATTTTCGAAATTGCTTCACCTTCGCGGCGACAATATCGACTTCCTTGTCGTGAGGAAGGTAGTTCAAGCAGGTCACGATCGACCAGCGGTCCATTTGACCCTGATTGATTTGTTGCGTGCCATGATACAGGCCGGAAGTGTCGCCCAAACCGATCGTATTTGCCGTGGAAAACAGGCGAAAGGCGGGATGAGGGCTGATCACCCGATTCTGATCGAGCAAAGTCAGACGTCCGGACACTTCGAGAACGCGTTGAATGACAAACATCACATCGGGTCGGCCTGCGTCATATTCGTCGAAGCACAGCGCGACGTTGTTCTGCAACGCCCATGGCAAAATGCCATCGCGGAATTCCGTTATTTGCTTGCCGTCTTTCAGGACAATGGCGTCTTTACCGACAAGGTCGATACGAGAAACATGGCTATCGAGATTGACGCGAACACAAGGCCAGTTCAGCCGGGCGGCGATCTGTTCCACATGGGTCGATTTTCCTGTGCCATGGTAGCCGGTGATCATGACGCGTCGGTTGAACGCGAATCCGGCCAAGATCGCCAGGGTCGTCGTCCGATCGAACAGATAATCGGCATCGAGATCGGGAACGTGTTCGTCCGTTTCGGAAAAAGCGGGAACCTGCATATCCAAATCGATGCCAAAGACGTCACGCACCGAAAGCTTGGTGTCGGGCAAGCCACTTACGGGCGTCTTCAAAGGAGCAACGTGCATCTAACCTCCGTCTCCGCGCCGTCTTTCCATATCGACGACGACGCTTGACGGTCACCGGAGGGCCTGACGTTGGCGGATAGTTCAAATTTAGGTATGCGTGGCGGCCACGCCAGAGCGTTTTTCTAACTTTTTTTCGGCGAAGCTTACAAGGGAATCAGGTCCCGATTTTGGGCAAGGCGCTTCGTACGGACCATTTTGCCTTTTTTACACCGCGCGAAACGTCCTCAATGTATTGTATGCGTTTATGATTTCCCGGAGCCTTTCCTCATTGGAACGGTCACCGCTATTGGCGTCTGGATGCAGCCGTTTGACCAAATCCTTATAGCGCGCCTTGATCTCCGGCGCCGCGGCTTCGTCGTCGAGACCCAGGACATGAAGCGCCTTGCGAGCCACAACGCCATGCTTCGGCGCCTTGGGCGCATGCTGCGCAGGGCGATTGGTCGCCCCTCGGATAAAAAGAATCGTGCATGCCGGGGGGGTATTCATCCTGACGATTGGCGCCCATTTTCCAGGTCGGACGGTGTCCGGTCGAGCGCATCCTTCTGATAGCGAAGCACAGCTTCATCGCTCATACCATTAAAATAATTGTAGGTTGCGTTATATTCCCGCACATGGTCCAGGCAGAAACTAAAATACTGACCTTCCCGCAACCGCCCCATAGGCGCGCGAAATTCTCCCAGAGCCAGGCATCCAGGGTGCTGACATCGCGGACCGGAATGGCTCGCCTGCGTCGGTCTTGCGTCGCGGCGGGTTCTGATACGGTCAAAAATGGGAGAATTCAGATCCATGCTGACACAATATGGTCGAGTGGTCTGTCTGAGCAAGAACGTAAAAGCGATTAAATATGCTTGACTTTTCGGGGAATTACCCCCGCGCTTGGTGCAGGAGAAGTCGATATGACGCAATCAGATAAACGGACCCTTCGTCAAAGAATGGAACAAAAGCTCTCGGCCGCATTTGCGCCGCAGGTTTTGAAAGTGATCGACGAATCACATAAACACGCCGGGCATGCCGGCCATGCGGGTGGCGCGCATCACGGCGGGGAAACGCATTTTCGCATCGAAATGGTTTCCGGAACCTTTGCCGGAAAAAGCCGCATCGAGCGCCATCGCTCGGTTAATGCAACGCTTGCCGAAGAATTTGCCGATGGCGTTCATGCGCTTTCCCTGAACGTGAGCGCCCCAGGAGAAGGTTGAGCCTGAATGTCGCCATAAAATGGCCACAGCATGATACTAAGTCTCGATCGCTACACGCTCGGCAGGCGTTTGAAAGGCGGTCAGATCGTATCGACGGCTGCAAGGAATTTATTCTCGGCGCGCCGATCTTGGCGCAAGGCCGGACTGCGAACAGTGACTCTATGAGGGTCGGCAGGATTGACGCAAAGATGATGAACTCTCTGAACGGACTGAAAAACAACCGTGCGTGGGGCCGGCTCCTATCGACAGTTCTGTGTTTTCAGTTTTGCGCGTTTGGTCTGGTTGAACCGGCCTCCGCCGCGAAAAAAAACGTCGCCGCTCCTGTCTCACTTCCCCACCATACGCTTACGCCTTATTTGGTCATGGATGTCGCGAGCGGGCGGATTATCGAGGAGAGAATAGCCAGCCATATCTGGTATCCGGCTTCGGTCACAAAGTTGATGACGGTCTTTGTTGCGCTTGAGGCGGTGCGACAGGGACGACTCACGATGGACACGCCTCTGGTGGTGACGGCGCGCGCGGCGCGGATGAAACCGTCCAAAATGGGGTTCCCGCCCGGCGCTCAGGTTACGCTCGACAACGCCTTGAAAATGCTGATGGTTAAATCCGCCAATGACATCGCCGTCACCATTGCCGAAGGCGTTTCCGGCTCGGTCGAAGCTTTTGCCGACGAAATGAACCAAACGGCGGCCACGCTCGGAATGAGAGAATCGCATTTCGTCAATCCTAATGGATTGCCCGACCCCAACCACGTAAGTTCTGCGAGGGATATGGCGATCCTCGGTCGTGCGCTCCTGTTGCGATTCCCGGAACACGCCGACTTGTTCAATATCGGCGCGTTCCAGCTGGGGGACAAGATTGTTCCTACGCATAATGGCATGATTGGCCGTTATCCGGGCGCTGACGGCATGAAGACGGGCTTTACTTGTCCCGCTGGCTTCAATCTCGTCGCCAGCGCGACGCGCGAGGGGCGCAAGGTCATTGTCGTGGTCATGGGCGACGCCTCGGCGCGGCAGCGCACGGCCCATGCGGCGGATTTGTTCGATCGCGCTTTTTCCTCGTCGCAACTCGGAGATTTTGCCGTCAACCTGCCCTCGGCCGCCGGCGGCCCTCCAGACATGAAGAGCGAAGTCTGCGTCAGGCGCAGCAAGGCGGCGCAAATAGAAGCCGAGACGGAAGATTTGAGTGTCCCCGATCAACACGCCCGAGGGGCCGGCTTCCGCGCCGCACCCCGGAAACGGGGCGCTCATCGCCGCACTGCCGCGACCGGTCTATGAGCCGATTTCCGTATTTATCGGGCCCGCCCCCGGTTATCAGGGACCGGTCGCTGGGCCTCGTCCGGCAAACACGCCCATAGGCGTCATAGCTTATGCATCGCCTGAAAAAGCCGCGATCTCCGCTCCCTTGCGGCCGGACCCCAAGGCGCTCTCGATGCGACGCGGCGCCAAGCCTAAGCCTAAGCCTAACCTTAAAAGCGCAACCAGCAGCGAAACGAAACAGGCGGCCCAGAAGAGCGTCAAGCCTGCGTCGGCCAAGGCGCAAAAAAAGGCGACGGAAACGAAAGCGCATCCCGGCAAGGCTGCGATCAATTGACGTCTCCCAACGATCATTTCCGCGCGCCTGCGCCCGTTCCCGGTCACCATCGTTACTGGCTTCCTCGGCGCCGGCAAGACGACCCTGTTGAACCGGCTTCTTCGTGATCCCGCCTTGGCGAATGCGGTCGTGCTCATCAACGAATTCGGTGAAATCGGACTCGATCATCTCTTGATCGAAAAGATCGACAACGAAATGGTCTTGATGTCGTCCGGCTGTCTTTGCTGCACGATACGGGGCGATCTCGTCGACTCGCTCGAAAACTTGCTTCGCCGCCGCGATAACGGCCGAATTCGGGATTTTGACCGCGTCATCATTGAAACGACAGGTCTCGCGGATCCCGCGCCCGTTCTGCAAACCATCATGAGCCATCCCTACCTGTTGATGCGCTTTCGTCTCGACGGCGTGGTCACGGTCATTGACGCGTTGAATGGGTTGGGGACGCTGAAGGTCTATCCGGAAGCTGTCAAACAGGCGGCGGTCGCGGATCGACTGGTGATTTCCAAGATCGATTTGGTCCAAGACAACGATCAATGTCAGGCATTGATCGAGCTCCGCGCGCGCCTGAAGCGCCTCAATCCCACGGCCAGGCTATTAGAGCGTATTGAAAGTCTTGATGTTGCGCATCTGCTTGATGCGGGCCTGTATAATCCGCTGACGAAATCATCGGACGTTGCAAGGTGGCTCAACGCGGAACAATTATTGGCGCCAGCGACGGGCGACGCGGAGGATGCCGGTGATTCGCTCACGCACATGATGAGGTTGACGACCATTCTCACGTTCATTCCGCAAGCGACGTCAATCGGCACGGAGAATCGATTCGCGCCTTTTGTCTGGTGAGCGAAGCGCCCCTGCCCCTATCCGCCTACGATCTCTTTCTTGAAATGTTGCGCATCGCGCACGGACCGAACCTGTTGCGGGTCAAGGGCATCATTGCCTTGGCCGACGATTTGACGCGCCCGCTTGTCATTCACGGCGTTCAACATGTATTTCATCCGCCGGTTCGTCTTGACGCATGGCCGGACGCCGATCACCGGACTCGCATTGTTTTCGTCGTCAACGATTTGAACCCGCTTTTCGTAGAGGGACTTTATGCGGCCTTTGCCGGTCAAGTCCGTATCGACGGCGCCGATGCGCAAGCTTTGACAGCCAATCCTTTGAAGCCGAGCCTTGGTGGGCTCTTGTCCTGAACAAGCGGGACTTTCGTCCCGCCTGACCTGTCCGTAATCAGCCCGCCGTATTGGCGTCAATCACATCTTCGATGGTGCGCAGGCCGGTCTGGGTGGCGTTGACGAGTACGGCCATGTTGCCCGGCGCATGCTGGTTTTTCCACATTTTGGTATGGGCCAGAGGAATTTTGGCCCAAGGGAAAACTTCCGACATGCAAGGATCGACGCGCCGGTCCAGGACGAAATTATTCGCCGCCGCCGCCTGTTTCAGATGGGCGAAATGAGAGCCCTGAATGCGCTTCTGACGCATCCAGACGTAACGCGCATCAAAGGTCAGGTTGAAGCCGGACGTGCCGGCGCAAAACACGATCATGCCGCCGCGTTTGCAGACCAGAGTGGAGACCGGGAAGGTGGCCTCACCAGGATGTTCGAAAACGATATCAACATCCTTCTTGCCGGTGATGTCCCATATCGCCTTGCCGAACTTGCGCGCTTCCTTGGTCCAGTCCGTATATTCCTGCGAATTGACCTTGGGCAGCTGTCCCCAGCATTTGAAGTCCTTGCGGTTGATCACGCCTTTCGCGCCAAGCGAAAGCACGTATTCACGCTTGGATTCGTCGGAAATGACGCCGATCGCATTGGCGCCCGCCGCCGCGATGAGTTGCACGCCGAAAACGCCGAGGCCCCCCGAGGCGCCCCAGACCAGGACATTGTCGCCCGGCTTCAGGCGGTGCGGCTCGTGGCCGAACAGCATGCGATAGGCGGTGGCGAGGGTCAGCGTGTAGCAGGCGCTTTCTTCCCAGGTCAGATGTTTCGGACGCACCATCAGCTGGCGGTCCTGGACGCGGCAAAACTGGGCGAAGGAGCCATCGGGAGTTTCGTAGCCCCAGATGCGCTGCGACGACGAGAACATCGGATCGCCGCCGTTGCATTCCTCGTCGTCGCCATCGTCCTGATTGCAGTGGACAACGACCTCATCGCCGACCTTCCAGCGTTTCACCTTGGAGCCAACCGCCCAGACAATTCCCGACGCGTCGGAGCCGGCGATATGGAAGGGCTGCTTGTGCACGTCAAAGGGTGATATCGGCTCGCCGAGGCCTGCCCAGACGCCGTTGTAATTGACGCCAGCCGCCATCACCAGAACCAGCACGTCGTGGCTGTCCAGCTCCCATGTCGGCACAACTTCGAGTTGCATAGCCGATTCGGGCGGACCGTGTCGGTCCTTGCGGATCACCCAGGCGTGCATGTTCTTGGGAACGTGACCGAGGGGCGGAATTTCGCCGATGTCGTAGAGATCCTTGAGGACCGGTTCCTGATCGGCATTCGCGCCGCTCGCCGCTGGCGATAGACTGTTCAACGCTGACTCCTGTCGCTACGGACCGATTTCGTCGAGATTGGCCAAATGCCAAAACCGGACATAAAAAACGAAATTCTCTGTTCGCTTTAATTCCGCGCAAAGCACGGAATCGAAAACGCGCCGTCCCTTCCGGAACGAGGTGTTCGCTTCACTTCTTAGCGCGCCAATATACATATAATTCCGATTTGGCGAGCGTCTGCGCATTTTTTTTGCTTCGTGCTAAAGTTGGCGCCTGTTTTGTTCTCTTCGCGCGCCTGCCCGAGGAATAGCGAATAAATACTTATAGATCAATAGATTGGTCGCGACCGAACGGGCGGCCCGCAGGGGGGCTTTCAAGACAATGGCGGATTGTGCTCTGCGACAAAGTAAGGCAAAGCAATGCGTGAGCCCAGATGCGGATCGCAAGGTCTGGAGTCCCGCGCAATGGTCGAAAGCGAGGCATTTATGACGAAAGCAGCCCTTGGACGCGACAAGCCCTGGATCTTCCGCACTTACGCGGGCCATTCCAATGCCGCCAATTCCAACAAGCTCTATCGGGGCAATCTCGCCAAGGGCCAAACGGGACTTTCAATTGCTTTCGATCTGCCGACCCAGACCGGCTACGATTTAGATCACGTGCTGGCGCGTGGCGAAGTCGGCAAGGTTGGTGTGCCGATCTCGCATCTCGGCGACATGAACACTCTGTTCGACGGCATTCCGATCGCTCAGATGAACACGTCGATGACGATCAACGCCACTGCGCCCTGGCTTCTCGCCCTTTATATCGCCGCCGCCGATGCGCAAGGCGCGCCCCGCACCGCTTTGCAGGGCACGACCCAGAACGACATCATCAAGGAATATCTTTCGCGCGGCACTTATGTGTTTCCTCCCGGCCCTTCGCTGCGACTGACCAAGGACGTGATTATTTTCACCACGCGCGAGGTTCCGAAGTGGAACCCGATGAACGTCTGCTCCTATCATCTGCAAGAGGCGGGAGCGACGCCGGTCCAGGAGCTGTCCTACGCTTTGGCCACCGCGGTCGCGATCCTCGATACCGTCAAGAAATCGGGCGAAGTCTCGGAAGCCGATTTCGGTGAAGTTGTCGGTCGTATTTCCTTCTTCCTCAACGCGGGCATGCGCTTCGTCACCGAATTGGCCAAGGTGCGCGCCTTTACCGAGCTTTGGGACGAATTGACTCGTGACCGTTATGGCGTCCAGGACGAAAAATTCCGTCGTTTTCGCTATGGCGTGCAGGTCAATTCGCTCGGCCTGACCGAGCAGCAGCCTGAGAACAACGTCTATCGCATCTTGATCGAGACCCTGGCTGTTGTCCTTTCCAAAAAGGCTCGCGCCCGCGCCGTGCAATTGCCCGCGTGGAATGAGGCTCTTGGCTTGCCGCGTCCCTTCGACCAGCAATGGTCGCTCCGCTTGCAGCAAATTCTCGCCTATGAGACGGATCTGCTCGAATATGGCGACCTGTTCGACGGCAGCGTGGAGCTGACCAAAAAAGTCGAAGACCTCAAAAAAGAAGCTTTGGCTGAACTGGCGGCCATCGATGCGATGGGCGGCGCCGTTGCGGCGGTCGAAACCGGCTATCTCAAGTCGAAACTGGTGGAATCGAATACGCGCCGTCTCGAAGCCATCGAGGCCGGCGAACAGGTGGTCGTCGGGGTTAACAAATTCGTGGAGAGCGAGCCGTCTCCGCTGACGACCGGCGAGGGCTCCATTCTGGTCGTCTCGCAGCATGTCGAGGCCGAGCAGGTCGAGCGCCTGCAGGCCTGGCGCGCGCAGCGCGACGCCAAGGCGGTCGCCAAAGCATTGGCCGAGCTTCGCTCGGCGGCGCAGGAAGACCGCAATATCATGGAGCCGTCGATCGCCGCCGCCAAGGCCGGCGTGACGACGGGCGAATGGGGTCAGGCCTTGCGTGAGATTTTCGGCGAGTTCCGGGCGCCGACCGGTGTGGGCCGCAGCGCCCGGCAAGTGGCCGGCTCGCTCGATCCGGTCCGGTCTGAAGTCGAGCGGGTTTCGAAAAAATT
Organism: uncultured Alphaproteobacteria bacterium; assembly: GCA_963813955.1. Lineage (GTDB taxonomy): Bacteria > Pseudomonadota > Alphaproteobacteria > Rhizobiales > Beijerinckiaceae > Rhodoblastus. The sequence continues at coordinate 4,043 of CAWFBN010000141.1, read as the reverse complement.
GGGACGGCGCATCAAGTTCCTGGTCGGGAAGCCCGGGCTTGACGGCCATTCCAATGGCGCCGAACAGATCGCGGTGCGCGCCCGCGACGCGGGCATGGAAGTGGTTTACGAAGGCATCCGCCTGACTCCCGCCGAAATCGTCAACGCCGCGCTCGAAGAAGGCGTTCACGTCGTCGGCCTTTCGATTTTGTCCGGTTCGCACGTGCCGCTGGTCCGCGAGGTTCTGGAAAGAATGAAGGCGCAGGGCCTGTCGGATGTACCCTTGATCGTCGGCGGCATCATCCCGCCGGAGGATGAGAAACTGCTGATTTCAGAAGGCGTGGCGGCGGTCTATACGCCCAAGGACTACGAACTCAACGCCATCATGGCGGATATCGTACGGGTCGTCGAAGATCGCGCCGGGCAAGTTTGACATTGAATTGCAGGCTTTGGCTTTTGTTTTGGCAAAAGCAGCCGAAAGTTTTTCTTTGAGTCGATGGGAGTTTCTTGATGTCCGTGGACGCCTGCACCCAGGGGTTGGATACCGGATTTGTCGAATTGGGCGCCGCCAAGGTTGCGGTCCTCGGCGTCGTTCAGGGCATTTCGGAACTCCTGCCTATTTCTTCGACGGCCCACATGCGCATCGTTCCTGCCCTCCTCGGCTGGCGCGACCCCGGTTCGGCTTTTTCGGCGGCCATGCAATTGGCGGCCCTCGTCGCCGTCGTCAGCTATTTCTGGGGAGATGTGAAGGGGCTGCTTTTGGGTTCTGTGGCTGCCGTGAAACGGCGTGATTTTCGCGATTGGAATTTTCGTTTCACCAGTTGGATACTGCTCGCGACGCTGCCCTTGGTCATTTTTGGGACCTTGCTGTCGAAATGGCTTAATGCTTGCGGCACCCCATTGCGAAGCCTGCCAGTCATCGGCGTCGCCTGTATCGTCATGGCCGTATTGCTCGGGTTGGCTGAAAAATTTTGCGCGCATCGCCGTTCGCTCGACAACGTGACGCTCAAGGACGCCATGCTGGTCGGAATCGCGCAGGTGGGCGCCCTGATTCCCGGCGTGTCCCGCTCGGGTTCCACTCTCACGGCGGCCATGTTCCTCGATCTCAAACGCGAGGAAGCAGCCCGCTTTTCGTTTCTGCTCGGTCTTCCCGCGATTTTCCTCGCCGGCGTCAAAGAACTCTACGAATTGCAAAAGGCGAATTTATCCATTGACGGCTGGATGATCCTTGCCGTCGGGCTTGTCGTCGCGTCCATTTCGGCCTTTGTGGCGATATGGAGCCTCATGCGCATTCTTGAGAAGTCGTCGGCTTGGTGGTTCGTCGGCTATCGCTTCTTTATTGGAGTGGTCCTGCTTGCGGGCGTCGGCTTGGGCTGGCTGAGCTAAAAAAGAGCGGCTTGATGCCGAAACCGCGCCTTCAAACGGAGAAACTCGCCGCATTGGGGCGCAAAATCATTTCCTCTTTCCAAATCGATTTGCGAGGGGCGCCATGAGCTTGCCGGCCGCCTCCCCTGACCGGCCGTCGCCAAAAAAAACATTACGCGGGCGCCTCGTGCTTAGCCTGCGGGCGCTCCTGCGGTCGAGTGAGCTGGCGTTGGTCGCCGCTGCGTCCCTGGTCGGCCTGGTCGCTGCGCTTTGTGTCACCGCCATGACACAAACAGCTATCGCCATGCATATATTGATTTTCAAACTTCCCTTCGACGTGCGCCTGAGCGCGGTCGACCGTATCTCCCCCTGGGCCGCATTCGGCGCGCTGTCGCTCGGAGGGCTCAGCTTGGGCCTGATGGAGAGCTGGCGGCTCAAGCACAAAATTTCTCGTCCAGTGGATCCCATCGAAGCCAACGCCCTGCGCGGCGGGCGCATGTCGCTGCGCGACAGTTTCGTCGTCGGAATGCAGACCCTGATCTCCAATTCCGTTGGCGCCTCCGTCGGCCTCGAGGCCGGCTATGCGCAGGTCGGCTCGGCCTTGGGCTCATTTCTCGGTCAGAAACTGCATCTGCGTCGCAGCGATTTGCGGCTTCTAGTCGGAGCCGGCGCGGCGGGGGCGATTGGCGGCTCTTTCGGCGCGCCGCTGACCGGAGCTTTCTATGCTTTTGAAATCATCCTCGGCGCCTATTCCATCGCCGGCGCCGGTCCGATCTTCGCCGCCTCGATTGTCGGCGTTCTCACCACCCATTTTATAGCGGGCGCGCCCTATCAAATACCGACCTCGCTGATCCAGCCGCTGACGCTCCCGGACTATCCCTTGCTGTTCGGTTTGGCCGCCTGCTCCGCAGCCTTTGGCATCTCAGCCATGCGCGCAGCTGGGGTTTCCGAAAAAGCGCTCGAATCGACCCATGTTCCCGTTTGGGCGCGTCCGGTCATCGGCGGAACTCCTGGTGGCCGCTCTTGCCACGGTCACACCGCAGGTTCTTGGGGCGGGGCGGGGCGCTCTCGCGCTCAACATTGCGACAGCCTTCCCCCTCTCCGTGCTGGTGGCCGTTCTCGTTCTCAAAACGATGGCCTGCCTGATCTCTCTCGCCGCCGGGTTTCGCGGCGGCCTGTTTTTCGCCTCGCTGCTCATGGGCGCCCTTCTGGGCAAGATCTATGCTCTGACCTTCGCCGCGCTCATCCCCGCTGTCGCGCCCGATCAGACCATCTGCATTCTCGTGGGGATGGCGACGATGGGCGTCGTGATCGTCGGCGGACCGCTGACCATGTCTTTCCTGGTTCTCGAAAACACCGCCGATTTTTCAGTTACCGCCGGCGTGTTCGCGGCGTCCATAGCGGCTAGCCTCATCGCGCGTTCCACCTTCGGTTATTCCTTCTCGACCTGGCGCCTGCATCTGCGTGGCGAGAATATCAGGAGCGCCAACGATATAGGCTGGATCGACGATCTGACCGTCGGCCAACTCATGCAACCCGATCCGCCGAAAATCGACGCTCGAATCCAGCCTTTCCCAATTATGCGCGCTTTATTCACTTGGGTCGGCGCGCGAAATCGTCGTCACCGATTCCGATGGGCGTTACGCCGGTCTGGTCAATCTCGCCGAAGCCCATGTTCACGCCCAAAAGGGAACCGGGAAGGCGCAGGATCTTGCCCGGCTGGTCGATGTTTCATTGACCCCCGGAATGAACGCCAAGACGGCCATGGCGCTTTTCGATCAGTCTCAATCCGACCAACTCGCGGTGATCGACCCTCTGACGGCCGCGCCGGTCGGCATGCTGACCGAAGCCTATGTCGCGCGCCGTTATGCGGAAAAAGCCGATGCCGCCGCACGCGGCGCGCTGGGGATGTAGTCTCGGGCGCGATCAGGCGCGCGGATGCGCGGCGCTATAGGCTTCCAACAACCGCGCCTTGTCGATCGCTGTATAGATTTGCGTGGTGGACAGGCTGGCGTGACCGAGCAATTCCTGGATCGAACGCAGGTCGCCGCCCCGTCCCAGCAGATGGCTGGCGAAGGAATGGCGCAGGGCGTGAGGCGTAGCCGAATCGGGCAACCCGAGGACGCCGCGAAGTCGTTCGACGGTCAGTTGAATGATTCGCGGCGACAATGGGCCGCCCCGCGCCCCGACGAACAACGGCCCCTCTCCCGCCAGCGGCAAAGGGGCAAAGTTTGAGATAGGTTTCGACCCCCTTGACGGAGCGGGACGATGACCGGCACGGCGCGCGTCTTGCCGCCCTTGCCCAGAATTGTCAGCGAGTCGATCGACCCGACCGGCGCCTCGGCGCGACGGATCGACAGGGCCTCGGAGATGCGCAAGCCGGCTCCATAGAGCAAAGCGAGAACGGCGGCGTCACGGGCGACGATCCAGGGCGGTCGCGTCTCGCTGTCCGCCAATTCGCCGGACGCCAATTCGCGCGCCTTGGCCGCAGTCAGCGCTTTGGGCAGGACGCGTGGGCTTTTCGGCGTGCGCACCTTTTCGAAAACATCGATTTGCGCAAGCCCCTCGCGGCCCAGATAACGCGCGAAGGATCGAAGACCGGCCAATTGCCGCAGCAGCGACCGCGAACCCACGCTCTCCTCCCGCCGATGGGCCATGAAGGCGCGCAAATCGCCGAGCTTGAGGCTGCTCAATGCCTC
>CAWFBN010000140.1:0-9579 GCA_963813955.1 uncultured Alphaproteobacteria bacterium | reverse complement strand
ACGGCGACATGGGATCGCCGCGCGTGTCGGGATCGACAAGCCTCTCCCAGGTCGCTCAGAAGCGTCGGGTCCGTTTGCGTTAACGGCTTGCGTCCAGCACCCCTGCGCCGGACGCCACCAAACGCTAAATCCGGCGCGCCGCCGCGAACTTCCCGCAGCCCATAGCCAATGGTGCTCCGCGCGATCCCCGTCGCCTCGCTCACCGCCGCGATCCCGCCCCATCCCGCCGCAAGCGCCTCCGCCGCGGCAAATCGACGACAACTCCGCTTCATCCAGCACTGGACTGAGTGCCTCGTAGCGGAGCTTTATGGCGGCGACATCGATCACCCCGCCTATCTACAAAGCAAAACCAAAAACGGGAATCCCAAAAAATAGATTTTCTCAATTCTCGGAATATCCTTGACGCTTCCTAAGGTCATTGCTTCGGCTTCGCAGTTCGCAACGCCGTGACCGCCCAGCATCCTATCGCGGATAGTCGCCGCCCAAACCGTCGCGGTCGGAGAGAGCTGGCGCTGGCGAGCCATCGGATGTATCTTCGAAAAGCGGAAAGGTGTTAACGACAGTGTCATGTATGCACCTTTGACCAGGACCTGCACTCGGAGCGACTTTGCTGGCGTCCGCCAAAAGCCCGAGAGGCAGTTTTTCTTCCACCAGGATTTCCGACGACGAGGCGGCATCGTAACAACTCCCTCCAGCCAGCTTTAGCTTACGAAGGATGGTACGAATTTGGTACGGAAAAGAAAAACCAATATTCTGAAAATTGGCGTCCCGGAAGGGATTCGAACCCCTGACCTACGGTTTAGGAAACCGTTGCTCTATCCTGCTGAGCTACCGGGACGCGGTGCGGCGAGTTCGCTAAAAGCCGCAGCGGGACTTCCCTAACATAAAATTTGCGAGCGAAAAACCGCCTCCGCTCCGATCGTGCTAGTTTGGCATGGAATGAAAGCCGCATTTTTTTCTCTGGCTCTGCTTGCCGCCGTTGCCGCCCCCTCCTTGTCCCGACTCACGCTGCGGAGCGCTTCGATTGCGGCTTCGCAGCACGTGAAAACGTGCGTCTCGCGAGTGTCGGGGAAAGGTTTGACATGAATTTGGCGGATGGACGCGCGATCACCTTTCCAACGCTGGAGCCACCCCGCCCCACGCCCGCCGCGCCCGACCGCCCTCATGACGTCGCCTCCGAATTGACCTCTCTGCTTGATTGGCCAAAATCTGACCTTGCAAAGACTTGCCGGGCCCGACCGCTGGGGACAAATTCCGGCCCGCCTGTTCATAGCAGGCGAAGCCGAATAGGTGGATGAAATTCTGGCGGCGACGGGTCTGGCAATGGCGAGCGTCGACGCCGGAGCCTGCGGCGCAAACGTCCGCGCCGCGGAAGCGACGGCGCGCGCCGAGCGGTTGGGGATTTGGGCGGATCCGGATTTCGCCCTGCTGTCCGGCGACGAAAGGCGGGATTTTTCGGCTCGCTCCGGCACAGTGGCGCTGGTCGAGGGGCGCGTCAGCAGTATTGGACACACGGCGCCGCGCCTCTACCTCAATTTCGGCGGTGGCCGCGGCGGCTTGTCCCTGACCATCTCCCGGCGCAATCAGCCCCTGTTCGAGCGAGCCGGCCTGACCGAGAAAAATCTTCTCCACAAAACCTTGCGCGCGCGGGGTGTGCTGGAAATCGGCTCCGGGCCGCAAATCGAATTATTCCATCCGGGCCAAATCGAGTTTATGGAAGACCGTCGTTGACGTGAGCGCTGCCTAAGGGCAGGTTCTTGAAGTTCGTGCGCGAGACGAATTTAGACTATTTTTTCAAAACGGGCCTTTTCGATCCGTATGGACGGGGTTTTGGCGGGGCGACGGGCGCGGATGACGGCAAATTTGCGTAAATCGACGCAGGTGGGGCGACGCCCTCCGCCTGTTCGCAGCTGGGCGGCGCTCGCCGGGGCGCTGCTTCTTTATGGCTGCTCTACGCTGGAGCGGCAGGGCATCGAGCCGCCGGCCGCCGAGCCGCCGGCGGAAGCCCCCAAGGCCCTCAGCGCGGAAACCCCGGAAACCAGCGAGCGCAAACGGCTGATCGCGCTGTTTGGCGGTGAATATCGCTGGCCGAAGGCGGAGAATTACCTGAATGAGGTGCTGGTCCGGCTGGCCAAGGCCAGCGAGACGCCGACCCAGCCCTATCGCGTCACCATTCTCAATTCGGCCGTGGTCAACGCCTTCGCCTTGCCCTCCGGCGACCTGTTCGTTACGCGCGGCCTGCTGGCGCTCGCCAACGACACCTCGGAAGTCGCCGCCGTCATGGCGCATGAGATCGCCCATGTCTCGGCCCGTCACGCCTATCTTGCGCGGGGAGCAGGAGAAGCGCGCGGCTTTGATCGCCCAGGCGGCCCGCGTCATCCAGAACCGGCAAAAAGGCGCGGAAGTCGAGGCCATTCGGCCATGACGATCGCCAGCTTCTCGCGCCAGCAGGAGCTGGATGCCGATTCCATCGGCATCGCCGTGACGGCGCGGGCCGGCTATGACGCCTATGGCGCCTCGCGTTTCCTCAGTTCGCTTGCCCGCTCCACCGACCTGCGCGCCTCGCTGATCGGTCAGAAGGGCGGCCAGAAGCCGGATATCTTGCCACCCATCCCTCGACGCCGGAACGGATCGCCGCAGCGGTGCAAGCGGCGCGGCAAATCGGCGCGCCGGGACTGGGCGATGAGGGCCGCGCCAAATATCTGGCTGCGATCGACGGCATGGCTTTTGGCGACGATCCGATGGACGGCGCGATCCGCGGACGCAAATACTGCATCCGCGCCTCGGATTCGCCTTCGAGGCGCCGGAAGGCTTCGTGCTTGAAAATTCCTCGCAGGCGGTGCTGGGCGTGACCGATGGCGGCGCCGAAGCCCTGCGGATCGACAGCGTGCGCGCCCCCGCCAACAAGGCGCTGACCGACTATCTGACCTCGGGCTGGATCGACGGCTTGCTGGACTCGACCATCCAGACGACGGAAATCAACGGTCTGCCGGCCGTTCTGGCCAATGCCCGCGCCGGCGAATGGAACTTTCGCGTCGCGGTCATCTCCTTCCGCGGCGATTTCTACCGCATCATCTTCGCGATCAAATCCTTGACCCCGGAAGCCGACGCGCGCTTCTCCGCCGCCATCGCCACTTTCCATCCGCTGAGCGATGCAGAGGCGGCGCAGGCGCAACCCCTGCATCTCCGCCTTGCTGTCGCCGGTTCTGGCGATACGGCCGAGACCATGGCCGCCAAAATGGCGACACCCGATCGGCCCCTCGATCATTTCCTGCTGCTTAACGGTCTCGAAAGCGCCACGCTGAAAGCGGGCGAAAGCTACAAGATCATCGCCAACTGACGATTTTGCCGCCAACAGAGCGCATGAAAAGAGGCGGCTATGTCTTGGTGGATTCGCCAATGATGTCTGGCTCCCCCGAACTCGCTTCTGATTTTCGGCGTCTGACGGGAAAAAAGCGAACGCGATTTGCCGCGCAGCATTTTCTTGACCGAATTCGCAGCGACGATCTCGCCCTTGTTGGCGAAAACATCGTGGTTGCGCTCGATTTCGTCGAGATCATAAAGATAATTGACCATGATTGTCGCCGATTCCCGCAAACCCTTGTCCGATTTGTCACCAAGCCAATTGATTCGCTCCAGTCGCGCTCCATTGCCGAGGTGAAAGCGGGCGACCGGATCGAGCGGACGGTCGCCGGCGTTCTTGGCTTTAAGAAAATAATGTGCTGCGAGCGGTTCGAGGGTCTGGCGCAGATTTTCTGTTTTCTCCGGCGCGTCGATCCAGTCTGGCGTCTGAAGAATATCGAGAAGCTTGGGATCCCAGACGCTCGGCGGGCAGATCGTTGCCCTTGGTCAGCCAATTTATAAATCCCGGCGCTGGCGACAGCGTGACGAATTGTTCGAGCCGCGGCAATTCGCGGCGCAACTCCTCGACCACGCGCTTGATCAGGAAATTGCCGAAGGAAACGCCAGCCAGCCCTTCCTGGCAATTGGAAATCGAATAGAAAACCGCAGTGCGGACTTTTTCTGGCGCTTCCAGCACCCGATCTGGCGCCAGCAGCTTCTGCACATTGTCCGGAATAGCGCCCGTGAGCGCCACTTCCACGAAAATCAGCGGTTCGTCCACCATGGCCGGATGAAAGAAGGCGTAGCAACGGCGGTCCTGCGGATCGATGCGGCGGCGTAGTTCGTCCCAGTCGCGGATTTGATGCACGGCTTCATAACGAATGATTTTTTCGAGAATATTAGCGGGCGTTCCCCAGTCGATGTGACGCAGCACGAGAAAGCCCGGATTGAACCAGGAAACGAATAAGTGCAGGAAATCGCTGTCGACCTGCGCGAAATCGGGGTTGCCGCGAAAAAGAGTCAGGAGATCGGCGCGCATGGCGACCAGATCCTTGGCGCCGCCTGAAGCGCGGTTCATGCGCCGGAACAATTCCTGACGACGCGGTTCGGTGAGATAGTGAAGATTTGAGGCCGCCACCGCGTCGGGATTGCGGCTATAGGCTGAGATGGCCTGAGCAAGCTTTTCGCGATCGGGACCGAAATCACGCGCCAGGCTTTCAAAAAAGTCGGCCTTTCCCGCCGCCGGCAAACGGCGAAGCCGTCCAAAGCTTCGCGGGCGATCACCGCGCCAGAAGCCTCGCCCCGAACCGACAGCAAGGCCTCACACAAGGCCGCGACTTCAGAAGCCTCTAACAGGCGTGTCATTGAGCGTCCAGTTCCGGCGATCGAGCAGACTGCGTCCGCGTTCAGCGATACTGGTCATAAGATCGGAAAAGAAGGCGTTAGTCATGCTGCGCTCGCTCCCCTCGGCATCCCCTGACAGGTTCGAGCGTAAACCAGTCAAATTAAGGGCCGCGCCGTCTCGTCCCCGATCAAATCATTTGGCGATCAAAATGTTTCGACACTCCGGCGGCAGTCCCGCCATGGTCAAGGGAGGTCTGGGCTTGGCGTGGGGATTGGGACGCGGATGCAGGATCGCCTCCTTGAACCAATAGTTCAACGAAGCGTCGCATCCCTCGCCCGGCGGAACCGGATCCTGTTCCTTGCAGGCTTCGCTTCCGTCGGGGCAGGCGATGCGGACGTGGAAATGATAATTATGCCCGTAATAGGGACGCACCTTGTTCAGCCATGCGCGGTCGCCGGTCGCATCGCGGCAAATTGCCTTCTTGATCGCAGCGTTGACGAAAATGCGTTCGACGCCGGGGTCGCGCGCCGCCGCCCGGATGATGGCCAGATGCCCGGGCGTCCAGACTGAGCGGTCGACATCGAGACCGTCGGGACGCACCATGTTGACCGCCGACATTTCCTCCCGCTCCCGCCGCGTCAATAATCGCGCGGGCATGGGCGTGAGCCAGATGTCGGCGTCCAGTCCGATCTGGTGCGACGCGTGACCGGTGATCATCGGGCCGCCACGCGGTTGCGACATGTCGCCGACCAGAATGCCCGGCCATCCAGCCTCCTCCGGCGCACGCTTCGACAAATGCTCAAGAAAGCGGATCAGATTGGGGTGGCCCCAGTTACGGTCGCGGGAGATGCGCATCACCTGCCAAGTCTCGCCATCTACCTCCAGCGGTCGCCCGCCCGCCAGGCAGCCGCGAGAATAAAAACCGATGGAACGCGCCGCCAAATTGGCCGGCGCGCCGACGCGGCCGAACAATTCCTTGGCGGGCGTTCCCGGATCATCGGGATGAACCAAAGGCGGCAGCGCTTTCGGATTGAGCGACCCTTTTTCTTGCGCCCCGACGTCCGCGACTAGCGGAAAAGTGAACGCCGCGACCGCGGCGACATCGAGGATTAAGCGAACGAGCCTGCTTCCAAACGACATTCCATAAACCTTTATTTCACTTTGAGCTTTACGGCGGCGTTGCGAGTTGGAATTCTAGGGAAAATTTTGTTGGTTTTTAGTTCAGGGATGGTCCGCCATGCGTTATTTGACCCAGCTTATCATTGTTTTTATTGCACTTATGGCAATTCCTCTGGCTGCGCAAGCAAGGGTCAGAATTAATGTGGATCTTTCTTCGCAGCGGATGAATGTGGAATCAGCCACAGGCGCATCTTATTCGTGGCCGATTTCCTCGGCTCGATCCGGTTATGTGACCCCGCGCGGAGTTTACACGCCGACCAGTTTACAGACCATGCACCACTCGAAAAAGTACCATAATTCCCCAATGCCGCATTCGATTTTCTTCCACGGCGGATATGCCATTCATGGCACGTACCAAACCGGCGCCCTCGGCCGTCCCGCCTCGCACGGTTGCATCCGCATTTCGCCTGCTAACGCCGCAACGCTCTATTCCCTGGTCCGCGCCGAGGGCGCGACGATTTCGATCTACGGCACGCCGCCGGCCAACCGCGCCTTCGCCAGCGACCATCGCAGCCATCATGCGCGGCACTACGCCAACCTCCACCAGGGACGTCATTCCACGGTGCTGTCCTATGCCCCTGTCCATCATCGAACCGACGTGGAGCGCATATTCGGAAATATATTGGTTCATTCACGTTAAGGGCAGCGGTCGTCCGGGCTCGAGTCGTAACGTAGCTTGAGCACGATGATCAGCAAATTGAGAGCCACCGTCACGATATTGAACAATATGATTGATGCAGACCCGATCAACAGGCCATAAAGCAACCAAAGCATGCAGCCGATCACGAAAGTGGTCTGCGTGAACAATGAAATCGACCTGGCGTCGCGACTACGCAGGATTTTTATCGCCTGTGGGGTCCAGCATAATGTCGTGAGCGTCCCGGCGGCAAAGCCGACGATTTCAGAACCGAGGCCCATCCGCCATTTCCTCTGCTGAAAGACAAGTGGCTCTTCTGGAGCCATCAGATTGATCTAACCCGCGGCTTGTGCGACGCCGTCAGGCGGCTCGGATCAGGCTTTCGAACAGACCGCGACCGTCAATGCCGCCGACCAGCGGATCTATCAGGTTCTCAGGATGCGGCATCATGCCGAGCACGTTGAGTTTTTCGGAATAGATCCCGGCGATATGATTTGTCGAGCCATTCGGATTGGCGGCGTCGCCGACGAGTCCGTGCGGGTTGCAATAGCGGAAAGCGACACGGCCCTCGCCTTCGAGCAGGCGGATCGTCTCTTCATGAGCTTCGTAATTGCCCTCGCCATGGGCGATGGCGACATCAATCGCTTGATGCGGGGCGTAAGCGCGGGTGAAAGCGGTGTCGTTGCGCTCGACTCGCAAATGCTGACGCTTGCAGATGAAGCGTAGGTCGCGGTTGCGCATGAGGACGCCCGGCAAAAGGCCGCTCTCGCAGAGAATCTGGAACCCGTTGCATATGCCGAGCACAAAGCCGCCGCGCGCGGCATGGCGACGCACGGCGTCCATGACATGGGCGCGCCCGGCTATCGCTCCGCAACGCAGGTAATCGCCATAGCTGAAGCCTCCGGGTAATACGACGAGGTCGGTTCCCGCCGGCAAATCATGTTCGGCGTGCCAAACGATATTGGTTTCAGCGCCCGCTTGACGCAGGGCGCGAGCAGCGTCGCCCTCACGATTGGAGCCGGGAAAAAGCACGATGGCCGCTTTCATGGCGCTCTCGTTAGAGTGAGGTTCGGCACGGCTGGATCACAGGATTTCGACGCGATAATTCTCGACCACCATATTAGCGAGCAATTTCTCGCTGGCGGCGGAAAGCGCAGCCTTGGCCGCCTCTGCATCGGCGCTATCGACTTCGATGTCGAACACCTTGCCCTGCCGCACGGAGGTGACGCCATCGACGCCAAGCGAATGCAAAGCGCCTTCGATCGCCTTGCCCTGCGGATCAAGCACACCGGATTTCAAGGTGACGGTAACGCGGGCTTTCATGCGCAAAATTTTCCTCTGAGTGGCGGGAGCGCTCGCGAAAAAACGCGAGCGCTGCTTCACTGAACCAGCTTGGGACCGCCGGTATGCGGCTTCTCGTTTTCCTGCATGATGCCCAGTCGGCGCGCGACTTCGGCATAAGCCTCGACCAGACCGCCAATGATCACGACGGAAACGGTCCTTGTCCAGCTTGTCGTTGGACTTGATGTCCCACAAACGGCAGGAGTCCGGCGAAATTTCGTCGGCGACGACAATGCGCATCATGTCGCCTTCCCAAAGCCGGCCGCATTCCATCTTGAAATCGACCAGACGAATGCCGACGCCGAGGAACAGGCCGGTGAGGAAATCATTGACGCGGATGGCCAGCGCCATGATGTCGTCGATTTCCGGCGGAGTCGCCCAGCCAAAGGCGGTGATGTGCTCCTCCGAAACCATCGGATCATTGAGCGCATCGTTCTTGTAGTAAAATTCGATGATCGAACGCGGCAGTTGCGAGCCTTCCTCGATGCCGAGGCGCGTCGAAAGGGAACCGGCGGCGACATTGCGCACGACGACTTCCAGCGGAACGATCTCGACTTCGCGGATCAATTGCTCGCGCATGTTGAGGCGGCGGATGAAATGTGTCGGCACGCCGATATCGTTCAGATTCTGGAAGATATATTCCGAAATCCGATTGTTGAGGACCCCCTTGCCGTCAATCACCTCGTGCTTCTTGGCGTTGAAGGCGGTGGCGTCGTCCTTGAAATGCTGAATCAAAGTGCCAGGCTCCGGGCCCTCATAGAGCACCTTGGCCTTGCCTTCGTATATGCGACGGCGGCGGTTCATGGGGATCAACCGATCTTTGAGAAAATCCATGGATGGCGCGGCTCCTCCGGGCCTCCTGCGACTTGATTCGCCCTGACCGATCGCAATTGGCGACGATGGCTTTCGGAGGGCGAATAGTCGCGCGGAACATAACCTTCGGGCCGCGTTTCCCACGGTTCCTATCCCGTTACGCGCCATTGCACAACCTGTTTCAACGAAAGGGCCTAAACAGGCCACCTATGATCGAAAGGCCCATTCCGGCCGAAGGCCTCGCATGACGGTAAAGCTAGGCAGAGCCACGATGAGATCATATATAATCAGGGACGAAAAGCCAAAGACGGGAAGGAACGAAAATGTCCACGTTCGACAAGCGTGTAGAAAGTTTCGAAGGCAAATTCGCGCATGACGAGGAAATTCTTTTCAAGGTCCTCGCTCGCGCCAAAAAGATGCTCGGCCTTTGGGCTGCCCAAAAACTCGGCAAAACCGGCGCGGCGGCAGATGATTACGCCACGGCGCTGGTCGTCAAGGACGTCGCTGCTGATCTCAAGTCCGGGCTGCAGGCCGCAGATTCACTCGGATTTCGTCGCCGCTGGCATCGCCCAATCCGAGCACCAGATCGCTCGCCATTTCGAGGAGTTTCGTGCGCAGGCGACCCGGGATGTGACGAAAAATAAATCGGTCTCGCCATTGGCAAATCGGCGCCGAAAGGAATTGTTGACCCTCGCTGGATAAACTCCTCGAATGAGCGAGAAAAGCGCAAACGCGGCGCCGAAGTCCGGCTCCCTGGCCTTTCCGGGCGCTGACGCAGAGTTGGCGCAGGCGGCGATGCTTTGGCTTAGGCATCTGTCGGGCGAGCGTCGCGTCTCGCCCTGCACACTCGACGCCTATGCGCGCGACCTCCGTCAATTTATCGGCTTTCTGGTCGCCCGCCATGGCGCGCCTTTCAGCATGG
>CAWFBN010000139.1:0-12082 GCA_963813955.1 uncultured Alphaproteobacteria bacterium | reverse complement strand
TATTTTTCGACACGCAGAAAAATCCTGGTCGCTTCGGCCCCGAACATGTCGTGGCCAGCGGCTCCCTGCCGCCGGTTTTCCTCCCACGCCCATCGACGGAAGTTTCTACTGGGACGGCGGCTGTGTCTCGAACTCGCCGCTCGAGGCGGTGCAACGCGACGTGCCGGCCGGCCATACAGTGATTTTCATCATCGATCTATGGAGCGCCAAGGGTCCAGTTCCCGCCACCATGGATGCGGTCGCCTGGCGCGCCAAGCAGATACGATTTGCGAGCGCAACGCCGCAGCATGTCGAGGCGATGGCGTCCCAAATCAACCTGCGCCACGCCAGGAAATTGCTCAAGGACCCCAAGGCGGACCTTTCCGGCCAGCGGCTTGATCTGGTGCATCTCGTCTATCATCCCGGGCAGGATCAAATTCCGTCCAGCGATGCTGAATTCTCGCGCGCTTCCATCGTCGAGCGACGCAACGCCGGAATTGCCGACATGCGACGCGCTTTGGCGGAAAGCCCGTGGTGGCGCGTCCCAAAACCGGAAAATGTCTGTTGCATGGTCCATCGAGTGACCCGCGAAGGCGTCAAGACGCTGAATGCATCAAGTTAAATTGCTTCTCATCGTGTACATGAAAACTTTCCATTGTGTCCGCAAACAAAAAGCCCGGCAAGGGCGGCATTCTTCCCGGCGTGAAAGTCACTCTGGAAATTGCGACGATCAGGGGTATTCCCGTTGGCGAGGATTTCATCAGCCCCAACCGCCACCCCGAAATCAACGATAACGAGCAATTGCTCGACTTCATCGAAAGGATCAAGGCAATCACTCTCAAGCCGGTTGGCGTGAAGGCTGTCGTCGGCGCTTACGGCTGGCTCGACGACCTGATGGTTCGCATTCACAAACGCGGTGTCTGGCCGGATTTTTTCACGCTGGATTCTGGCGACGGGGGCACGGGCGCCGCGCCCATGGCGCTGATGGACAATGTCGGTCTTTCCATTCGCGAGTTGCTGCCGCTCGTGCGCGACATCATCAAGAAACATAACTTGGCCGACCGGATCCCGATTATCGCCTCAGGCAAGCTCACGACGCCCGCCGAAGTGGCTTGGGGGCTTTGTGCGGGCGCGACTTTTGTCAATTCGGCGCGAGGATTTATGTTTGCGCTCGGCTGCATCCAGTCGCTCAAATGCAACAAGAACACCTGTCCTACCGGCATAACCACGCATGACAAGCGATTGCAGAAAGGTCTCAATCCCGCCGACAAGGCGGTGCGCGTGGCGAATTATTGCCGCAACATGCGGCATGACGTGGAAGTGATCGCCCATAGTTGCGGCGTGCCGCATCCACGCCGTTTCCGGCGCTTCCATGTGCGCATCGTCGGGCCTGACGGAGTTTCCCGGCCGCTGAGCGACCTCTATCCGACGGACGATCCCGCGGATTCGAGCGCTATTGCAGCGCGTAACCTTTTAAAATCATTGGAAAACAAGATCGTCGAAGCAGAAAAAGGGTAGGCCAGTGTTCGCGCGCCGGCGCCGTGGAATTGCTGGATATCCTGTGGATGACGGTTTCGAGTTTATTGCCTGATGCGAAAGGCAGGGCCAACGACCCGCGGGTCTCCCACCGGTTTCCGATTTCGCGATCGAAACGTGCGTTAAATGCGCAGCAGATCAGTCGGTCGCGGCAGCGAGAATGGGCCGCCGTGACGAGTCTGAACCAGAATAGCAGTGCGCAAGCCGCCCGCCGGTCTCGTCAGAGGAAAATCGGCGGGCTCTCCGATCCAGCCGCCGATACGGGTCAGCTCACGCACGACATGTCCATGTGGCAAGGTCCGGTCGCTATTTTCACCGCGTTTGACCGCGACATTGATGATGTCTGGTTCGTAGCGCACCAGCCAGACATCCGCGCCGCCCTCCGGTGCCTTCCCTCGCCCGACCGTCGCCCGATCCTTGTCCAGACGCAAAGGTGGTCCCGCATCGACTTTCTGCGCGGCGATCAGCGCTTGCACCTCTTGCAGATTGGCCCCGACGACCGAGCCGCGGCCTTCGACAACGATCTGTGGCGTGAACGGCCCCGTCTCGCCAAGTGCAGGTTCATAGGCATATTGGCGCTCGGTGAACGCCTTCTTGCCGAAAATATCCTTCCAGCCCAGCCGGTCCCAATAGGTCACGGCAAAGCTCAAAGCGAGGACATCCGATCGGCGAGAAAGCGCGATGAGATTGGCGTTGGCGGGAGGGCAGGAGGAGCATCCCTGACTGGTGAATAATTCGACGACAATGGGTCGTCCGGCGGCTCCAGCTACCCCGGAGGCGGCGGCCAGGCCGAAAACGGCGAAGACCGTGGATTTAAACGGAGTTATGGGTAAGAACTCGCGACGGCAAAGTTGCAAGGCGCAATTAATCGCTGCCCTTGCCCTTGCCCTTCATTCGTCGCAGCACGTCGATTGTTACGTCGCCAGCTTTGCCCGGGGCTGACCGAAGCGCGGCCTCGCGACGGTTTACGCCGGCTGAAGCCAAGGCTTACCATTCATAGCCTCGATCCGGCCAGAATCCGCCCTTGCCGCTGCCCAGTTGGTCAAGGCGGTCGATACGCATCACATATTTGGCCTGTTTATAGCCGAGTTGACGTTCGACGCGCAGAACCAGCGGCGCGCCATGGCCGACCGAAAGCGCCTCATCATTGAGGCTATGCGCCAGAATGGTTTGCGGATGAATAGGCTTTGTCGTGACGGTTTCGACGCGCCGGGTCGCAATATTCACGCCGGGCGTCACTTTGCGCAGCACGGGAGCGACGGTCGGCCGTTCGGAGGCCGCGATCGTGCCGGCCGCCGCCGGAGAAAGACAAAACATCAGACAGAAGATCAGCGCCCGAAATGCCATGGCCAACTCCGATTTTGGTTGCTCTTGAGGTCTTGGGCGAAGCCGTTCCGGCCTCGTGCATCGAAGTAGGAATCGCATTTTTTTCGTTCAAGCGCCGGCGCGGAATTCCAACTGAATTAGCAAGCTGCTGAAATGCGACTTCGCCTGTTGGCGACGCCGCAATCATTTCTGAGTCCTTGCGCTCAGGCCGCCAGCGCATCTGCAAAGTCGCATCGTGCGATTGAGACCCCCGCGAGTATCTCGACGCCCCCCGCCGGATTGGTCACGCGGATGCGGCTTCCAGGCTCGTTTATCGTCTTGGCAATTTCGGTGACATGCGACCACGCAGCCTTCAAATCCGGGAGCGCGATCGACTTGATGGCGGTGATCGTCTCGTCGCCTTTCAGAACCGCGAAATCGTAGTGCTGCATTTTCGTCCTCTCATCTTGCTGCATAACGGGAATTGGGGACGCCGCGGCCGGCGGCGGTCCCTGGGGATCGTTGTCGTTGGCTGGGATCAAGCGACTCCGGCGCCGCTGCGCCTCGACCCGTGCGGCCAAGGACAGAATTTTCGCGACCTTCATCATGGCCGCACCTCACGCCGGCAGGGACCCGTGATCCGACCCGCCGCTCGGTCCGCAGCGCAGGCCTCGCCGCGGCCACCAGAACAGTTCGGGATCGAAGCGTATCGTGGCGGACTCGACCGCCCGTAGGTCAAGCTCCTTCAGCGCGTCCATGACGTCGTCCCAACTCGCGGTCCTGCCGTCGCCGGTTCGCCGCTGGAGCGGATTCGCCTCCTCGGCGCACGCGTCCGAGGCCCATGACGCGAGGATCGCCCTCTTTTCGTTCAATGTGAGATCGGGGTCGTTGACGACGTTAGACGGGCGGGCGAACGCCCGCGCCGGATGAAGAAGATCGTCGAAGTCGGACCCCTCGTCGAGGCGGCGAGCGGCCCCTCGGTCAACGGTTTTTCGAAAATCGTGTTTCATTTACGTCGCTCCATGTCACATCGACGGCGGCCCGGCCCCGTAGACCGAACCGCCCTTGGCATTGGCCGCCTCCCTTCAGGCCGCCTTCTCGTGCTCGATGGTCTTGAGGTTGCCGCCCTCGCCGGGCGTCTTCTTGACGCCGACTTCGATGCGGCGAGGCTTCATCGCCTCGGGCACCCGCCGGACCAGCTCGATGTGGAGCAGGCCGTCCTCGAAGGACGCGCCCTCGACCTCGACATAGTCGGCAAGGTTGAAGCGCTTCTCGAAGGCCCGACCGGCGATGCCGCGGTAGAGGTATTCGGCTTTGTCGTCCTTCTCCGACGGGCGGGCCGCGACCGTCAGCACGCTCTGGTGCTGGGTGACGCCGATCTGGTTGGGCGCGAAGCCGGCCACAGCCAAGGAGACGCGGTAGGTCTCCTCGCCGGTGCGAACGATGTTGTAGGGGGGATAGCGATCCTCGGGTTTGAGGGTCTCGTCGATCATGGCGAACAGTCGTTCGAAGCCGATGCTGGTCCGCCAGAAGGGGTCGAAGTCTATGTTCCGCATAGCCACATTCTCCAATGAGCAACATGGGTGTGTAGAACGCCGGACGCTGCCGGCGCCGGTTGGATCGAGCCACGGTGGCGCTCGACGAAAATCGATCTAGGAAAGCGAAAAAGCCGCTTCAAGAGGCGCGCTGAAAAAAAAATTTAAATCATGCACCATGTTGATATTTATTAACTATTTATCGTCGAGCGGTTCCATTCCTCGTAGGTGTGCCTGAGCCCGCCGGAACAGCGGACCGCTACGAGACGCATCATCGGCATCGCTCCCTCTCGCCATGGAACCGAAACTCGTCTTCTGGCGCATCAGATGAAGTAGGCGAGAATATTGGAACCCGGGGTAGTCGGCTTTGAGGCGTTATTCGACGCGCAATGCAGATTTAGCGGGCGACCGGAACGGGTCACGAGCACGTATTCCCACTCGCACGGCGCGCCCAGCCGAAATTCCGCGTTGGCTCAACGAACCCGCGTTTTCTTCGGTAGGGGGACGCATGGATGCGCAATCGGCGGAGATCTTTTTGCGTTACAGCGCTTGTCGGGGATCACGACGGCGTTACGTCTGCCGAATCCGCGTCGACATTCATACTCGGAATATGCGATATCTGGTCCGGCGCGGGCTGAACTCAGCTAACGCTCACTGACGCTCACCATTCATAGAATTGCGGCGCAATTTCATAATGTTGGGGGTTCCGATGCGCAAGTCCAGCAGAGACGAAGACAGCATCTTTTCTTGACGGCGGGTCTACTCGCCCTCGCTTCCGGCGTCGCAGCGGCCGAGTCTCTCGATGGGCACGCTCGGCGGCGGCAGACCCGTCGCCGAATTCGACCGTGACGCTCTGGGCGGGATCCTCCGCGCCCCGGCGACTGGCGCAGGCGCGCACCGACGCGGGGGATATTTCGCCTTCGATCGGTCGCTGCGCCCGGTTCGGACGTCTCGCTTTATCTACCGCCAAGGGCGGCCATTCCGGCGCCGACAAGACCGAAGGAGAAAACCCAGCGCTTGCCTTGCTGCCGTCTTCGGGAAGCCAACCGCCATCCCGTGTGACGATCAACGAGATGACGACTGTCGCCTCGGTTTGGACCCATGCGCAGTTCATCGATGGCGACGCGATCAAGGGCCACGCGCTCGGCCTGCGTATCGCGGCTGGAAATGTGCCGAACTTCGTCGATCTGGAAACTGGCGGTTGGGGGAGAGCCCATCCAGGACCGCTCAACAGCGGCCAGACGCCAACCATGGCCAATTTTGCCACATTGGCCGATCTGTTCGCCGGTTGCGCCACGCGGGTGTCGCCCCTGAGGGCGTCTCAAGCTCTTCGCGAACGCGACGCCGCCCAGAGGGAGGCGCCCACCGACACGCTGACCGCCGCCCAGTCGATCGCTCGCATCCCTGGCGCCAACCCGAACAACTCTTTGCACTGCTCGATATGTTTTATCCGGTTCCGCAAGGCAAGAACCTGCGGCCGGTTCCGTTCATGCCCTATTTGACTATGCGCCCAGCGCCTGGGTGCTGCCGCTGAAATTCGACGGCGGCGGCTATCGCGCCGGCGGGAAGGCCATGTTCGACAGCGAGGGCAACCTTTGGGTCGGCGATAATTTCACCATAGGCTGGAGGGCCAGGACTCACTTTGGGAAGGCCACGCCACCAAATTCGCGCCGAATCGGCGCGAATTTGGTGGCGTGGCCTTCCCAAAGGGAGTCCTGGCCCTGCCAGCCTATGGTGAAATTATCGCCGACCCAAAGGTTGCCCTCGCTGTCGAACATGGCCTTCCCGCCGGCGCGATAGCCGCCGCCGTCGAATTTCAGCGGCAGCACCCAGGCGCTGGGCGCATAGTTCAAATAGGGCATGAACGGAACCGGGCGCAGGTTCTTGCCTTGGGGAACCGGATAAAAAGTATCGAGCAGCGCAAAGAGTTGTTCGGGTTGGCGCCAGGGATAGCGAGCGATCGACTGGGCGGCGGTCAGCGTGTCGGTGGGCGCCTTCCTTGGGCGGCGTCGCGTCCGCGAAGAGCTTGGAGCACGCCTCGAGGGCCACCCGCGTGGCGCAACCGGCCAACAGATCGGCCAATGTGGCAAAATTGGCCATGGTTGGCGTCTGGCCGCTGTTGAGGGGGTCCTGGATGGGCTCTCCCCGCCGCCGGTTTGCAGATCGACGAAGTTCGGCACATTTCCAGCCGCGATACGCAGGCCGAGCGCGTGGCCCTGGATCGCGTCGCCATCGATGAACTGCGCATGGGTCCAGACCGAGGCGACGGTCGTCATCTCGTTGATCGTCACATGGGATGGCGGTTGGTTCCCAAGCACGGTCAGCAACGCAAGCGCTGGGTTGTCTCCGCCGGACTTGTCGGCGCCGGAATGGCCGCCCTTGGCAGTCAGATAAAGCGAGACGTCCGAACCGGGCGCAGCGACCGACTCAAAGGCGAAATGTCCCTCCGCGTCGGTGCGCGCCTGCGCCAGTTGCTGCGGCGCGGAGGACCCTGCCGCCCAGAGCGTCACGGTCGAATTGGCGACGGGTTTGCCGCCGCCGAAGACATGCCCATCGAGAATCTCGGCCGCTGCGACGCCGGAAGCGAGGGCGAGCAGATCCGCCGGCCAAGATAAAAGACGCCGTCTTCGACTTGCTGGACTTGCGAATCGGATACCCCGACATTATGAAATTGCGCCGCAATTCTATGAATGGTAGAGCGTCAGTCAGCGTTAGCTGAGTTCCGCCCGCGCTGGACCAGCTATCGCATATTCCGAGTATGAGCGTCGATGCGGATTTGGCAGACGTAACGCCGTCGTGATCCCCGACAAGCGCTGTGCCGTAAAAAGATCTCCGCCGATTGCGCATCCATGCGTCCCCCTACCGAAGAAAACGCGGGTTCGTTGAGCCAACGCGGAATTTCGGCTGGGCGCGCCGTGCGAGTGGGAATACGTGCTCGTGACCCGTTCCGGTCGCCCGCTAAATCTGCATTGCGCGTCGAATAACGCCTCAAAGCCGACTACCCCGGGTTCCAATATTCTCGCCTACTTCATCTGATGCGCCAGAAGACGAGTTTCGGTTCCATGGCGAGAGGAGCGATGCCGATGGACGTGTGTCTCGTAGTCGGTCCGCTGTTCCGGCGGGCTCAGGCACACCTACGAGGAATGGAACCGCTCGACGATAAATAGTTAATAAATATCAACATGGTGCATGATTTAAATTTTTTTTTCAGCGCGCCTCTTGAAGCGGTTTTTTCGTTTCCTAGATCGATTTTGGTCGAGCGCCACCGTGGCTCGATCGAACCGGCTCCGGCAGCGTCCGGCGTTCTTCAAACCCATGTTGCTCATTGGAGAATGTGGCTATGCGGAATATGACTTCGACCCTTCTGGCGGACCAGCATCGGCTTCGAACGGCTGTTCGCCATGATCGACGAGACCCTCAACCCGAGGGTCGCTATCCCCCCTACAACATCGTTCGCACCGGCGAGGATACCTACCGCGTCTCCGTGGCGCTGGCCGGCTTCGCGCCACCAGATCGGCGTCACCCAGCACCAGAACGTGCTGACGGTCACGGCCCGCCCGTCGGAGAAGGACGACAGCGCCGAATACCTTTACCGGGGCATCGCCGTCGGGCTTTCGAGAAACGTTTCAGCCTTGCCGACTACGTCGAGGTCGAGGGCGCGTCCTTCGAGGACGGCCTGCTCCATATCGACCTGGTTCGGCGGTTGCCCGAGGCGATGAAGCCCCGCCGCATCGAGGTCGGCGTCAAGACGGCCCCTGGCGAAGGCGGAAACCTCAAGACCATCGAACACGAGAAGGCGGCCTGAAGGGAGGCGGCCAATGCCAAGGGCGGTTCGGCAACGGGCCCGGACCGCCGACGATGTGACATGGAGCGACGGAAATGAACCACGATTTTGGAAAGACTCTTGACGAGGGGCTGCCCTCCGCCTCGACGATGGGGCCGACTTCGACGATTTTCTTCATCCGGCGCGGCCTTCGCCCACCCGTCCAACGTCGTCAACGACCCCGACCTGACACTGAACGAAAAGAGGGCGATCCTCGCGTCATGGGCCTCGGACGCGTGCGCCGAGGAGGCGAATCCGCTTCTACGGCGAACCGGCGACGGCAGGACGGCGCGTTGGGACGACGTCATGGACGCGCTGAAGGAGCTTGACCTACGGGCGGCCGAGTCCGCCTCGATACGCTTCGACCCCGATTGTTCTGGTGGCCTCGTCGAGGTCTGCGCCGCGGACCGAGCGGCGGTCCGGATCACGGGTCCCTGCCGGCGTGAGGCGCGGCTATGATGACGGTCGCGAAAATTCTGCCCTTGGCCGCACGGGTCGAGGCGCAGCGGCGCCGGAGTCGCTCGATCCCAGCCAACGACAACGATCCCCAGGGACCGCCGCCGGCCGCGGCGTCCCACTTCTCGTTATGCAGCAAGATGAGAGGACGAAAATGCAGCACTACGATTTCGCGGTTCCTGAAAGGCGACGAGACGATCACCGCCATCAAGTCGATCGCGCTCCCGGATTTGAAGGCTGCGTGGTCGCATGTCACCGAAATTGCCAAGACGATAAACGAGCCTGGAAGCCGCATCCGCGTGACCAATCCGGCGGGGGGCGTCGAGATACTCGCGGGGGTCTCAATCGCACGATGCGACTTTGCAGATGCGCTGGCGGCCTGAGCGCAAGGACTAGAAATGATTGCGGCGTCGCCAACAGGCGAAGTCGCATTTCAGCAGCTTGCTAATTCAGTTGGAATTCCGCGCCGGCGCTTGAACGAAAAAAATGCGATTCCTACTTCGATGCACGAGGCCGAACGGCTTCGCCCAAGACTCCAAGAGCAACCAAAATCGGAGTTGGCCATGGCATTTCGGGCGCTGATCTTCTGTCTGATGTTTTGTCTTTCTCCGGCGGCGGCCGGCACGATCGCGGCCTCCGAACGGCCGACCGTCGCTCCCGTGCTGCGCAAAGTGACGCCCGGCGTGAATATTGCGACCCGGCGCGTCGAAACCGTCACGACAAAGCCTATTCATCCGCAAACCATTCTGGCGCATAGCCTCAATGATGAGGCGCTTTCGGTCGGCCATGGGCGCGCCGCTGGTTCTGCGCGTCGAACGTCAACTCGGCTATAAACAGGCCAAATATGTGATGCGATTCGACCGCCTTGACCAACTGGGCAGCGGCAAGGGCGGATTTCTGGCCGGATCGAGGCTATGAATGGTAAGCCTTGGCTTCAGCCGGCGTAAACCGTCGCGAGGCCGCGCTTCGGTCAGCCCCGGGCAAAGCTGGCGACGTAACAATCGACGTGCTGCGACGAATGAAGGGCAAGGGCAAGGGCAGCGATTAATTGCGCCTTGCAACTTTGCCGTCGCGAGTTCTTACCCTATGACTTCGTTTAAATCCACGGCTTGTCGCCGTTTTCGGCCTGGCCGCCGCCTCCGGGGTAGCTGGAGCCGCCAGGACGACCCATTGTCGTCGAATTATTCCACCAGTCAGGGATGCTCCTCCTGCCCTCCCGCCAACGCCAATCCTCATCGCGCTTTCTCGCCGATCGGATGTCCTCGCTTCTGAGCTTTGCCGTGACCTATTGGGCACCGGCTGGGCTGGAAGGATATTTTCGGCAAGAAGGCGTTCACCTGAGCGCCGAATATGTCCTATGAACCTGCACTTGGCGAGACGGGGCCGTTCACGCCGACAGATCGTTGTCGAAGGCCGCGGCTCGGTTGTCGGGGCGCAATCTGCAAGAGGTGCAAGCGCTGATCGCCGCGCAGAAAGTCGATGCGGGACCACCTTTGCGTCTGGACAAGGATCCGGGCGACGGTCGGGCGAGGGAAGGCACCGGAGGGCGGCGCGGATGTCTGGCTGGTGCGCTACGAACACAGACATCATCAATGTCGCGGTCAAACGCGGTGAAAATAGCGACCGGACCTTGCCACATGGACATGTCGTGCGTGAGTGAACCCGTATCGGCGGCTGGATCGGAGAGCCCGCCGATTTCCCTCTGACGAGACCGGCGGGCGGCTTGCGCACTGCTATTCTGGTTCAACAAGCTGCCACGGCGGCCCGATTCTCCGCTGCCGCGACCGACTGATCTGCTGCGCATTTAACGCACGTTTCGATCGCGAAATCGGGAAACCGGTGGGAGACCCGCGGGTCGTTGGCCCTGCCTTTCGCATCAGGCAATGACTTCAAACCGTCATCCACAGGATATCCAGCAATTCCACGGCAGCCGGCGCGCGAACACTGGCCTACCCTTTTCCTGCTTCGACGATCTTCTTTTCCAAGGATTTTGCCAGATTGCGCGCTGCGATCGGGTTCGAATCCGCGGGATCTTCCGTCGGATAGAGTTCGTTCAAAGGCCGGGACACGCCGTCCGGCCCGACGATGCGCACATGGAAGCGCCGGAAACGCGCGTGGTTGTGGCACCCCGCAGCTATGCGCGATCACCTCCACATCATGACGCATGTTGCGGCAATAACTCGCCACGCGCACCGCCTTGTCGGCAGGGTCGAGGCCTTTCTGCAATCTCTTGTCATGCGTGGTGATGCCGGTAGGACAGGTGTTCTTGTTGCATTTCAGCGACTGGATGCAACCGAGCGCGAACATGAAGCCGCGCGCCGAGTTGACGAAAGTCGCGCCCGCGCAGAGCGCCCATGCCACTTCAGCGGGCGTCGTGAGCTTGCCAGACGCGATGATCGGGATTCGCTCGGCCAAGTTGTGCTTCTTGATTATGTCGCGCACCAGCGGCAACGATTCCCGGATGGAGAGCCCGACATTGTCCATCAGCGCCATGGGCGCGGCGCCGGTTCCCCCGTCGCCGGAATCCAGCGTGAAAAAATCCGGCCAGACGCCGCGTTTATGAATACGGACCATCAGGTCGTCGAGCCATCCGTAGGCGCCGACGACAGCCTTCACGCCAACCGGCTTCCAGTGATGGTCTTGACCCGCTCGATGAAGTCTAGCAATTGCTCGTTGTTGTTGATCTCGGGGTGGCGGTTGGGGCTGATCGAATCGTCACCACAGGAATTCCCCTGATCGCCGCGATTTCCGGGGTGACCTTCACGCCGGGCAGGATGCCGCCCTTGCCGGGCTTTTTGTTTGCGGACACAATGGAAAGTTTTCATGTACACGATGAGAAGCAATTTAACTTGATGCATTCAGCGTCTTGACGCCTTCGCGGGTCACTCGATGGACCATGCAACAGACATTTTCCGGTTTTGGGACGCGCCACCACGGGCTTTCCGCCAAAGCGCGTCGCATGTCGGCAATTCCGGCGTTGCGTCGCTCGACGATGGAAGCGCGCGAGAATTCAGCATCGCTGGACGGAATTGAATCCTGCCCGGGATGATAGACGAGATGCACCAGATCAAGCCGCTGGCCGGAAAGGTCCGCCTTGGGGTCCTTGAGCAATTTCCTGGCGTGGCGCAGGTTGATTTGGGACGCCATCGCCTCGACATGCTGCGGCGTTGCGCTCGCAAATCGTATCTGCTTGGCGCGCCAGGCGACCGCATCCATGGTGGCGGGAACTGGACCCTTGGCGCTCCATAGATCGATGATGAAAATCACTGTATGGCCGGCCGGCACGTCGCGTTGCACCGCCTCAGCGGCGAGTTCGAGACACAGCCGCCGTCCCAGTAGAAACTTCCGTCGATGGGCGTGGGAGGAAAACCGGGGCGGACAGGAGCTGCTGGCCACGACATGTTCGGGGCCGAAGCGACCCAGGATTTTTTGCGTGTCGAAAAATACC
>CAWFBN010000138.1:0-40000 GCA_963813955.1 uncultured Alphaproteobacteria bacterium | reverse complement strand
AGTTCTCTGTGAATTTCAAAGAAATCAAACTTTTTCGATAAGCATTTTGAACAACTTCAAAACTTAAATACAAAAAAAATTATACATGCATTATATCATAAGTCAACACTTTTTTTTTACGACGAGGTGGTCTTCCTCAATGAGCGCGATGAGGTCTGCGAAGGCGCGCGGACCAATATTTTCGTCGAGCGCGACGGCGACCTGCTGACGCCGCCCGTCTCCTGCGGCCTGCTCCCCGGCGTTTTTCGCGCAAATTTGCTGGCGAGCGAGCGGGCGCACGAAAAAATCTTACGGCTGGAAGATTTGCGCGGCGAATTTTTCATCGGCAATTCCCTGCGCGGGCTTTTTCGCGCGAAACTGATGGATTGCTTACCTCGTCGGCATATAGGCGTGCATAAGCTTCGGTAATATTTCAAATTCCATCCTCATGGTGAGGAGTGCCCGCAGGGCCGTCTCGAACCATGGGCAGACACACAAACCTTGATGAAGGCGTGAGCTGAATACGTTGTGGTTAACGCCTGCCTCCCCTTCGAGACAGCCGCAGTCGGGCGCCTGACGACGCCCTTTTTGCGGCTTCCTCAGGGAGAGGGGCAGGGGAATTCTGGTCAGCACTTCCAAGTCATCACCCCTCCGCCAGCCAATGCTCCAGCAATATCCGTGCGATGGCGATTTTGCCCGGCGCGAAAAATCCGTCGGCGTTGTTTTCCTCGATCATGGCGCGGGCCTCGGCCCGACTGAACCAGCGGCACTCCTCCAACTCCTCCGCGTCCATCGTGATCTCATGCGAAAGCGCCTGGGCGCGGCAGCCGAGCATGAGCGTCGTGGGAAAGGGCCACGGCTGCGACGCGGTGTAAGCCACGGCGCCGACGACAATTCCCGCCTCCTCCATCACCTCGCGCCGCACACATTCTTCCAGCGTTTCGCCGCTTTCGACAAAGCCGGCGAGGCAGGAATACATTTTTGGCGGAAACGGTTTTTGTCGCCCGAGCAGGCAGTTTTCGCCGTCCGTCACCAGCATGATCGCCACCGGATCGGTGCGCGGGAAATGATGCGCGCCGCAGGCGGGGCAGTCGCGCCGCCAACCGGCTTGAGCGGCCCGCGTCGGCGCGCCGCAGCGGGCGCAAAAGGGGTGCGTGGCATGATAATGCAGGATGGATTTGGCCTGCGCCAAAATCGCCAGTTGGGAGGCATCGAGCGCCTGCTTGTTGGCGAGCGCCCGCAGGTCACGGATGGGGAGTTCCGGGTGTTGCGGCAGCGCCAACCGGCGCTGATCGACGGCGCCGGGCTCCGCCGTCTCCTCGGCCTGCGCGGCCTCATCGGGGAGCAGCAGGGCGAAGACCGGCCCCTTGGCGTCGCGCCCAAGCAAAACCTCGACCTGCGCCGCGCCAAAATTTCGCGCTTGCGCCAGCGGATGCAGGGCGAGCGCGCCCTCGCTGCTCAGGATCGGCATGGATTGCACGAAAACAACCGCGCGGGCGGCGGGGTCGGCAGCCAGTTCCGCCACGGCGGCTGTGTCATCGCGGATCTGCGACAGGCGGTCGAGCGGGTTGCCGGCAAAGCCAATTTCGAAAACCGCCATCACCTCAGCCCTTCCAGCGCCTGTCGCAAATCCGCGACCAGCCGCGTCGCCGCCTCATCCTCGTAAGGAACGGACCTGCCCGACCCCCATACCGGGCCGGGCCATGCGGCGTCGCCGACAAAACGCGCGACGACATGGACATGCAGTTGCGCCACCATATTGCCGAGAGCGCCGGTATTGATCTTTTTTGCGCCGGTGAAGCTTTTCAGTCCTGCGCCGGCCCGCGCCGCCTCTTCGATCAACAGGGCGCGTTCCTCGGCCGTGAGATCGTGGATTTCGCTCAAACCCGCGCGGCGCGGCACGAGAATCAGCCAAGGATAGCGGCTGTCCTTCATCAGCAGGACGCGGCAAAGCGCGAAGTCGCCGACGGGCAAAGTGTCGGCGGCGAGGCGGGGGTCGAGGCCAAAACTCATTTCGTCTCCTGCTGCGGCGCGTTGACCGAGTCTGCGTCCTGCCGGAAAGCGCCGCAAGCCCCTCTTGCATAATCGCGCGACGATGCGCCAAATAGGCGTCGGGAGGTTGGCGGTGGACGTTCCACTCGCCAACCGGGTCAGGTCCGGAAGGAAGCAGCCCTAACGAGATCGGGCGGGTCTTCGTCCAGCCTCCCACCTTAACGCATACGCGCGCCCGACGACCGCTGGCGCACTTACACGGCGGTTCGATGATCGACGATCCTGCG
Organism: uncultured Alphaproteobacteria bacterium; assembly: GCA_963813955.1. Taxonomy (GTDB): domain Bacteria; phylum Pseudomonadota; class Alphaproteobacteria; order Rhizobiales; family Beijerinckiaceae; genus Rhodoblastus. The sequence goes on along the minus strand of CAWFBN010000138.1, from coordinate 37,742 downwards.
CCAATCTCGCCCGCGCAAAGCGCCATTGATGCGCCCGCTGGCGGCGGCCTGTTCGGCGACGCCTCTCCGGCCGCCCAAAAAATTCCGTCTATCGTGTGCTGGCGCGCAAATACCGCCCCTCGAGTTTCGAGGACCTGATCGGCCAGGAGCCGATGGTGCGGACGCTTTCCAACGCCTTCGACCTCGGCCGCATCCATCAGGCCTATATGCTGACCGGCGTGCGCGGCGTCGGCAAGACCACCACCGCGCGCATTCTGGCCCGCGCCTTCAATTACGCGCTGCCGGCGCGGGACGGCCGCCCGGCCATCGACAAGCCGACCATCCACATGGACGAGATCGGCCTGCATTGTCAGGCGATCATGGAATTCGCGCCATGTCGACGTGATCGAGATGGACGCCGCCTCGCATACCGGCATCGACGACGTGCGCGAGATCATCGAGAGCGCCCGCTACAAGCCGGTGATGGCGCGCACCAAAGTCTATATCATCGACGAAGTGCACATGCTGTCGAAACAGGCTTTTAACGGCCTGCTCAAGACGCTCGAAGAGCCGCCCGAACACGTCAAATTCCTGTTCGCCACCACCGAAATCGACAAGGTGCCGGTGACGGTGCGTTCGCGCTGCCTGCGTTTCGATCTGCGCCGCGTCGAGGCCGAGGTCCTCGCCCGCCATCTCGCCTCGATCTGCGACAAGGAAAAGGTCGAGATCGACCATGAGGCGCTGATCCTGATCGCCCGCGCCACGGAGGGCTCGGTGCGCGATGCCCTGTCGCTGCTCGATCAGGCCATCGCGCATGGGGCCGGCGCGCCGATCCACGCCGACAATCTGCGCCTGATGCTCGGCCTCGCCGACCGCAGCCGCATCATCGACCTGTTCGAGTGGTGATGAAGGGCGATGTCGCGGCGGCTTTGGCCAATCTCAAGAGCCAGTATGACGCCGGCGCCGATCCGGGTCAGGTTCTCGCCGATCTGGCCGATTTCGTGCACCTGGTCACCACGCGGAAAATCGCGCCCGATCTCGTCGATGCCGCCGCCAGCCAGTCCGAGCGCGAACGCGGGGCGTTTTTCGCGCAAAACCTGTCGATGTCGGTGTTGTCGCGCGCCTGGCAGATTTTGCTCAAGGGCATGCAGGAGATCAAGGATTCGCCGCGCCCGCTGCCCGCCGCCGACATGGTGCTGGTGCGCCTCGCCTATGCCGCCGACCTGCCATCGCCGGAAGAGGCGCTCAAACGCCTGACATCGTCGCCGGGCGAGCCGTCCGGGTCGCCGGCGCCGCGCGGCGGCGGGGGCGGTTCGTCGGGCGCCAGCGCCGCCTTGCGCTCGGCGCGCCGCGTCTGGCCGCCGCGCAACCCTTCCGCCGCGCCCGAGGCCAAAGGCGAGAGCGCGCCGACCCTCGTGCTGAACAGCTTTTCCGAATTGGTGGCTTTGGCCGGGACGCAGCGCGATATTCAGCTCAAGACCGCGCTCGAGCGCGACGTAAGGCTGGTGCGCTTCGAACAGGGCGTATTGGAATTTTCGCTGGCCCCCGGCGGTTCGCCGCAACTGGCGGCGCAACTGACGCGCAAGTTGCAGGACTGGACCGGCCAGCGCTGGATGGTCGCGCTTTCCACCGCGCCCGGAACCGAGACCCTTGTCGAGCAGGCCGAAACCAAGGAAAAGGAGCGGCGCATCGGGGTGCAGGCGCATCCTCTGGTGCGCGCAACGCTCGACCAGTTTCCCGGCGCCGTCATCGTCGCCGTGCGCGGCGGCGAGACGGAGCCGGTCGCGGCGCCGCGACGAAGACGCCGGCGGTCGCCGACGACGTGGCCTTTATCGAAGACGCTGAAGACGAGGATTTCTGATGGATATCATGGGCTTGATGAAAAAGGCCGGCGCGATGCAGGCCAAGATGGCTGAAATGCAGGCCGAACTCGACACCGTCACGGTCGAGGGCCTGGCCGGCGGCGGCATGGTGAAGATCATCCTCACCGCCAAGGGGCGCTGCAGGGCCTGACAATCGATCCGTCGCTGCTCAAGGCGGACGAGAAGGAAATTCTCGAGGACCTGATCGTCGCCGCCCATGCCGACGCCCGGCGCAAGGCTGAAGGCGTTATGGAAGAGAAGATGAAGGGCCTGACGGCGGGCCTCGAACTGCCCGCCGGCATGAAATTGCCTTTTTGATCACGGCCCTGCCCCTGTCAGGCGCGCCAAGGGCGACCTCGTGAGGAAGCTCGGACGGCGCGTCTGCTCCGAGCGCTCTGTCGGCGTTCGCTCCTAGCGCCCTTCGGGCGCGTCTTTTGGGATTCATAAATGGCCGAGCGCATCGCCGGACCGGAAATCGAACGGCTGATCCAGTTGCTCGCCCGCCTGCCGGGCCTTGGGCCGCGTTCGGCGCGGCGCGCGGCCCTGCATCTGATCCGCAAGCGCGAGGAGCTTTTGGGGCCGCTGGCCGAGGCGATGAGGGTGGCCAAGGACAAGATCGTCACCTGTTCGGTCTGCGGCAATATCGACACCAGCGATCCTTGCTCGATTTGCGCCGATAAGCGCCGCGATCCCTCGACCATCGTCGTGGTGGAAACCATCGGCGATCTTTGGGCGCTGGAGCGCGCGGGCGTCATGAAGCGCCCAATATCACGTGCTCGGCGGCGCCCTGTCGCCGCTCGACGGCGTCGGCCCGGACGATCTCAATCTCGCAAAACTGGTCGGGCGGGTGGCCGAAGGCGGCGTCAAGGAAGTGATCCTGGCGGTCAACGCCACGGTGGATGGCCAGACCACGGCCCATTACATCACCGATATTTTGGGCATTCGAGGTCAAATGCAGCCGCCTCGCCCATGGCGTCCCGGTCGGCGGCGAGTTGGATTATCTCGACGAAGGCACGCTGGCGGCGGCGTTGAGGAGCCGGACGGATTTGTGAGTTGGCTTTGAGTTCAGCCACGATGCCGGACGTTAGCGCCCCCTGCCCGCATCAGCGGGGCGCAGTGCGACGGGCCGGGTGATTAGCCTCGCGGATTGCGCTTTGAAACTGTGGATTCGACGACTTTGCCGCCAATGCCCCCGCCCCTCACCCCAACCCTCTCCCGCAGGCGGGGAGGGGGCGCTAACGATCAGCGATGGGCATAATCACTGCGCGGCCGCCAAAAAATCCGGCCCTTCCGCCGCTTGCGCAAAATCCATCCTTTCGATCCTCTCGCCGCTGCGGGAAATCTTTTCCGACGACGTCAAAATCGCGGCCACGTCCTCCTGCGTCTGCCTGAAATGGCCGTCCAGCTTCAAAACCCTTTGGCGCAGCCGCATCACATCCTCGACCAGACGCCGCGTCTCGGCCTGAATCACATGGGCCTGATCGCGCACCAGCGCATCGCGCACAATGGCCTGCAACACCTGAATCGCCATCAGCAGCAGCGAGGGCGAGACGATGAGGATGCGGGCGCGATGCGCCTTCTGGATCACGTCGTCGAAAAATTCGTGCAGTTCGGCGAAAATCGATTCCGACGGCACGAACAGCAACGCCACATCCTGCGTCTCTCCCGCCAGCAGATAGCGCTCCGAAATATCCTTGATATGTTTGCCGAGATCGGCGCGCACCCGCGCCTGCGCCGTTTTCCGCGAGCCCTCGCGGCGGCGTGTTTGAGCGCGGTAAAGGCTTCCAGCGGAAATTTGGCGTCCACCGCCAGAATCTTGTCGTCGCCCGGCAATTTTAGCGCGCAATCGGGTCGGACTCCGGTCGAAAGCGTGTGCTGGAAGGCATAGGCATTGGCGGGAAGGGCGTCGCGGATGATCGCCTCCATCCGCCCCTGTCCGAAGGCGCCGCGCGTCTGCTTGTTGCCGAGAATTTCTTTCAGGCCGACCACTTCCTGCGTCAGCCCGGTCAGCCGCGCCTGCGCCGCGTCGATCAGCCCGAGTCGTTCGTTGAGCGCGCCGAGATTGGCCAGGGTGGCGCGGGCCGAGATTTCCAGCCTTTCATTGACGCGATGGCTGGAGCTATCCAGTTTTTCCGCCACGGCGCGGGCGAAGTCGGCCTGCCTTCCGCCGAGAATTTCCACCAGCGTCTGCATCCGGCCGGCCATTTCGGCGTGCGAGCGCGACAGCGCCGCCATTTGCGCCTCGGCTTCGGCCCGGCGTCCATGGCCGAGCAACGCGAAGAGTCCGGCCAGCAAAACAACAACCGCAAAGGCCCCGGCGCCGAGAACGGCGTCCGGAAGGGCCAAAAGCTCTAGAACAAGGTGATTCGCCATATCGAGATTGCAGCAAAAAGAGATGAACAAAAATAGAACAAATATCGGTTCCAAGGCAAGTCGGATTTGACGACAGCGCGAGGCCGCCCTATTTCAGGAGAGCATCAATCGAAAGTCCACATCCATGGCGATCCGTCCGATCTTGTGCCTGCCCGATCCTCAACTGCGCGCCGTCAGCGAAAAAGTCGGCGTCGTGGACGATCACGTGCGCGCGTTGATGGATGACATGCTGGAAACCATGTATGACGCGCCGGGCATTGGCCTGGCGGCGATCCAGATCGGCGTGGCCAAGCGCGTGCTGGTGATCGACCTGGCGAAGAAGCGACCAGCCCCCGGCCCCGCAATTTTTCGCCGATCCGGAAATTCTCGAAACCTCGGCGGAAGAAACGGTCTACGAGGAAGGCTGTCTGTCGCTTCCCGAATATTACGAGGAGGTCACCCGCCCCGCCAAAGTCCGCGTGCGCTTCCTCGACCGCGACAACCAGCGCCGCGAGATCGAGGCCGAGGGCCTGCTCGCCACCTGCCTCCAGCATGAGATCGACCATCTCGACGGCAAGCTGTTCATCGACCACATTTCGCGGCTCAAACGCGAGCGCGCGATCAAGAAATTCACCAAGGCGGCGCGTCAGGAGCCCACCGCGCCACGCGGGCCGGAAATCCGCGCCAAGCAGGGCTGAGCGTCAATGCGCGTTATTTTCATGGGCACGCCGGACTTCGCGCTGGCGCCGCTGGCCGAAATTTTTGGACGCGGCCATGAGGTCGTCGCCGTTTATTCGCGCGCGCCAAAACCCGCCGGACGGCGGGGGCTGGAGCTGACGCCCTCGCCGGTCCACGCCGCCGCCGAGCGCTATGGCCTGAAGGTGCTGACGCCGAAGAATTTCCGCGATCCTGAAACGGTGCAGGAATTTTCGCGCCATGACGCCGATGTCGCGGTGGTGGTGGCCTATGGCCTGATCCTGCCGAAAGACGTGCTCGCGGCGCCGCGCCTCGGCTGTCTCAATCTGCATGGCTCGCTGCTGCCGCGCTGGCGCGGCGCCGCGCCGATCCAGCGCGCGATCATGGCCGGCGACCGCGGAAACCGGCGTCGAGGTCATGCAGATGGAGGAGGGGCTCGACACCGGCCCCATCGCCATGGCGGAAAAGCTCACCATCACGCCCGACATGACGGCCGGCGAAGCGCATGATCGGCTTTCCGCTGCTTGGCGCCGATCTGATCGGCCGGGCGCTGGCGGCGCTGGAGCGCGGCGCTCTCAAATTTCAGCCGCAGGCGGAAGAGGGCGTGGTTTACGCCAAAAAGATCGACAAGGCCGAAGCGCGCGTCGATTTCTCGCAACCGGCGCAGGACATTCACAATCTCATTCGCGGGTTGTCGCCCTTTCCCGGCGCCTTTTTCGAAATGGATTTCGGCAAGGGGCCTGAGCGCGTCAAAATTCTGCGCACGACTCTGGCCGAGGGAGCCGGAAAGCCCGGCGAAATCCTCGACGAGACGCCGCGCATCGCCTGTGGCGTCGGCGCCTTGACGCTGGTCGAGGCGCAAAGGGCGGGGCGCGGTCCCGTCTCCGGCTCGGAATTTTTGCGCGGCGCCCGGCTTGCGCCCGGCGCCTGCTGTCTGCCGCCTGTCCATGCCGCGCTATAAACTCACTCATCGAATATGACGGCACCGATTACGTCGGCTGGCAGCGTCAGGCCAATGGCCTTTCCGTGCAGGAAGTGATCGAGCGCGGGCTGGCCAAGCTCGACGCCGGGCCGGTCGGCCTGCGCGGGGCCGGACGCACCGATTCCGGCGTCCACGCCACCGGACAGGTCGGCCATGTCGACCTCGCTCGCGTCTGGCGCACCGATATGTTGCGCGACGCGCTCAACGCCCATATGCGGCCGGAACGCGTCGCCATTCTCGCCGCCGAGGCGTTGCGGACGATTTCGACGCGCGATTTTCGGCCAAGGCGCGGCATTATCTCTATCGCATCGCCAACCGCCGCGCGCCGCTACTTTCGATTGCGACCGCGCCTGGCTGATCAAGCGCCGGATCGACGCCGAGGCCATGCATGAGGCGGCGCAGGTTCTGGTCGGCACACATGATTTTTCGACCTTTCGCGACGCCGAATGCCAGGCCGAAAACCCGGTGCGCACGCTGGATCGGCTGGATGTGCGCGCGGGAGGGCGACGAAATCCACATCCACGCCAGCGCCCGCGCTTTTCTGCACCGGCAGGTGCGCTCGATGGTCGGCTCGCTGGAGCATGTCGGCTCGGGAAAGTGGCGGGCCGACGACCTTGAAGCCGCGCTGAAATCCTGCGACCGGGCGCGTTGCGGACAGGTCGCGCCGGCGGAGGGGCTTTATTTGATTGGCGTGGATTATTGAGCGCTGGCCCTTCGAACAGCCGCCGTCGGCGGCTTCCTCAGGGTGAGGGTATTGTTAACTATTCCACCTTCTCGCCCGGATAAACACCCCACAAATTGGTCTGCGGCATATAGCCGTCATAGCCCTCGCCCTTGAGGCGGCACCAGGTTCCGTCGCATTTTTTCACGCCGGCGATGACGCCGGGCGAAAGTTTGGCGGCGATCAGCTGGCATCCTTGCCGGGTTCGCGCGCAGCGGCAAGGGCGGGGCGTCCTTTTTCCACGGCGACACCAGAGCGGTGCGCTTGCCCGACAGCAGCGAATGGAGCACCCAGCCTTCCGCGCCCTCCGAATCGCGGATGCGCCGCCAGGTCTCATATTCGGCGATGATTTCCACCGGCAGGCCGGCGCGCTGGTAGATCCATTTGGTGGCGTGGTCCTTGGACGGGCCTTCGCGCAGATTGACGTGCTCGGACTTGAGGCTGACATAGCGCGGCACCGGCAGGCCGGTGGCCGAGCCCACCGCCTGTTGCGCGCTGCGGAAAAGCCCGCGAGGCCAAGCCCCGAGCTGACGATCCCCGCACCGATGAAGCCCGCGCTCGACTTGCGGCAAAGAGCGAGGGAAAAACTTTTCGCGCGAAGCGGCCAAATCGCCATAACGTCGTCTTTCTTGCCTGATTTCCGCATTCCGATTTCCGGAACGTTCGAACGCTTTCAAAACCGGCTTCGCCGTTCTTGTTTTTGCCAAGGCTTCTGCTAGGAAGCAAAGGAAGGCGATCGGACTTGGCTGGTCCATGCTTGGTCAAGTTCTTGTCGCCCGCACATCGTTAACGACCGGTGAAAACCCGGCGCGCCGGAGCGCTTTATGGCGCGCCAAAAAATCCGGGGCAGAGGAAACGGGAAAGCCATGGGCAACACCAAGCCGCTCGTCATCGTGACCCGCAAACTGCCGGAGCCGGTGGAAGCGCGGATGCGCGAATTGTTCGACGCCCGTTTCAATGAATCGGACCGTCCGATGAGCCCGGCCGAACTGGCCGAAGCGATCCGCGACCGCCGACGTGCTGGTGCCCACCGTCACCGACCGCATCGACGCGCGGATCATCGCCCAGGCCGGCGAGCAATCTGAAGCTGATCGCCAATTTCGGCAATGGCGTCGACAATATCGACGTGACCTCGGCGCTGCGGCGCGGCATCACCGTCACCAATACGCCGGGCGTGCTGACCGACGACACCGCCGACATGACCATGGGCCTGATCCTCTCTGTCGTCGCGCCGCATCGCCGAAGGCGCGCAAGCCGCCGTGGACGGCAGCTGGACCGGCTGGTCGCCGACCTGGATGCTCGGCCACCGCATCACCGGCAAAAAACTCGGCATTGTCGGCATGGGCCGCATCGGCCAGGCGGTCGCCCGCCGCGCCAAGGCCTTTGGCATGTCGATCCATTATCACAACCGGCGCCGCGTCTCCGCGGCGATCGAGCAGGAGCTTGGCGCGACCTATTACGATTTGCTCGACCAGATGCTGGCGCGCGTGGACATCGTCTCGGTCAATTGCCCGCATACGCCGGCGACCTTCCATCTGCTGTCGGCGAGGCGTCTGAAGCATCTCCATTCCACCGCCATTATCGTCAACACGGCGCGCGGCGAGATCATCGACGAAAACGCCCTGACCCGCATGCTGGAGGCCAACGAGTTGGCCGGCGCCGGCCTTGACGTGTTCGAGCATGAACCGGCCGTCTCGCCCAAGCTGCTGAAACTGGCCCAGGCGGGCAAGGTGACGCTGCTGCCGCACATGGGCTCGGCGACGCTGGAAGGCCGTATCGACATGGGCGAAAAGGTCATCATCAACGTGAAGACCTTCATGGACGGCCATCGTCCGCCGGATCGCGTGCTGCCCAGCATGCTGTGAGGGTTGAGTTGTCTCACCCCTTGAAAAGCCGAAAAAGCGACGCCATATCCCCTCTGCGGCGACAAGCCGTGAGGGCGCTTCGGGCCCTCGACTTCCACGAGGCGCCTGGAAAGGGCTTCGCAATGTCGCGTCAACCGCTGATGAACTCGCCCTTCCTGCTGGGCTTCGACGAGATTGAAAAAGCCCTGGAACGTGTGACCCGCACGGCGTCTGACGGCTATCCCCCCTATAATATCGAGCGTTTGGCGGGAGAAGCCGACCTGCCCGAGCGGCTGCGCATCACGCTGGCGGTGGCCGGCTTCAGCCGCGAGTCAATTGTCCATCACGCTGGAAGAGGGGCAATTGGTCATTCGCGGTCGTCAGCACGACGACAAGGAGCGCCAATATCTGCATCGCGGCATCGCCGCGCGACAGTTCCAGCGCAGCTTTCTGCTCGCCGAGGGCATGCAGGTTCTCGGCGCCGATCTGTCCGACGGATTGTTGTCGGTGGATCTCGTCCGCCCCGAACCGGAGCGGATCGTCAAGACGATAGAAATTGCAACGCGAAGCTGAAGGAACAGTTCGCTTGCCTGGCGCGTCTCTTGGAGAGCGCGGAAAGGAAAACACCATGAACAATTCACCTGAGACTTTAGGTCCCGGCGACCTGACCGCCGACCAGTTCGCCCATCTCGGCGAAGGCGCGATCGCCTATGTCCGGCCCATCAAGTCGGAAGAGGCGCTGGCGCTGTTCCCGCAGATCGAAGGCCTCCAGCCCGGCATGCAGCTTTTCGCCCTTCTGGCGGCCAATGGAACGCCCATCGTGCTGGCCGACAGCAAGGACGCGGCGGTCGCTAACGCCTGGGACATCAACTCGCCACGGTGAGCGTGCATTAAGCTGGCTGTCGCGCTCGCGCGGCGAGACCGCGCGTCGTCGCTACACCGTCATTGCGAGCGGAGCGAAGCAATCCATCTTTGCCACTGATCGCAGCGGGATTGCTTCGCCCGTCGCAATGACCAGCTTGGCTCACATCCCCGCCTGGGCGATCGCGTCGAGAAAAACCTCGCCGTAGAGCGCGATCTTGCGTTCGCCGACGCCGTGGATGCCGCGCAAGTCGTCCAGCGTCGCGGGGCGGCGCTCCGCCATTTCCAGCAGGGTTTTGTCCGCGAACACCATATAGGCGGCCAGCCCCTGATCCTTGGCGAGGTCGCGGCGCAGTTTTCTGAGCGCCTCGAAAATCTTTCCTTCCGCCGAATCTCGCTTCTTCGATATCGCGCGCCGGCCGCGACGTTTTCCGCGAGAAACATCTTCGCGCGGCGGATCGGCGCGCAGGGTAAAAGTTTCGCGCCCCAGCAAAATGGCCTCGCCCTTTTCGGTCAAGGCAAAACCGCCATGCTCGGAACTGGCGCTTTCGAGCGCCCCGGCGGCGAAAAGCTGGCGGAAGGTGGAGGTCCATTGCTGCTTGCTGCGGTCGGCCCCAACGCCGAAGGTTTTGAGCGCGCCGTGGCCGTTGCGCTTGAGCGCCTCGGTTTCGGCTCCCGTCAGCAGGTCGCACAGATAGCCGGCCCAAAGCGCTGGCCGGTGCGGTAGATGGCCGACAGCGCCTTTTGCGCCTCCACCGTGCCGTCGCGCAGGGCGACCTGCCCCAGGCACACGTCGCAGCGCCCGCAAGGGGTCGCCTCCTCGTTGAAATAGGCCAGCAGCTCTGGCGGCGGCAGGAGGCCGCCTCGCACAGCGCGGCCAGCGCCGAAAATCTTTGCTGCTCGGCGCGGCGCCGCTCGTCGGAAACCGATTTCTCGTCGATCTGGCGGCGGCGCAGCGCCATGTCGTCCAGACCATAGAGGGTGAGGGCGTCGGCGGGCAGGCCGTCGCGTCCGGCGCGGCCGATTTCCTGGTAATAGGCTCTCGATGCTCGAGGGCATGTCGGCATGGGCGACAAATCGCACGTCAGGCTTGTTGACCCCCATGCCGAAGGCCACCGTCGCGAAAGCAATGACCCCATCGTCGCGCAAAAAACGGTCCTGGTTGGCGTTGCGGACGCCTTTGCTCCAGGCCGGCGTGATAAACGATGGCGTCAAATTTCTGAGCGCGAAAAATGCTCCGCCAGCCTTTCGGTCGCGGCGCGCGAGGCGCAATAGACGATGCCGTTCTGGCCGCGCCGGGCGGTCAAGAAATCGCTCCAACTGCTTTTTCGGCTGGTCCTTGGCGCGCAAAAGACAGGGAAATATTGGGCCGGTCGAAGGAATGGACGAAAATCTGCGGCTTCCGCGAAAAAAGCCGCTCGGCGATCTCGGCGCGCATGGCGCGGTCGGCTGTCGCGGTGAAGGCGATGACCTGAACGGCGCCGAGCTTTTCCACGCTCTCGCGGATCATGCGATATTCGGGACGAAAATCATGGCCCCATTCGCAGATGCAATGGGCCTCGTCCACCGCCACACGCTTTACGCCCGCATTGCCGAGAGCTTCGACGAGACCGTCCATCGCCAGCCGCTCCGGCGACAGGAACAGCAATTTGAGCGTCCCGGCGCGGATCTGCCGCCAGGTTTCGCGCGCTTCGTCCTCGCCGGTCTGGGAATTGAGGGTGGCGGCGGCAAGGCCCAGCGCCTGCATCTGGCCGACCTGATCGCGCATCAGGGCGATCAGCGGCGAAATGACCAGGGTCAAGCCTTCGCCGAGCAGGGCCGGCAGTTGATAGCACAGGCTCTTGCCGCTGCCGGTCGGCATGACCGCCAGCACCGGATCGTTTGACAGCACCGCCTCGACAATCTCCTGCTGGCCGGAGCGGAAATCGTCGAAGCCGAACACGGTTTTGAGCAGGCGGCGGGCTTTTGCGAGATCGGTCACGCTTTTTCTCCCCCGGCCCGCGTCAAGCGACCGCCGGCGACGACGAAAGATATCGGCGCGGCCGCGCAGATCGTCGAAAAGCCTTTCGTCGGCGCCGGTCATCCACACCTGGCCGCCGAGCGCCTGCAAGGCGTCGAACAGGGCGTTGCGGCGGAGCGGGGTCGAAATGGGCGGCGATTTCGTCGAGCAGCACGAGGGGCGCGATGCCGCTCATCGCCGCGACCAGACGGGCATGGGCGAGCACCAGCCCGACCAGCAGGGCCTTCTGCTCGCCGGTCGAGGCGCGGCGCGCCTCACATTGCTTGGGGCCATGCAATACCGCGAGATCGCTGGCCTGCGGCCCGATCAGCGTGCGACCGGCGGCGGCGTCGCGGGCGCGATTTTCGCGCAACAAGGCGCGGTAAAGGTCTTCGGCCTCCAGCGCGGGGCGCTCGGCCATCAGGCGGTCGATTTCGCCCTCCAGCGCGATGTCGGCCCAGGGAAAGGGTGAGTTGTCGTCGCGCCCGGCGGCGATCAGGGCGGCGAGTCGCGCGACGGTCTCGGCCCGCGCGGCGGCGACGGCGATGGCCAGTTCGGCGATTTCGCGCTCGGCGGCGTCGAGCCAGATTTTTTCGCCGCGCCGCTCCTCCAGCAGGCGATTGCGGTTGCGCAAGGCTTTTTCAAGCGCCGCGACCCGGGTTCCGTGATCGCTGTCCACCGCCAGCACCAGCCGGTCGAGAAAGCGCCGCCTTTCGCCCGCCGAGCCGGTGAACAACCCGTCCATCGAGGGGGTGAGCCAGACGACGCGGAGATGATCGGCGAAGACGCGCGGCGAGGGCGCCGGCTCGCGGTCGAGCCGGTATTTGCGCTGCGCTGCGCCGTCGCTGAGCTCCAGCCCGGTTCCCAGTTGCAGCGGCCCGCCCGCTTCGCCCTCTAGTTCCAGCGAGACCGCGAAGCCGCCATGGCCGCCTTCCCGCGCCATTTCGGCCAGTTCCGCGCGGCGCAGGCCCGCGGCCGGGCGTGAACAGCGACAGGGCTTCGAGCAGATTGGTTTTTCCGGCGCCGTTATCGCCGGCCAGAGCGACCATGTTTGAGGACACGCGCAGGTCGAGCGCCGGATAGGAGCGGAAATCGGCCAGCGTCACCCGCCGGACCATGGGTGTTCGAAACGGCGATTCGGCGGCGGGCGTGGGGGGATGCATGGGGCGCTTTTAGCTTGCCGCGATGGCGGCGACCAGCGGGTAAAAAGGGAAGCGGCGTCACGTTGCGACAAAAAGCCGCTTATACAAAAGGCCGATAGTCTGATTGAATGCGGAAAGCCCAAGAAAAGGTCGCGCCTAAAAAATAGGCAGAGCGTTCCTTCGGCTTTGTTTCAGGAGGCCAACATGACCATGTTTGGCGAATTGAACGAAAAAACGCCCGCCGTCGAAATCGAGTGCGAAAAGGTCGTCGAGAGAATGCCGGCGGCCGGCCCTCACGCGCGGGCGGACCTGACCAATTTCGACGCTTGCCCCGGCTCCGGCGTTCTGCCGTCGGAAAAAGAATATGGCCGCGACAGCGATCCAGGCGCCGGCTGAAGGTCGGCGCGACAACGCAGAGAGGCGCGCTGAAGGCCAAAACCTCGGCTCTCGGTTGAAAAAGCCAATCAGGACTTGATCGCGCCGCATAAATGGGGCATAGCACCGGCTCCATTTTCCGGCTGAGGGAGCACCCCGGCCAATTGATCCGGGGTCCGTCATGAAAGTCCGCAATTCCCTCAAGTCGCTGCGTACGCGTCACCGCGACAACCAGCTCGTGCGCCGCAAGGGCCGCGTCTATATCATCAACAAGACGCAGAAGCGCTACAAGGCCCGCCAGGGCTGATCAGCTTCCGCATCGATTGCAAAAACCCCGGTCACGCCGGGGTTTTTTGTTTTTGCGCGCTCCCCATATGAAGGAAAGTTTCTCCGGAGCAGGCCATGCCGCAGGATGACCCCTTCAATCTTCAGCGCTTTGTCGATGCGCAGGCCAAGGTGATCGATGACGTGCGCGGCGAGTTGCGCTCGGGACGAAAGAGCAGCCATTGGATATGGTTCATCTTTCCCCAGATCGAGGGTCTCGGAGTCTCGCCGACGGCGGCTTTCTACGCCATAGCGTCGCTGGCCGAGGCGGAAGCCTTTCTGCTCCATCCCGTTCTCGGCGCCCGCCTGCGCGAATGCGCCGGTCTGGTCAACGCTGTTGAAGGCCGCACGCTCAAGGACATTTTCGGCGACCCCGACGCCATGAAATTCCGCTCCTCGATGACGCTGTTTGACCTCGTCGCGACCGAAGATAACGTGTTCCGCCTGGCCTTGAAAAAATATTGCGGCGGCAAGGGCGATCCCGCCACGCTGACGCGGCTCTGTCCGTAATTTGGCGAAGCGGAAAAAATCGGCTTTAATCGGCTTATGAAAAGCGCTCGCGCCCTGTTTTCCCTCATCGTGGCCGCCGCCGGCCTGAGCCTTGCCGCGCCTTCCGCCTGTCCGGCGGCGCAGGAAAAGCAAGTCGGACCGGCGCAGCCCCTGCCTTCAGCGCCAGCGCGCACAAAAATGCTCGACGCCTTGTTCGCGCGCTTGAAACAGGCGCCGGACGCGTCCACCGCCGCGGCCATCCGCGCGTTGATCGCCAAGGCTTGGGCGCATCCCGAATCGCCGACCGCCGACCTGTTGATGACGCGAGCCGAAAGCGCGTTGAAGGACGCTCGTCAGACCGAGGCGTCGAGCCTGCTGGACCGGATCGTCAGCCTTTATCCAGATTGGGGCTATGGCTGGCGGCGGCGGGCGCAATCGGCCTTGGCGCAGGGCGACGCCGAGGGCGCCATGCTCGACCTCACTCGCGCGCTCAACGCCGAGCGGCGCGATTTTGTCGCCATGACCGAATTGGCCGAACTCATGCGCACGGCGCATCAGGACAAGCCGGCGCTGGAGATGATGCGCCGCGCGCTGGACCTCGACCCCGCCAACGGAGAGTTGCGCGACGCAACGGAAAGGCTGGGGCGCGAGGTCGAAGGCCGAGACATCTAAGCGCGGCGATTGGCCGGGCCTATCATACGCTACACCGCGACGCTGTGCTTGGCGGCGCGGGCCGCCAGATAGGCGTCGAAGGTGGCGGCGACAAGCCGCATGAAGGGGCGACCGGCTTCCGTGATGTTGACGCGCCGTCCCTCCTGCGTCGCAACGCCCGCCTGGACCAGTTGCGACAACTCCGCCTGGGCCGCGTCGAAGGCCGTGTGGTCGCCCAGCTTTTCAGCGGCGATCACGCCGTAATCGACGCTGAAATCGCACATCAGCCGCTCGATCACCGCCGCCCGCGCCTTGTCGTCGCGCGAAAAGGCCACGCCCTTGACCGTCGAGAATTTGCCGGCATCGATGGCGCGCCGCCACGTAGCGACATCGGGGGCGTTCTGAATAAAGCCTTGCGGCAGGCGGCCGATCGAGGAAGCTCCCATCGGCAGCAGAGCTTCCGCCTGATCGGTGGTGTAGCCCTGAAAATTGCGGCGCAGCGTTCCATTCGCCGAGGCGATGGCGAGTTGGTCGTGGGGCCGGGCGAAATGATCGAGGCCGATGGCGACAAAGCCCTGACTGACCAGGGTGTCGCGCGAGGCTGCGGCCTGGCGGATGCGCTCGGCGGCGCCGGGCAGGCGGGCCGTGTCGATCAGCCTCTGCCTTTTAGCGAACCAGGGCGCATGGGCGTAGCCGAAAATGGCGAGCCGGCTTGGCTCAAGCGAGGCCGCCAGCTCGGCGGTGTGGATCACGTCCTCCTCGCTCTGTTCGGGCAGGCCATACATCAGGTCGAGATTGATCGCCGCAAGGCCGCGGTCGCGCAGCAGTTCCACCGCCTTGGCCACCGTTTCGAAAGGCTGCACGCGGCCGATCAGTTTTTGCACATGCGGATTGAAATCCTGCACGCCGAGACTGACGCGCGTAATGCCCCCCGCGGCCAGCGCATCCACCAGTTCGGCGTCGACATAACGCGGGTCGAGTTCGATCGAGATTTCCGCGCCGGGCGCGAAAGCGAAGCGGCCGCGCAAGGCGTCCAACAGGCGGAGCAGGCGGGGGCCTCCCAGCATGGAGGGCGTGCCGCCGCCCCAATGGGCGTGAATGACGGTGCGCGCCGGGGTCGCGCGCGCGACAAGATCGATCTCGCGGAAAAGGGTCTCGGCATAGGCGTCGAGCGGCCCGGCCTGACGCGTCGCCTTGGTGTTGCAGCCGCAATAGGAGCAAAGCTCGCGGCAATAGGGCACGTGCAGATAGAGGGACAGCCGCGTCGTCACGGGAAGGGCGGCCAGCCATTCGCCGGTTTTTTCCGGTCCGACCGCCGGAGAGAAATGCGGCGCCGTCGGGTAACTCGTATAACGAGGCACCGATTTTTCAGCGAGAACCAGAGAAGAGGAAAGAGCGTTCATCCGCAAACTTTCTCATTTGACGTTGGCTGTGACTTTGATACGGATCAAACTGGCCGCGCAAAGGTGTCAATCAAACCTGACATTGCAACCGGAATTGAATTCGGTCAACTGTGTCCATATCGGTTGTCGCGCCGTTTTTCGGATTTTCGCCTGCTGATTTCCCCTTTCGTCGCCAAATGAGGCTTGTCCAAAAGTGCAGCTTCTTTACAGGTAAGGTCATGATCGTCGCCGACGCCCCTCTTGCCAAAGACCATCCCGTCATCGCCTCCGGACGCATCGGGGCGCTGCTGGTCAATCTCGGCACGCCGGAGGGAACCTCCTATTGGCCGATGCGCCGCTATTTGCAGGAATTCCTGTCCGACCCCCGGGTGATCGAAGTGCCGCGCGCGCTGTGGCTGCCCGTGCTGCACGGTTTCGTCCTGACCACCAGGCCGACGCGCAAGGGGCGCGATTACGCCGCCATCTGGAACAAAGAGCGCGACGAGGGGCCGCTGAAGACCGTCACGCGGGCGCAAAGCGAAAAAATGGCCGCCCGAATCGCCTCCGGCGGACTGGGCGCCGGCAGCGAAAAGGTGCTGGTGGACTGGGCCATGCGCTACGGCAAGCCGTCCATCGCCTCGCGCATCGGCGCCCTGCAGGCGCAAGGCTGCGACCGATTGCTGATCGTGCCGCTCTATCCGCAATATTGCTCCGCCACCAGCGCGACCGTCGCCGATCGCGCCTTCGAAGCGCTGAAAAAACTGCGCTGGCAGCCCACGCTGCGCATTGCCGCGCCCTTTTACGACCGCCCCGCCTATATCGCGGCCTTGACGGCCAGCCTGCGCGAGTCGCTGGCGAAGCTGGACTTCACGCCCGAAAAAATCGTGATCTCCTGGCATGGCATCCCCAAAGCCTATTTCGACAAGGGCGATCCCTATTTTTGCCACTGCGCCATAACGACGCGGCTGCTCGGCGAGGCGTCCGGCCTCGCCGATAAATTCCTCATGACGTTTCAATCGCGTCTGGGCCCCACGGAATGGCTGAAACCCTATACCTTGGAGACGGTCGAGAGCCTGCCCGCGCAGGGGATCAAAAAAATCGCGATCATGGCGCCGGGTTTTTTCGCCGATTGCCTGGAGACGCTGGAGGAATTGGGCGCCGAGAACCGCGACGCCTTTCTCGACGCCGGCGGCGAGAAATTCGCGCTGATTCCCTGCCTTAACGACAGCGATGGCGGCGATCGACACCATCGCCGACGTGTTGCGCACGGAACTCGCCGGATGGCTGTGACCGCCTGCTGCATCGTGCAGACGACGCTGGATGACGAAGACAAGGCGGAAGCCCTCGCGAGCGCGTTGCTGGAGCAAAAACTCGCCGCCTGCATCCAGATCGCGCCGGTGCAAAGCCGCTATTTTTGGCGCGGCGTTCTTATGCGCGAAAAGGAGTTTGTGCTGTCGATCAAGGCGCGCGCGGCGGATTTCGACGCCATCGCGGCGCAGATCCGGGCGCTGCATTCCTATGAAGTCCCGGAAATCATCGCCGTGCCGATTCTTTCGGGCGATCCGGCCTATCTCGACTGGATCGAGAAGGCGACGGAGCGGAAATAAAATCCGTCAATCTGCGGTTTAGCAATGCCCCTCTCCCTGAGGAAGCCGCCCGAGGACGTCGCAAGACGGCCGACGGCGGCTGTCTCGAAGGGCGAGGGGTCGCTGGCCACAATTTTCGGGCGGCCCGCATGACAAAGCCCCGTTTTGCTGCCCATGGTTCGAGACGGCTCCTTCGGAGCCTCCTCACCATGAGGTGTTATCTTTGCAAAACAACGCAGTAGCCTCATCCTGAGGGGCGCCTAAAGGGCGCGTCTCGAAGGACGAGGGCTCCATGAGGGCGTTGACTTAATAGGGCCGCTCAAGCTTTCTCCGCCAAAAGCTTCTTCTCCCACGCCAGCGCCTGTCGCACGATCTCGTCGAGATCGTCGTGGATCGGCGTCCAGCCCAGCACAGTGCGGACTTTCTCGTTGGCGGCGACGATAGCGGCCGGGTCGCCGGGGCGGCGGCCGGAGATCTTCACGTCAAAGTCCACGCCCGAGACGCGCTTGACCGTCTCCACCACCTCCAGCACCGAATAGCCGCGCTCATAGCCGCAATTGGCGGTCAGGTTCTCGCCCCCGCCGCGCAAATGCTTGAGCGCGGCCATGTGGGCGCGGGCGAGATCGCTGACCTGAATGTAATCGCGCAGGCAGGAGCCGTCGGGGGTCGGATAATCGGTCCCAAAAACCTCCATGCCCTTGCGCATCCCGAGCGCCGCCTGCACCGCGACCTTGATCAGATGGGTGGCGTTGGGGAAAGACTGGCCGGCCCTTCCCTGCGGATCGGCGCCCGCGACGTTGAAATAGCGCAGCACGACGTAACGCAGATCATGCGCGTGCGAGGTGTCCTCGAGCATCCATTCGACCATCAGCTTGGAGCGGCCATAGGGCGAAACGGGCTTGAGGCTTTCGCCTTCGGAAACCGGATTCTGCTCCGGTTCGCCATAGACGGCGGCGGTGGAGGAGAAGATGAAATGTTTGACCTTTTGCGCCACGGCGCAGGCCAGCAGGCTGCGGGCGGAAGCGGTGTTGTTGAGATAATAGCCAAGCGGATCGGCGACCGAGTCCGGCACCACGATTTTCGCCGCGAAATGAATGATGGCGTCGACATTGCGGCGGACGAGCAGGTCCTTGACCAAAACCTCGTCGCCGAAATCGCCGACGATCAATTCGACCCCCGCCGGCACGGCCGAGCGCCGGCCGGTGGAGAGGTTGTCGAGCACCACCACCTTTTCGCCAGCGTCGAGCAATTCGAGCACCATATGCGAGCCGATATAGCCGGCGCCGCCGGTGACGAGTACGGTCATCATGGAGTCCCCTGAAATTGACGCCGTCGTTCTAAGGCAAAAATTCGCGTTTGCGAAGTCACCGCAGCGCGTGTGAAGTTTTCTTGGCCCAAGCCGGGCCTAGGTGCTAAAAGCGTCGCGGGAGCGCGGACCAACCTTTGACCGGGCTTTCCCGGCGGCGCCCGCCGTCTTGGCCGGTCAGTCTTGGCCGGTCAGTCTTCACCGAAGCGGAAATTCCATGCAGACAAAGCCCATTCGTAAAGCCGTTTTTCCGGTTGCCGGTCTCGGCACACGCGTTCTGCCCGCCACCAAAACCATCCCCAAGGAAATGCTGACCGTCGTCGATCGTCCGGTGCTCCAGCATTGCGTCGAAGAGGCGCGCGAGGCGGGCATCGAGCATTTTGTCTTCGTCACCGGCCGCAACAAGGCGGTGATCGAGGATCATTTCGACGTCGCCTACGAGCTCGAGGACAATCTGCGCAAGCGCAACAAGCTCAAGGAACTGGAAGGCCTGATCGCCGATCTTCCCTCGCCCGGCGCCACCAGCTTCACCCGCCAGCAGGCTCCGCTCGGCCTCGGCCATGCCGTGTGGTGCGCGCGCGAAGTCATCGGCGACGAGCCCTTCGCGGTCATGCTGCCTGACATGATCACCCTTCCCGGCGCCAACGGCGACCGCTGCCTGCAGCAATGCGTCGAGACCTATCGCGAGTTTGGCGGCAATGTCATCGCCGTCGAGGAAGTCCCGCCGGAGGACACCCATCAATATGGCGTCGTCGCCAAGGGCGCGGAACGCGGAGCCTCCTTCGAGATCACCGGCATGGTGGAAAAGCCCCCCAAGGGAACCTCACCCTCGAACTTCATCATTTCGGGCCGCTATATCCTGCAACCGCAAATCTTCGACCTGCTCGCCAATGGCCAGAAGGGCGCGGGCGGGGAAATCCAGCTCACCGATTCGATGATCGAATTGGCCAAGACGCAGAAATTCTTCGGCCGATTGTTCGACGGCAAGACTTACGACACCGGCTCGAAAATCGGCTTTCTCGCCGCCAATGTCGCATTCGCCCTGTCCCGCCCCGACATCGAGCCGGGTTTCCGCGCCGAGTTGAAGCGCATCGTCGGCAGCCTCTGATCAAGAACATGACGCCGGCCGCGGAAACCCGCGGCCGGCGCCCGGTTCACTCGGCCAGAGCGGGATAATCCGTGTAGCCGTGAGCGTCGCCGCCAAACAGGGTTTTCTGGTCCAGAACATTGAGCGGCGCATTGCGGCGCAGACGCTCGACCAGATCGGGATTGGCGATGAAGGGCCGCCCGAAGGCGATCAGATCGGCGGCGCCGGCGTCCAGCGCCTTGATCGCCATATCGCGGTCATAGCCGTTATTGGCCATAGTGGCGCCGGAAAAGGCTTTCCGCAGCGCGCCGTAGTCGAAGGGCGCGACATCGCGCGGACCGCCGGCGATGCCTTCGATGACATGAAGATAAGCGAGCCGCCGCGCGGAAAGGCCGCGCACGAGATGATCGAACAGCGGCTGAGGGTTGCTGTCGAGGGCGTCATTGGTCGGGCCGAGCGGCGATATCCGGATGCCGACCTGTTCCGGCGGCAGAATTTTCAAAATCGCATCGGCGACTTCCAGCGTCAGGCGGCAGCGGTTTTCGATCGAGCCGCCATAGGCGTCGGTGCGGTGGTTGCTGCCGTCCTTTTGGAACTGGTCGAGCAGATAACCATTGGCGGCGTGAATTTCGACGCCGTCGAACCCGGCCGCCTTGGCGTTGGCCGCGGCGCGCGCGTAATCGGCGACAATGCCGGCAATTTCATTCAATTCGAGGGCGCGGGGCTCGGAGGTTTCGACAAAGCCGCTCGCCACAAAAGTCCGGGTGTTGGCGCGGATGGCCGAGGGGGCGACGGGCGCGCCGCCGTCCGGCTGCAACGAGACATGCGACACCCGCCCGACATGCCAAAGCTGGATGAAGATCGAGCCGCCGGCGTCATGGACGGCGTTGGTGATCTGCCGCCAGCCCGCAACCTGCGCTTCGGTATAAATGCCCGGCGTATGGATATAGCCCTGGCCCTGTTGGGAGATCTGCGACGCTTCGCTGACGATCAGCCCGGCGCTGGCGCGCTGGCGGTAATAGTCCACCATGAGATCGTTAGGAATTTCGCCGCTGCTGGCGCGATTGCGGGTCAGCGGCGCCATGACGATGCGATTGCGCAAGGTCAGATCGCCCAATTTATAAGACTCGAATAATTTGGCTTCGGCAGTTTGCGGCATGAGGGGCGTTTCCTGAATTTCGCGCCGCGAAACCGCGGCCAGCGCTCCTCATCTAGTTACGGCCAAGCCCGCGAGCAATGCGCCCCCGGCCTATTGCCCCGGCAAAGCCCGTCTTGCAAAAAATCATTCGACCCCGAGCGCGGAGAGATAGAGATCGAGAATTTCCTCTTCCTCGCGGCGCTTGTTGTGATCCTGTTTGCGGATCGACACCACTTTGCGCATGATTTTCACGTCATAGCCCGTGCCCTTGGCTTCGGCGTAGACTTCCTTGATGTCGTCGGCGATCGCCTTCTTTTCCTCTTCGAGACGCTCGATGCGTTCGATGAAAGCTTTCAAATGGCCGCCGTCGACAGCATTGCCGCTCTCGCTCATATGTTCCGCCTTTGCTTGTATGGAGGCTCTCAATTGAACCAGCGCGGCGCGGGCGTCAAGCCGAAGGCGCGTCCTTCAAGGCGCGTCCTTCAAGGATTGCCATCCGCGCGAGACCCGAAAAATTCCTCACGCGTCAGATTCTCGCGCGAGAAGGATCGGCGGCAGGATGCGGGCCAGAAGCTCCGCCCAGGCGTCGCATTTCTCCTGCGTCGCCACGAGATCCTGCCGGATTTCGATCAACACTCCGGGCAGGCCGCGCTGGGTCGAAAACTCATACATGCTGTCCCCGATCAGCGCGCCGTCATAGGGCTCGTTATCCCCGACGATGAGATTTTCCGCGCGCAACGCCTCGATCAGGGGCGCGGCGAGGCGGTCGTCGCGATCCCACAGCACACCGACCTGCCAGGGTCGTGAAACGCCCTGCATGCAAGGCGTGAAACTATGCATGCCGACCAGAGCCGGGATCAGGTCCGCCGCCTGGGCCTGGTCGATCAGGCCCGCGCAGGCGCGGCGATAGGGACGCCAGTAAGCCTCGATGCGGCGCGAAATTTCCTCTCCATCGATCCGGGCGTTGCCCGGCACGATGGCGCCGTCGGAAATGCGCATCACCAAAGTCGGATCATCCTCGCCGCGATTGGGATCGATCAGCAGGCGGGAAAAGCCGGCGAGGACCGCTCCGGCGCCGGTCAGGGCGGCAAGGCGGCGCGTCACGGCCTCGGCGCCGATGTCATAGGCGATATGGCGCTGGAGCGATTCGCTCGACAGGCCAAGAGCGCCATAGGAGGGCGGCAGCGCATTGCGCGCATGGTCGCAGAACAGGATCAGCCGCTGATTTTTTACGCCCGGCAGTGTTTCGAAGGGCTGGAATGGCAATTCTGCGGGCAAATTTCGGCACTCGATAGCTGGAGAAGACGAAGCGGGACGAAAATGCCGAGACGCGGCCGGACATTTCCGGCTAAAAAGAAGACCAATGCGAGGCGGCGTCAAGAGTTGATCCCGTTCCATGACGATTGAGGAAAAGGCGCGATGGGCAAGCCGCATAAGCGTTCAGGACGTGTGCGTTCAGGACTGGCCTGCGCCGTCCTGGGTCTGGCCGTCCTGGGTCTGGGCGTCGTGGCCGCTTCCCCCGCCCGCGCCGACTTCCGCCTGTGCAACAACACCAACGCCCGCGTCAGCGTCGCCCTCGCCTATACCAACGGGTCCAACTGGGTCAGCGAAGGCTGGTGGAACATCAAGGCCAGCGTCTGCGAGGTCCTTTTGCGCGGACCGCTCGCGGCCCAATATTACTATATTTACGCCATGGACGAGCGCGGCGGCGAATGGAAGGGCAAGGCCTTCATGTGCACGCGCGACCACGAATTCCGCATCGATGGCCGCGAGGATTGTTTCGTGCGAGGCTATGATCGTTCGGGGTTTTTCGAGGTCGACACCGGCAAGGACGCCAAGAACTGGACCGTTCAATTGACCGATCCAATCCAGCCACGCTAGAGTTTACTCAGCCGAAAGTCGAATGAGCTTTCTGGCCAAAAACAGACGGCCGAAAACGGCCTCTCTCCCAGGGAAGGAAATGTCCATGAATTGGCTTCGTCGCTGCAAGATCATCGCCACGCTCGGCCCCGCTTCCAATGACGAGGCGACCATCGAGAATTTGTGGCGGGCGGGCGCCGACTTGTTTCGCATCAACATGAGCCACGCCGATCCGGCCGCCATGCGCGAGCGCGTCGCGATGATTCGCGCGGTTGAAGAACGCGTCGGGCGGCCGATTGGCGTGCTGGTCGATCTGCAGGGGCCGAAATTGCGCGTCGGCGTTTTTACCGGCGGCGGCGCCGATCTCGTCGCGGGACAGAATTTCGCCTTCGACTCCGATCCGACGCCCGGTGACGCCACTCGCGTTTGTCTTCCCCATCCGGAAATTCTCGTCGCCTTGCGGCCGGGCCATGTGCTGCTGATCGACGACGGACGCCTGCGCCTGCATGTCGTCGAGGCCTCGCCCAAAAGGGCCGTGGCTACGGTCGAATTCGCCGGCCGCATCTCCAACCGCAAGGGCGTCAGCCTGCCCGACACCGAAATTCCCGGTCGCCGCCATGACCGCCAAGGATCGCGTCGATCTCGAAGCCGCGGTCGAGACCGGCGTGGACTGGATCGCCCTGTCCTTCGTGCAGCGCGCTCAGGAAGTCGTCCAGGTCAAGGAGATCGTCGCGGGCCGCGCGCTGGTGCTGGCCAAGATCGAGAAGCCCCAGGCCATTGTCCATCTGGATGAAATCATGCTGGCCGCCGACGGGCTGATGGTGGCGCGCGGCGATCTCGGCGTGGAAATGCCGCTGGAGAAAGTGCCGGGATTGCAGAAACGCATCACCCGCGAAGCGCGCCGCCATGGCCGCCCGGTGATCGTGGCGACCCAAATGCTCGAATTCGATGATTTCCGCGCCGGCGCCGACCCGCGCCGAAGTTTCGGATGTCGCCACGGCGGTTTTCGAGGGCGCCGACGCCATCATGCTCTCGGCGGAAAGCGCGTCCGGCGCCTATCCGATCCAGGCGGTGGCGACGATGAATCGCATCGCGGAAGAGATCGAGCATGACGGCGTCTATCGCTCGATCATCAACGCCCAGCGCGCCGCGCCCGAACGCACTGGCGCCGACGCGGTCGCCATTGCGGCGCGCAATATGTCGGAAACGCTGGATTTGAAGGCTCTGGTCGCCTGGACGGCCTCAGGCGCCACGGCCTTGCGCGTGGCGCGCGAACGCCCGAGCGCGCCCATTCTGGCGCTCACGCCCAGTCGCTGCACGGCGCGGCGGCTGACCGCGGTCTGGGGGGTGGAATCCGTGGTCACCAAGGACGCCGACGACGTGGGCGACATGGCCAATCGCGCCTGCAAATTCGCCGTGCGGCAGCATTTCGCGTCGCCGGGCGACCGCATCCTGATCATCGCCGGCGTCCCCTTCGGCACGCCGGGCGCGACCAACATGGTGCGGCTGGCTTTTATTGGCGCCCCGCCGACGGGTTTCACGCGGAATAGGGGGGGGAGAAGGTGGCGCCGGCTGAGGGTGCTTCAGCCCGAAAGCTGGCTCGCCAGCCGCCGCAAGAAGGCGATGCCCTCGGCCATCTGCCCGATGTCGATATATTCGTCGGGCTGGTGCGCCTGGTCGATGCTGCCGGGGCCGCAGATCACGGCGGGCAGACCGCCGAATTGGAATTGCCCGGCCTCGGTGGCATAGGGCACGGCAATGGTGTGGTTGGCGCGGCTCAGCGCCACGCCAGGGTCGAGGCGGAGGAATCCGCCCCGGCGGCGAGTCCCGGCGCCTCGATCTCGACAAATGTTTCGATCTTCGCATTGGGGAACTGGCTAAACCTCTCCGCCGCCAGCGCGGCGGAGACGGCCTGGAACTTGTTCAGCGCCGCGTCCTGCGGCGTATGGGGCAGGCCGCGAAACTCCCAGAAGAACTCGCATTGCCGCGCCATGATATTTCGCGCGGTGCCGCCGTTGATCATGCCGACATGGACCGTCGAGAAAGCCGGCTCGAAGCGTCCATGCGGATCGCGGTCGCTTTGCAACTCCACGCCGATTTTTTCCAGCGACGCGACCAGTTCGCAGGCGATATGCACGGCGCTCACGCCCAGCCAGGGTTTTGACGAATGCGCCTCATGGCCGGTGACGCAGGTGCGATAGGTCGCGATGCTTTTATGCGCGTCCGCGACCTGCATCATCGTCGGCTCGCCGATAATCGCGAGCGCGGGGCGGGGCAGATCCTGTCCGAAGCGCGCGATGGTGTCGAGGCAGCCGGCGCAGGTGGTCTCCTCGTCATAGCTCAGCATGATGTGGATCGGCTTCTTGAGGTTTGCGGCGAGAAATTCCGGCGCCATGGCGAGGCAGAGCGCGTCAAACCCCTTCATGTCGCAGGTGCCGCGTCCGTAAAGCCGTTCTCCGTCGCGCCGCAGCACGAAGGGCGGCGTGGTCCATTTCTGGCCGGTGACGGGCACCACGTCGGTATGACCGGACAACACCACGCCGCCGTCGATATCGGGGCCGAAGGTGACAAACAGCGCCGCCTTGTCGCCCGTAGCGTTGGGAATACGGGTGAAACGCGGGAAAGCCCGAGCAGATAGTCTTCGACGAAATCGATCAGCGGCAGATTGCTGCGCGAGCTTTCGGTATCGAAGCTGACAAGCCGGTCGAGAAGAGCGATGGCGCGGTCGAGCGCGGAATTGGCGAGATCATGTTTCATCGAACAAATTCCATCAACGCATCATGCATTTTACGCGCCAGCGCCGAAGGGATCACAGCAGGAACGCGCAAAATTAATTGAGAACCCGCCTTTCCAAGGGGCTGTCGAGCGAGAAAGGCGGAATATCGACATCAAAGCTCCGCCCATCGGCGTCGATCATGCGATAGGCGCCCGACATCAGGCCGGAAGGCGTCGTCAGGCCGCAGCCCGAAGTATATCGAAAGCTGCCGCCTGGCTCCAGAATCGGGGGTTTCGCCGACCACGCCGGGACCGCGCACCGTTTCAAGCCGGCCGTTGCCGTCGGTGATGCGCCAGACCCGTTCGAGCAACTGGACCCGGATCGCGCCGAGATTCTCGATTTCGATGGTGTAGGTCCAGAAAAAGCGATTG
The DNA here is from genome assembly GCA_963813955.1 of uncultured Alphaproteobacteria bacterium. Lineage (GTDB taxonomy): Bacteria > Pseudomonadota > Alphaproteobacteria > Rhizobiales > Beijerinckiaceae > Rhodoblastus. Next base: position 11,959 of record CAWFBN010000138.1, on the reverse strand, counting down.
GCCTCCGGTTCGCTCCGGTCGGGCGAAAAGGTGGGGGTGGCGATGATCTGGACGTCGTGGGTGATGGTTTTATACATGGACGCAATTTGCCTCGGGAGGGGCGCGCGCGTCGAGCCCCTATTTGGAGCAATAGCTTGAAATCGCGCCTCGATTTTGGTCAAAAATCGATGATTTCGCTCAGCAACGATTTCGATCAGGCGGCGCGACGCGCGTGAAGGCTGAGCGCGGTGCAGACGCCGACCAGGATCACGATGCCCCCGGCCTCGTTGGTGACGCGGATCTGGCTTCCTTTGGCGGCGTAACCACGCGCCAGGGCGTCGATCTCGCCCCAGACGGCGCGCGTGTCGATGAGTCGCAGCGATTTCATATCGCGGCGGCTTCCCGCTGGATCGATTAATTGGAAATGGTAAAGGGTCATGACGATCTCGTTTGGCGAAGGTCCTTCACTGACCCCCGTGCATTATCGAAACAATATGACGGCAAGATTATGCCGTGGAAAATTGTGCAATTTTGTGATCTGAGACGACGCTATTGGCAATTCGGCTTTAATAATTCCTTAACAAATCATTTTTTCGCGGCATATACGGAGAAAATATCACCTAAAGGTGTCGGCGGCTATGACGAACACGTCCAAATCATGGCAATGGCCGTCGAATTGGTCGAAAGTCTACTTGGTAATGCCGGTCATTCGGCCGCCGCAAGCGCGGCAGGCGCGGCGCGCAAAAGCGGCTGCAACAAATGCTCCGCCAGATGGCGGATGACCGGAACACAAAGGCCATCGCCGCAACGCGTTTGCCGGACTTCGACCTCTGGATCGGCGTGGGCTTTGATTTCACCTTTGCGGCACCCGGGCGACTAACACACGTTGTGCGCAATCAGCTCCGCGGTGCTGAACCTCGAACGTGACATAATTGATGTCATCGAGCCTGCTTCCGAAACAATCGTGAAAGGCCTTCAAGATTTGCACATCCTCAATTGCCTGTGCGGATGGGTGAGGATTGTTGCGCGGGCTCGGAATGGTCGCCGGGAACACATAAACGCAGGGCGGGGGAAGCAAGTAGGGGCCTACGATTGTCGCGCGCGCCGGGTCATCTGCTAACTTAGGACATGGCCGACCGATCGTGCCGCACACCATGTCCCATACAATCAAACCATCAACCCGCTGTTCGCGAAAGATGATCTCGGCACTGAGGCGCGTATGATCTGATGAAGCGTTGTGACGCGGATCGGCGCCGGGATTGGTGCACACGCTCCAGAGAATAAACTCTTTGCGCATGCGCGGGACGCTCAGAGATCTGGGTTGTTGCCGTCGAGGCAGCCCTTGAGCTCAATCACAGCAATTTTGCCGGAAGGCAAGCGAACTGAATAATCATGCCGATTGGAGTTGCCAGCCGAATCCCAATCCTTAATGAATCCGGCTGTTTTCTGCATATAATTGAGAACGCGCTTTACGAAGTCGCGCTTATCACGCATCGTGGCGGAGAATTGACCACGAATGCGTTCGATGGCGCCGCTAAACAGCCCGCTATTGTAAAACTCCTGTTCTGTTAAGCCGTGGTTTCCCAGTTTATGAGCTTCGACTTTCAGGACCTCACAATATTCCTCGATACGTTCCCGAAGAACCTTGTTTTGTTCGCAGGGAATAACGGTCATGCCGGCTTCCTTCGCACCCCTCGGGCTTTGAAAAATAATTGGTTCAAAAAGATTTTCCGCGAGATGGCGGACAACGGGAACGACGACGCCGTCACCTGTTAGATGGTAAGCCTCGTTGTAGTTTTCGGGTAGCTCATAATCCTCGGGAAGTCCCATCAGCCGGGCTGTTTCACGACCCGAGATCAGTCGGGAACGAACATCTCGGCCTTCGACCACAAGAATAAGCTGACGGCTCGACCCCCCGGCTGGCGTACGCAAGCAGCCAGCAACATCATCAAACGCGTCAGCACGGTAAACGCTCGGCACCCAGATTCGTCTAACCGTGTCCGCTTGTAGATCGCACCAACAAGCCGCTTTTTGGCACCCTTCGCAGCAGTAACTTTGGTCAAATTGACGTCGCTCATCATCGCGAGAAGTGCGCGAATTTTTCCGCCGAATGCCATTCGACGTCGGTGGGGTTTTCTTGATAATGTCCGCAAATGTGTTGTTGCGCAGAGGAGGGGAGGGAAGCGTCCACCAAACCCAGTTCTTTCTGCGCGTGCGATGGCGTCTTCGCATGAGCAACCAGAAGGCCGCGAGGATGCCATAGCGGCGAGGGGTCGTTTCGCGTTAGACACGCAGGCAGCGCGACATCGTTCCGGACGCCAACAATGAAGAGACGTGGGCGCGATTGGGGGACAAAATGCGCAGCGTCTATGACCAAAGCTCCGAAACGGTAGCCGGCCTCCTCAAAGGTTGAGCAAATCGCCGCGAAGTCCTTTCCCCCGTGAGAAGTAAGTGTACCGCAGACGTTTTCGAGGGCTATGATTTGCGGCGCCCTGCCTTCGCTGATCAAATCGTTCATTAAGATCCAGAAAGGCCAGAACGCGCCGGAGCGGTCGCCTTTTAGTCCGTCGGCTCCGCCGGCTAAGGAGAGATCCTGACAGGGGAAATAACCCCAGACGAGGTCGGCTTCGCCGGGAAGGTCTTTCGGCGAAATCGTCTGCACATCAACGGTTTTGAGGGTGTCGTGACCCCAGTAGCGGCGATAAATGTTGCTCTTTTTGTGATCGAAATCATTCGCGAAAAGACAGCGCCAACTAGGGCCGAGCCCAGCACGCGCCATCCCGCCGCCAGCGAAGAATTCATAGAACTCAGGCATCCCTCGTCCCCCCGTGACCCGACGAGTTGAGCCTAATTGATCTCGCTGAAGCTTTTCGAGGATCGCTTCGGTTATCCAAGTGTTCCGAGAAACGGTGCCGGGACGCTGCTCGCGTAGAGCATCGATCTCACCCCAAATATTAGGGTCGAGACGGAGACTCTGCCGCGCGCGCTCGGACTTTTGAAAAGAGAGGTCGTGCTCATGATTCGCATTTTGGGCCGAATGGCGCCAAAATCAAGAGAACTAGCGAATAGCACTTGCCTTGATAGCATCGGCGACCAATCCTGGCTCTGCGGAAATCGCCGCTGTCCCCAGTCCGCTGCGCCAGACGACGCATTCAAAGGCGCGTCTTTCGGCGGTCCGGCGTTTCTCGCCGCCGTCATATTCGATCAGCGCCGCGCGCTCTTCATAGGCCTCGCGGACTTCGGGCGGCAAGGCGTCGAGCAGGCGGCGCCAGTTTGACGGCAGCGGCCGCGCCCCGCCATCATGAACAGTGAAAGACACGCTGCGTGCCATGAGAGCCTCCGGCGATGCTTTGCTCAACCAGTATGTTCTTATTTTGTTCTGCCGAGCAAGAAAGCAAGACGCTGTTTCAGCTGCGCTCGCCGGGCAGGATCGGCAGGGGCAGGATGGAGACGCCCTCTTCGAGCAGCGCGCGCGCCTCTTCGAGCGAGGCCTGGCCACGGATCGCCCGCTCGGGCGCGTCGCCGTCGTGAATTTTCCGCGCTTCCGCTGGGAAATTCGGAGCCGACATCGACGGTCGCGGCGAGGATCCGGGCGTGCAGTTCCTGCGCCATCTTGCGCAATTCGGCGCCGCTTTCGCCTATCAGCGCGACCTCCTGCTTGGGCGCATCCGTGATCGCATCCTTCGCCGTGGCTGGCGCCGCGCTCTTCTTGCGCTTGCCGCGCGTCACAGACGGCGCCATCACCGCCTTGCTGATTTTCAGGACGTTGCAGTGCGGGCAGGCGACGAGGTCGTTTTCGATCTGGAAATCGTAGGAGGCATTGCTGGCGAACCAGCTTTCGAAGTCATGCCCGTTATCGCAGACGAGGGAAAAGAGGATCATGGTTCAACCCGCTAACAGGGCGTCGAGTTGGCCCTCATAACTCAATTCGTAAAGATCGTCGCAGCCGCCGATGTGCCGCTCGCCGAAGAAAATTTGAGGCACCGTGGAGCGGCCGCCCGCCCGTGCGCTCATTTCCGCTCGCTTTTGCGGGTCGGAATCGACGCTGATTTCGGTAAACCGCGCGTTTTTCTTCGCCAGCAGCGCCTTGGCGCGCAGGCAATAGGGGCAGGTGGCCGTGGTGTAGATGACGATGTTCGGCATGGCGTTTTTGCAATAATCCCGTCTAGGGCCGGAAATGGAGCTTTCCTCTATATAATTCGCTTCAGGCCTCTGTCACAACCCTTGCGAACACCAGCGCGTCCACTTGTTTCGCGCCAGCCCGCAGCAAGATGCGCGACGCGGCGTTCAGCGTCGCGCCCGAGGTCATCACGTCGTCCACCAGCACGACCCGAAGTCCGCCGATCTCGATCCGCTTTTCCTCGGCCACGGCGAAGGCGCCCTGCATGTTTTTCGCGCGCAAACGGCGCGTGAGCCCGACCTGCGGCGGGGTCGGCTTGGGGCGCGTCAGGATATCGGTCCTGAGCGGAACGCCGGACTCCTGCGCGATGGTCCGCGCCAGCGCCGCCGACTGGTTGAAGCGGCGATGCGCCAGCCGCAGCCGGTGCAGCGGCACGGGGATGAGGAGTTCGGCCTCGTCGAGCAATTCCGAGCCGGCGCGGGCCATCCAGCGGCCCATGGGCGCGGCCAACTCGCCCCGGTCGCCATATTTCAGGCGGTGGACCAGCAGACGCGCCGGCCCCTCCTCGAAACGCGCCACGGCGCGCGCGCGGGCGAAAACCGGCGGATCGGCCACGGCGGCCGACGACAGGAAACGTCCGCTTTCGCTGGATCCCAGATCGGTCTCGAACGGCGTTCCCAGTCTTTCGCAATAAGGGCGTTCGATGAAGCGCATGGCGCTCCAGCAGGCCGGGCAGAGGCCGCCATGCGCGCCGATGGCGCAACGGCAGGCGAGACAGACCGGCGGATAAAGCAGGTCGAGCGCCACCGCCGCCGGCGCGCCTGACGGCTTTCGCGCCAAGGCCGAGCCAGACGGGGGCGTCAGAGAAAATTTTGGCCAGCGGCGTCATGGCCTCAGTTTATCGCAAAAGCGTGGCCTTTTACACGCTCGGCTTTGACGCGGCGCCGCACAAGAGTCATAATTGGCCTGTGCAAAATCCTCACCAAATCTTCGATCGCGCCTTGCTGCGCGCCCGTCTCGCCCGGGCATGGCGCGCAGGCGATCCTTGCGATTTTCTGGCGGCGCGGACGGCGGAAGACCTGATGTTCCGCCTTTCGGGCGTCAGTCGGGCTTTTCCGCGCGCGCTCGACCTCGGTTCGCCCCATCCCATCATCGCCGACGTTCTCGAAGCTCCCGGACGTTTCGTGGTGCGCGCCGCGCCCGTGCCCGCGGCCTTGGGCGGCGGCGGCGCGCCGGTCATCGCCGACGACGAAATTCCGCCCTTCGCGCCCGCGAGTTTCGATCTCGTCGTCTGCGCGCCTCAATTTGCAGTTCGTCAACGATCTGCCCGGCGTGCTCGCGCAAATCCGCCGTATTCTCGCGCCGGACGGGCTGTTCCTCGCGGCGCTGGTCGGCGGCCAGACCTTGCGCGAATTGCGCGCCTGCCTCGCCTGGGCGCAGGAGGAGATCGAAGGCGGCGCCAGTCCGCGCGTCGCTCCCTTTGCCGATCTGCGCGATCTCGGGGCGCTCATGCAGCGAGCCGGTCTCGCGCTGCCGGTGGCCGACTGCGACTCCTTCACCGTGCGCTATCCCAGCGTGTTCGAGTTGTTTCGCGACCTGCGCGGCATGGGCGCGACCAATGCGCTGCTCGCCGGGGCGCGCCGTCCGCTGCGCCGCGCCGTGCTTTTCCGCGCGGCGAAGCTTTATCGCGAGCAATTCTCCGATCCCGACGGCAAGATCCGCGCGAGTTTCGAGATCATCTGGGCCTCCGGCTGGGCGCCGCATGAAAGCCAGCAGAAGCCGCTTGCCCCCGGTTCGGCGCAAGCCAGACTTCAGCTTGGTTCTCGGCGACAAGAGCGGCGATCTTTAACGGGGTTTTGGGGCGCTTGCGCCCAGTCCGGCGAGCGCGGCCAGACCGGCGGACAGCAGAAAATTCCACCCGGCCAGCGACAGGCCGAGGATGCGCAACGAGACCTCGTCGCAGCGCACGACGTGGATGTTCTGCAACTGCTTGCGGAAATCCTCCATCGAGGCCGGCTTGACGAAATCGCCGGTGCAGTCGGTCGGCCCCGGCCAGAATTTCCATTCGACGCCGGCGTGATAGGCGCCAAAATCGCGTTGCCGAGAAAAATCACCGCGAGCAGCGCCGAGCGAACGCGCGCCGCGCGTGCGGTCTGCGCGTTGCGGGCGAGAAAAATCGCCGCCGCCGCCAGCGGCAGGGCGGCGTAATAGGCAATATCGCTGTTTCAGGCACAATTCGCAGGGCTCGAGCCCAGCGACTGAAAGATCCAGGCGCCGGCGAGGGCGACCGCGGCCGCGGCCAGCACAACGGCCGCGGCCGGCAGCGGCTTACGGATTTGGCGAAGCGGCGGCAAGTTCATCATGGCTCAAACCAGATGCGCGGCGGCCCAGAAACCGCCGACGATGATCGCCAGCAGCGCCGACGATGAAAACTGCGAAATGTTTTTCGAGCCAGACGCGGAAAAAATCGCCGTAGCGGTTCATCGCCGCGGCCAGGATGAAGAAGCGCGCGCCGCGGGTGATCGCGGCGAGAAGGACGAACAAGCACGAAATTATAGCCGAGCAGCCCGCTGACGATGGTGACGAGCTTGAAGGGGATGGGGGTCAGGCCTTTGACGAGGATGAAGGCCCAGCCCCATTTGGCGTAGAAGTCGCGCAAGCTGTCTATGCGCGGACCATAGCCATAAAGCTGGATGATCCAATGGCCGAGCGTGTCGAACAGCAGCGGCGCCGATATAATAGCCGAGCATGGCCGCCGAGCACCGAGGCGACGGTGCAGACGCCGGCGTAGAACCAGGCCTTTTTCGGCTCGGCCAGCGACATGGGCAGCAGAATCAGATCGGGCGGCAGGGGAAAGAACGAGCTTTCGGCAAAGGCGATGCCGGCCAGCGCCCAGGTGGCGTGCCGGCTTTCGGCCAGCGAAATCGTCCAGTCATAAAGCCGTTTGAACATTTGCTTCCGTTCTCGAACCCGCTGCGGCGCCGGCAGAGCGGGTCTTATCACCTGACGGAGCGGCTTTCCACAGCCGTCGCGCCCGCGTGATGTCGAAATTCCTGTTCAAAAAACGGTCGTGAAGCCGCTGGCGGCGATTGACGCGGCGAAGTTGCACGCTATGATCCGCGCCGCTTGCGGTGTTTTCCGCAATGCCCCTGTGGCGGAATTGGTAGACGCGCTGACTCAAAATCGAGTTCCGCAAGGAGTGCTGGTTCGATTCCGGCCAGGGGCACCAAAAAGCCATCCAAGACAGTCCGAAACCGTCCAGAACGCCTTGAAAAACCTAAGGAAACCTTGGTTTTCCGTCCTAAGGCGTCCGTTGGGGTGCGCTGGTATCCGCCGCAAATGTTGGTACAATCGTTGGTATCCGCTCGATACCAACATTTTTGATACCAACATTTGAGATACCAACATGGCCCTGACGGAATTGGAAATTCGCAACGCCAAGCCCGGCGCCAAAATCGTCAAGCTTTCGGACGGTGGCGGCCTGCAACTATGGATTTTACCCGATGGCGCTAAACGTTGGCGTCTGGCCTATCGGTTCAACGGCGCGCAAAAGGTGCTCGCCATTGGCGTTTATCCGGCGATTGGGCTGAAAGACGCGCGCGAGGCGCGAGAGAGGCCAAGCGGCTACTGGCCGAAGGACAGGACCCTGCTTAGCCAGGAAGCAGGCGAAGGCCGCCAAAGTCCGGCTTCCGCCAACACGTTCGCAGCCATGCGGAAGAATTTTTGGCCAAGAAGCGGCGCGAAGGCAAAGCCGAAAACACTCTTGGGCAAGCTGGATTGGCTTCTGGTCTCGCGATGGACGATCTTGGGCCCGGCCCATCTCTGAAATCACTTCGCCGGACGTGCTGGCCGTGCTGCGGCGCGTCGAGGCGCGCGGGCAATTGGAGACGGCGGGGCGGTTGCGCGCCATATCGGCGGGGTCTTTCGCTATGCCATCGCCACCGGCAAAGCCGAAAACGATCCGACCTTTGCGCTTCGCGGCGCCCTGACCGTTCCCAAGACCAAACATCGCGCAGCGATTGTCGAGCCTGTCGCCTTCGGCGCCTTGCTTGCGCTCGATTGAAGAGCTATGAAGGGACGCCAGAAGTCCGAAGTGCGCTCAAATTGATGGCGCTGACCTTTGTTCGCCCGGCGAACTTCGCAACGCCTTCTGGTCGGAGTTCGACCTTGAGGCCGGTCTTTGGATTATTCCGGCTGGCCGCATGAAAATGCGCCGCGCCCATCGCGTCCCGCTGGCGCCGCAAACCGTCGCTATTGAAAGACCTTCACGCCATGACCGGCCATCGCGCGTTGCTCTTTCCCAGCGTTCGCTCCGCCGACCGCGCCATGTCGGAAAACACGATCAATGCGGCCTTGCGGCGGCTGGGCTACGGCAAGGACGACATGACCGGCCACGGCTTTCGCGCGGCGGCAAGCTCGCTTGCTGAACGAGTGCGGCAAATGGAACGCCGACGCCATCGAAGCGCAACTGGCCCATGTCGAAAGCAACAAAATCCGCAAAGCCTACGCCCGCGCCGAATATTGGGAAGAGCGCGTCCACATGATGGCTTGGTGGGCGGACAAATGCGACGAAATGCGGCGCGGCGGGGTTGTCGTGACGTTCGGGCGTGACGTGATCGCCAAACGGCGCATTCCACCCGCGTTTGGAACCCCGGTTCGACTTTTCGCCCGGCGCCTCCGAATGGATAGGTGCTACCGGCGGATCATTGAGACGGAATGCGGGGCTGATTGCTGTGACTTTGTGTGCGTGAAGCCAGCCGAAACATTCCCTTCCCCTGTCCCTGCCCGTCACGCCCTGTTATGTCTCGGTCATAGTGGTTGAGATAAGCGCGAAATGACTGATTTCCCCTATTCAAGGCAGCCTCTTTGCCGTCGATTTCCTTGAAGACACGATAAGAGAACTGCCCGAATGGTCGGATTTCGACGATACGCGGTTAGATGCGCTTGTCGCCGACCTCAAAACGATTTTCCGCACTTTCCCGACCTCAAAAATCCAAATGAAAGCCAGACCGAAGACGATCTGATCCGGCCAGTGCTCGGATTCGGCCTCGGCTGGACCGAGAGCCTTCGACAGCAAAATCTTGCAGCCGCGCGGCCGCGACGACGTCCCGGGAGGATTGCTGTTTTCCAGACGAAGCCGCCAAGGCGCGGGCCAACGGGTTCCGCGAACAATGGAGGCGCTATGAATTCGGCCTCGCAATCGTCGAGTCCAAGCGCTGGAAGCGCCCGCTTGACCGCCGATCGGGCGCGCGGCGAAGAGACCGCGCCGTCAACGCAAATGTTGCGCTATCTGCGGCGCGTCGACGACCTGACCACCGGCCAGCTCCGCTGGGGTTTCTGACCAATGGCGGCCGCTGGCGCTCTCACTATCAAGGCGCGCGGTCGGTCTCGGAACAATTCTTCGAAATCGACCTTGCGCTGGTCTTGGCGTTCCCGGTCATGAGGCGGCCTTTTCGCGCTACCAGCGAGGAAAACGCCCCATTGGCTCAAGGTTTTCGCGCTGGTTTTCCGTCGCGAGGCTTTCTTCCGACCGCCGAGCGCCGGACTTTCCATCAACGCGCCCTCGAGGAAGGCCGCTTTACGAAGAGCGCGTCGCCGGCAGCCTATCCAATTTGGTGTTCGGCATTCTTCCCGAGCTGGCGCAAGCCATCGCCGGCCGCGCCGGCAGCGCCTTTGCACCGAAGGTTCGCGACGCCGCGCTCATCCTTCTCTATCGCCTCTTTTCATCCTCTATGCCGAAGACCGCGACTCTTGCCGGTCCGCGACCGACGCTATGACGACTATGGCTTTCGCGACCGGGTTCGCGGCGGACGTTGGCAGGAGGCTAGAAATGCAAGAACCGTTTTCCGACACCGCCGCGCGCTATTGGGCGGCGCTTGATGATCTTTGCCGGGCGATCGACAAGGGCGACGGTTCTATCGGCCTGCCGCCCTATAACGGCGGCCTGTTCGACCCCGAGAGACGCCGCTTCTTGACGCAGGTTCGCCTTGGCGATGCGGTCATGGCCAGCGTTATCGACGCCCTGTCGTTCGAAAAGACGCACGGAAGGCCGCAAATATATCAATTATCGTGATTTGAGCGTTCAGCAGCTCGGCTCGATCTACGAGCGCTTGCTTGAGCATGAAGTGACGCGAGCGGACGGCGCAATAATCCGTTCGCCCCAATGTTTTCGCGCGTAAAAGGTCGGGAGCTATTACACGCCCGACGATCTCGTGAATCTACATTATCAAGGAAACGATTGATCCGTTAGTTTCCGATCGCATGGAAGCTTTCACCGACAAGGCCAAGGAAATGGAGCAGACGACACAGCCTGCTGAGTCAGCCGCCTTGGGGATGCTGAAAGGTATCGATCCCGCCGAAAAGCTTCTTGAGCTGAAAATTTGCGATCCGGCGATGGGGTCCGGCCACTTCCTCGTCAGCCTTGTCGACTACCTCGCCGACCAGGTTATTACCGCGATGGCGGACGCCAAGCGGAAGTCGCTTTTGGCGAATACATTTCGCCTTTGATCGCCCGCATCGACGCGATCCGCAACGACAATTTTGGCAACGCCGAAGAACGCGGCTGGACCATCGATCCGACCAGCTCGACGACCGTCATATTATCCGGCGCATGGTCTTGAAACGCTGCATCTATGGCGTGGACAAAAATCCATGGCGGTCGAGCTGGCCAAGGTCGCCTTGTGGCTGCACACGTTCACGGTTGGCGCGCCCCTGTTTTCTCGACCACCATTTGCGCTGTGGCGACAGCCTTTTCGGCCTGTGGGTCCGGCGGGGAATGGACCGCGCGTCCGCAGCTCGGCGCGCCGCTGTTTCTGCATGACCCGATGACCAAGGCTTTGCGCGCGGCGTCGAAGATGCAGATCATCGAGGGCTGACCGACGCGGAAATCGCCGAAGCGCACCGCTCCAACGACGTTTTCGACGAAGTGCAGGACATGACCGCGCCGCTCGATGCACTTTCTGTCACTCCTCCATTCCTTTGACTGGCAGATTTGCAGAGCCCGATCTAGCGACAAGGCAGCCCTGCAAGCGTTCTTCGACGGACATTTTCGAGCGACCCGATTCTCAGATCGCGCTTGGCAAAACGATCGCCCATACTGCGGGCCGCCCGCGAAGCGGAACGGCAGTTGTCAGAATCCTGTTCGCCAAGGCGAAAGACTAGGCTGGCCGAAGAGCGATTTCCTGAATTGGCAGGTCGAGTTTCCCCGGCGTCTGGTCTGATTGGGAGGCCGATCAAGCTCAACGGCGGCTTTGACGCGGTTATCGGCAATCCGCCTTGGGACCGCATGAAGCTTCAAGAGGTGGAATGGTTTGCGGCGCGTGAGCCGAATATCGCGAAGGCGCAAACGGCGGCCAAGCGCAAGACGCTCATCAAGCGGCTGGAAAGGTCGAACGACCAATTGTTTCGCGACTATGTTCGCGCCGCCGACAGAGCGGAGACGACAAGCCGCATGGCGAGGAAATGCGGCGACTATCCGCTTTTGTCGGGCGGCGACACCAACCTTAATTCGCTCTTTATCGAGCGGGCGCAAGCGTTGGTGAAGCCTGATGGCATGGTCGGATTGCTCGTTCCGTCGGGCATCGCTTCCGATCAAAGCTCGGCGCCATTCTTTGGAAAATGACGCAAGAAAAGCGGCTGCACTGCGTCATTGATTTTTTCAACAAACGAACGGACGGCAAGCTCTTCTTCCCGGACGTGGTATTACCGATTTAAATTTTGCGCTTTCATCGCCGGCGGTCCCAACAGCGCGTTCGACAGTGCAAATTTTGGTTTCTTCATTCGGGATTTGAACGAGCTTCGCGACCCGGACCGCGTTTTCGCGATCTCCGCCGAAGATATTTCGCGGATCAATCCCAATTC
>CAWFBN010000137.1:0-4278 GCA_963813955.1 uncultured Alphaproteobacteria bacterium | reverse complement strand
GTGTTATGTACCTTGACAGTTGCGTATTGTTTCTCTTCACCGTTCACGATTAGCGACATGCCCTTCTTAAGGGGTGGAGACCCGTGCCGTTTACCGTGGATCGTCACGGGGATCTTCCTATTCTTCTCTTTTTTGATTGTCACCGCAACCGAGGTAGCCTTGCCTGCCGCAGTTATTTATCCTGCTACGTATTGTTTTTTTGCAGAACGGGTACCGCTGCGATGGCCCATCTAATCGCGTGTATCCCTTCTGCGTGCTGTCGCTAATTCCAGCCTACTCATTTGGTGCCGCGCTCTACGCTGTCATCCTCATTTCTGCACTCATAATGTATCTCTTTCTTTCTCAAGAGAGGAAGCATCGGCCTCGCCATAGCAGCACCATCCTTACTGATTTTTATAATGGTTACTGCAAGCTTTGTCGTGATGTCTTATACGAGCGGACTTAATGTGGAAGAACGGACGCGTTGGCGCCGCCCCGCCGATAACACAGTTGTTGGCGGCAAGCGTGTGGGTGCAGGTTCATCGCCCTTGCAGGCGTCCGTCGTGCACGCGAGTCCATCAGTCGCAGCTATACGTCGTCCCGCTGCATGTGCCGGCTTTGCAGATGTCGCTGACCGTGCGGCCTGGCTTCCGTGATTAGCGATACAGCTTTACATGAGCTGGCAAGTGTCGCGCCTTTGAGCGATGATCCTGGCAACTCGACCTGCAGCAGCGGCATCCGAAGCTGTTTAAAGGAGCGATACTTTGAGCAATGCGGAAGAGAAGCGCGTCCAAAAGCTGGCCGAGCGCAAGGGTTTTCATCTGGAAAAAGCAGGGCACGGCAAGAGCCATGGCCGTTTCTACATCATGAATGTAGCGGAGGGCGCCAGGATGCGTTCCGGCGTCGCCGAGCACGAATATTCTTTTTTGCTGGAGGAGGCTGAGGCCTGGCTAACCGCCTACTCGAAATAACGCGGCGACGCCGGCCGTCGCGCCATCGCCAAGCGTTGAAGATTCGTAATACGGGAATGCCAATGCCTTGGTTCGTAGTCTATCGGAGCGCAACGATGGACCAAGGAGACGCGCTCCCCTCCCTGTCCGACGGAAAGGAGCGCGCTGACCCATGCTCGCGCGCTCGACCGGGACGGCGCGGAAGTCATCCGCATCGAAGGACCGGACGGGCGGTCATGCTGGCGAAAACAGCTCGACGCAGTGGCTCGACAGTGGTCCGGACATGGTCGACTGATTGGGCGACGACAGTCTCAATGCGGCGGGTAGACGGTCACGAGCGCGCTCTCAAGGGCAGGTTCGCACCCAAGCCGAAAATAAGGCATTGTCAGAGCAAACGCTTGTTTTCGCACGGGAAATAAACGTTTCCAGAAAACGATTTTTCTTTTCGGAACAGCGCGGACAGAAGCTCTGCAATCGTTTTTGAAGGTGTTAGACGAAAGTTGTATTGCATGACTTAGCGGCAGTCGGCGCACGATAGCCGTGGCTGTCGTGACCTTTGGTCTTTAGAATTTATAAATTAATCCGAATATTACCAAATAATTAGGAGGACTACTCATGTCTAGCGTGGCATCACTTTCTGATATGTCATTTCCTGGAGCAATAATAACCAAATTCATTGGGCTGGATAGCGCAGGGAATGTCTATGGACTTTATTTTGATTCGTATGGAAATGAACACAGTTTTATACGAAGACGAGGGATCTACCAGAATATAGATGCGCCTGATGCCATATCAACTTCGGTGAAAGGTTTCAATGACGCAGGCTATGTATGGGGATCGTACACAGACTTGGTTGGCGACCACTCTTTCTATGGGCTCCCGGGATCTTATTCGGTAGTAGCCCTTGGGCGCGACGGGTGCATATATATTCGACGTTAACAGCCTTGGCGTCGCATATGGCGAGTTTTTCACAGGTTCGGGCACAGCCAGCTTTTCGGATTCTAATGGGAAAACGACTGTGTTCTCCCTCCCCGCAGGATCAAGGTTCGCGGGCGAGCCCCTGCAACCAGAATGGCCTCACCGAGGGCCGTCAAGCCCAAGCGTTCGTATGAGGACGCCCATCCCGGTCTCATCGGAAAATACGCTTCAAACGACGCTTTCCTGACTGCGAATATCCACATATATACGACGACAGGAATGTTTCTGACCTGAAGCGCCCTCAGCCGCCGAAATTTTCGCCGCCTCGCTTTCGCCCCTTTGTCGCGCTTGGTAAAACCTGAGAAGTCGGGGAGAGAATTCGTGGCGGTCAGGTTGTTTGTTGCATTGCTACTGGCGGGTCTCGGCCTTTTCCCTTGGCCCGCCATCGCCCATCCCCATGTCTGGGTCATCGCCCACGCGCAAATCCTGTTCGCGCCGGACGGAAAAATCGTCGCCATCCGCCATACGTGGACATTTGACGAAATGTATTCGGCCTTTGCGACGCAGGGCCTCGGCAAGGATGGCAAGCCGCCGACCAGGGAGGAATTGGCGCCGCTCGCCAAGACCAATGTCGAATCGCTGGCCGAGTTCCAATATTTCACCGCCGCCAAGACCGGCCCGAAATTCTATGAATTCGGCGAGCCGAAAGATTACGATCTGGAGGCCGACGACAAGAAACTCGTGACCCTGAGCTTCACCCTGCCGCTGAAAACCCCGGTCTCCGCGCAAAAGCCCTTCACCCTCATGGTCTACGACCCGACCTATTTTGTCGATTTCGCGCTGGCCAAGGACAATGCGCTCACGCTCAAGGACGCGCCGGCCGGCTGCTCGGTGACCACGCTGCGGCCCGAACCGCTCAACGCGTCCGATAACGCAAAACGCGACGAGAGCTTTTTCTCCGGCCTGTCGCCCGGCGCCGATTTCGGCATCAAGCTGGCGCCCCGCTCCATCGTGGCCTGCCCATGAAAAGGCTTTGGGGTCTGGCGGCGCTGGTTTTTGCTCACCCTGCAAGCGCGCAATTTGCGAAACAGAATCCGTTTTCGCTTGGCGTGGACGAAGGCGCGGTCGGCCATGTCGGGCGGCTTGGCCTGTGGCTGTTGCACGAACAGGCCCGTTTTTATCAGGCTTTGCGCCATGCGGTCGAGGCGGCGCAGAGCGATCCGGCGGCGGCCTGGTCGCTGGCGGCGGTGGCCTTCGCCTATGGGGTGTTTCACGCCGCCGGCCCCGGCCACGGCAAGGCGGTGATCGCCAGCTACATGCTGGCCAATGAAAAAGCGCTGCGGCGCGGCCTGATCCTGTCGGCTCTCGCGGCGCTGTTGCAGGCTGTTGTGGCGCTGGCGATTGTCGGCGTGGCGGCGGTCCTGCTCGGCGCGACGGCCCAGAAAATGGCCGCCGCGACCCATGCGGTCGAAGTCCTGTCCTATGTCTGCATCGCCGGTCTCGGACTATGGCTGGTCTGGCGCAAGGGGGCGGATTTTCTAAAACTTTGGCGGGCGCCGCGCCTGAGCGCCGCGTCGCGCTTCCAATGCGACGATCCCGCGCATGGCGCCGGCTGCGCCCATTGCGTCGATCCGGCCCAACTCGGCGACAGCCTTTCCTGGCGGCAGGGGATCGTCACCGTCGCCGCCGCCGGGTCGCGTCCCTGTTCCGGCGCCCTGCTGGTGCTGGTCTTCGCGCTGGCGCAGCGCGCTTTTTTGACGGGCGTCTGGGCGGTTTTCGCCATGGCGGCCGGAACGGCGCTGACCACCGGCGCGCTCGCCGCCAGCGCCGTGTTTTTCAAAGGCGCGATGACGCGCCTGCTCGGCGCCAAATCGCGCCGGGCCGAAATCTTTGGACGCGGGCTGGAGGTTGCGGCCGCCTGCGCCGTGGCCTTTCTCGGCCTGTCGCTGCTGGCGGGATTGCTGGCGACGGGTGGCCCATGGAAATTGTGATCCTCATCGACGCCGACGCCTGTCCGGTCAAGGAGGAATGCTACAAGGTCGCGGCGCGGCATGGTTTAAAAGTGTTTGTCGTCGCCAACCGCCTGCTGCAAGTCCCGCGCGCTCCGCTCATCGAGCGTGTGCTGGTCCCGCAAGGCCCCGACGCCGCCGACGACTGGATCGCCGAGCGCGCGCACAAGCGCAGCATTGTCGTCACCGCCGACATTCCGCTGGCCGACCGCTGCGTCAAGGCCGGCGCCTTCGTGCTGGCGCCCAATGGCAAGGTTTTCGATCAGGCTTCGATCGGCATGGCGCTGGCGATGCGCAATCTGATGGAGGATTTGCGCTCCAGCGGCGAAGTGACCGGCGGCCCGAAAGGCTTTGCGCCGCGCGACCGCTCCGCCTTTCTGTCGGCGCTGGAGCGCTCCATCCAGCAGGCCAAAAGGCTGTCT
>CAWFBN010000136.1:0-9310 GCA_963813955.1 uncultured Alphaproteobacteria bacterium | reverse complement strand
CGGCAGGTTGCGGGCGGAGGGCGACGCTTTTTGCGGTTTTGAATTGAATACACTGCCGATTTCTCATCCTTCGGGCTCGATCACGACAATCGACCCGTTCATCCCGAACGGCCGGATCGCGTGCGCGTCATCGAGCGCGTTCTCGACACGAAAAGTTCATGACACCGATTCGCGGCAGTCCGATCGGGCACCCGCGAAATGGCCTTGCGCTCATCCGAGTCCTACGTCCAGGCGCTGGAGGAACCTCGCCGCGCGACGGCTTCGCCCGTCTCGACAGCGACACGACCATCAGTCCCGGCACGCTGGAGGCGGCCTCTCGCCATCGGCGGAGCCTGCCAGGCGGTAGACGAAGTGATGCCCGCGACGTCGACAACGCTTTTGTCGCCATGCGTCCGCCCGGCCACCACGCCGAACGCGCCACGCCCATGGGCTTCTGCTTCTTCAACAACGCCGCTGTCGCCGCGCGTCACGCCATCGCCATGCATGGCGCGCGACGCGTCGCGATCATGGATTTCGACGTCCATCACGGCAATGGCACTCAGGACATTTGCTGGTCCGACAAAAATTTCATGTATTGCTCGACCCACGAAATGCCGCTTTATCCGGGCACGGGCTCGACCGGCGAGCGCGGCGAATATAACAATATCGTCAATGCGCCGCTCAACGCCGGAGACGACGGCGCCCAATTCCGCGAGGCGATGGAGGTCGCGGTGCTGCCGAGGATCGAGGATTTCGGCCCCGATCTGGTGATCATTTCCGCCGGTTTTGACGCCCACCGCCGCGATCCGCTCGCCAATCTCAATCTGGTCGAAGCCGATTTCGCCTGGGCAACGGGCAAGCTGATGGACGTCGCCGACCTGCGAAGCGGCGGACGCCTCGTCTCGCTGCTCGAAGGCGGCTACGACCTCGACGGACTGGCGCGGTCGGTCGCGGCCCATGTGCTGACGCTGATGGGCGCGGTATAGCGGCGAAAGAGACGGCGGCGATCGGGGATCGCCGCCAGTTCATTACTTGGCTAGCGCATTCTTCGCCTGACCTGAACCAGGATAGTCATTGCGAGCGAAGCGAAGCAATCCACCCTGGCCACAACCGCAAGCCATGGATTCGCTTCGCTCGCAATGACGGGGCCAGGCCAATACAAGCGAGAAAGCCACTAGTTGGCCCTCACTCGGCCCTCATTTGGCGAGCGCGCGCAGGCTCCATCCCAAAGCGAAGATCGCGCTTCCGCGAAGGACAAGGTCGATGCCAACGAAAGTTCCGATGGCTACAAGGCCTGTGAAAGGCCAGCCCATCCAGAGCAGCAGGCCGAGCCCGAAGCTGACGCCCCCTTCAAAAATATAGATCCAGATGTTTTCAAGATGCGCGGCAAGCGCAACGCCGACGGTCAGCAGACCGGAGGCCATGAAGAAGAACGCAAGCACCATTGTTATGGCGACAGCGCTGTCCCTCGGCCGTATCAGCAACGTCAGTCCCAACATCAGGGCAAGCGCAGCCCATAACACATGGACGAAGAACGCAACCCAATAGCCTGTGAAGGAGAAGGCGAAAAGGAGGACCGGCACGGAAGCCAAGACCAGCAAAAAACCGAGAAGGCGCACGTAAACGACTGTCGCCGTCCTTGCGCGCCAGATTGCGAGAAAGCCCAAGACCACGAGCGCCGCGCCCAGCGCCATCGGCCAGCCCCAATGAACCGTCAGAACCTCCGGCGCATCGCCGATCAAAACATCGAATTGCTGTTGCATGGAAATACCTCGCCGTTGAAATGGAAGGCCAGACTAGCACCGGACGCCTCGAACTGGACACCCCTGCTACGCTTGAGGCGTCATCTTTTAAGCCCTCAGGCGACGCGGCGCGGCCAGAACCGTCGCGCGATCGTCGCGCGCCGCGAACAGGGTGCGAATCCCGCCGCCCTGCGCTTCAGATTCGCAGATCGCGGCCTCCACCGCCGCCAGTCCGATCTCGCGATAAAGACGCGATTGCAGACCGCGCGCGTCCTGGCGGCCCAACGGCGCCGGCCTGTAATATAATCTCCTGCTCGCTCATGACCTGTGCCCGCTTGAACGCCACCAACCCAAAAGTTCATCATGTTCGATGAGGGAATGACTTGAACTTTGCGCGCTTTCCGTAAAGCCGCGGTTAAGGCCGCAGGAGGCTCGCGTCCTGAAAAGGAATTTCAGCGGAAGCTGCGAAATCCGCCGAGCAGGTTTTCAAGCATTCCCGCGATCGCGATCGCGGTGCGATCCTCGTCGAAGGCGCAGATGATCTGAACGCCGCAAGGCAGGCCATGCCGCCCGAGGCCGGCCGGCGCGACGGCGGCAGGCAGATGGGCGAGCGAGGCGAGGCTGGCCCATTTCAGCAAGTCGTAATAGGGCAGGAATCCGCCCTCGATTTCGAGGCGGCGGGCGAAAAGATCCGGCGAGACATCATGTTCGATCGCCACGCAGGGCGCGGGCGGACACAGAATGGCGTCGTAATCCTCAAAAAAGGCGGCGAAGGCCGCGTTGATCGCGGTGCGGCGCTCCATCAGCCGCGAAAACGTCGCCGCGTCGACCTTGGCCGCGCGCGCCCGCAGGGCGGGATAGGATGTGTCGGCGGCGTCGAAGTTTTTGGCTTTCGCCGCGAATTCGTCGCGGACTCTCTTTCGGCATGCCGGCGAAGCCCATGGCGAAAGAGAGAAAGGCGTAAATCTCGAAAGCCTCGGCGAAATCGACCGCCGGCCGCGTCTCCTCCACCTGCGCGCCCGCGTCGTGGAAAGCCTGCGCCGCCCGCCTCACCGCCGCAGTGACGCTGGCGTCCACCGGCGCGAAATCGGAATCGAGCCATAGCGCCAGCCGCAACTCGCCGGGATCTTTTTTACGCGGCTTGCGCAGAAATGCCGGGCCGCGCGCATTGATCGGTCCGGCGGTGACCGACAGCGCGAGTTCGAGATCGCCGGCCGAGCGGGCGATGGGTCCGGCCACCGCCATATCGGGCGGGTTTTTCAGGCGCATCGCCGGCAGCGGCGGAATATGGCCGAACAGCGGGATCTGTCCCCAGCTGGGCTTGAGGCCGAACAGGCCGCAGGCATGCGCCGGCCAACGGATCGAGCCGCCCTGGTCAGAGGCCAGGTCGAAGGCGCAGAAACCGGCCGCGACCGCCGCCGCCGCGCCGCCGGAAGAGCCGCCCGGCGAGCGCGCGGCGTCCCATGGATGGACGGTGACGCCATAGAGCCCGCTATAGGTCTGAAAATCGCCGGTCAGGCGTGGCACATTGCTTTTGGCGAGAATGATCGCGCCCGCCGCGCGCAGACGGGCCACGGCGACGGCGTCGTCTTCCGGGCGATAGTCGATGAGTTCCGCCGCGCCGCAAGACGTCGTCAGGCCGGCCGTCTCGAAACTGTCCTTGATGGTGAGCGGCAGGCCTTCGAGCGGCCGCGCCTCGCCCCGCAACAATCGGGCGTCGGAGACGGCGGCCGCGTCGAGCGCCGCCTCGTAATCATAGGCGGCAAGCGCATTGAGGACCGGATTGCGCGACAGGATTCGATCCCACACCGCCTCCAACAGTTCCCGCGCCGAAAACTGCCGCTGCGTCAGGCCTCGCCGCCAAACTGTGGCCGCAGCGGCGAAAAAATCCTCGTCGAACCCGTTGGGCGGGCCCGCCTCGCTCAAGCCTCCACGCCCTCGACGCTGGCGTCTTCCTCGGCGCGGACGAGATCGCGCAATTCCACCAGTAGACCGTCGAGCAGCGCCAGACGCTCCGGCGCGATGCGCCCAAAGGTCTGGCCGACGAAAGCCTTCTGAGCCTCGACGCCGCGCAACGCCATCTCCCGTCCCTCCTGCGTCAGGTAAATGGCGTGCGAGCGGCGGTCGCCCGCCAAGGCGCGGCGCTCGACCAGCCCATTGGCGACGAGACGGTCGATCAGGCCCGAAATATTGCCCTTGGTGACATAAAGCCGTTCGGCGAGATCCTGCTGCGACAGGCCTTCGCGTTCGGTCAGGGTGGTCAGCACGTCGCATTGCGGCACCGACAGATCGAAGGCGCGCAAACGATTTGCGACGGCCAGACGGCTGCGGGTGTGAAGGCGGATAAGGCGGAACCAAACCCGCAAGGCGTCGTCTTCGCTGGCCATTTTTCCTGCCCGGTTACGCTTCTTTTAATCGTTCTAATTAACGCCGGAGCCGAAACGCCGCAAGCCTGCGCAAGACCCTCACGCCGCCGCAACGTGCTGGGTCGGCTGGGCCGGCGCGCCGCTCCATTCGGTATGGGCGGGAATGGATTCACCCTTCATCACGATGGTCAACGGCCCCAGGCGGGCGAAATCGCCGATATGGGAATCGTAAAGCACGGTCGAACCGGCGCCGACCGTGACGCCCGACCCCAGTTTCACCCGGCCGACCTTCATGACGCGATCTTCATAGAGATGGGTCTGCAACGCGCAGAGCGAATTGAGGTTGCAGAAATCGCCGACCTCGATGCAGTCGAATTCGGTGATGTCGGTCATGTCGAGCACGCAGCCCTTGCCGAATTTCGCGCCGAAGCCCCGCAGCATCCAGGGCAGGAAAGGCGTGCCGCGCAAATGTTCGAGCATGACCTTGCCGGCCATGCCCCAATAAAGCACCGCCACCGCCTCGGTGCGCATCGCCCACCATGACCACATCGGCTTGGTCACCGGCTCATAGCGGCCCATGGTCGCCCATTTCACGCCGATGCAAGATCAGCGGTCATCAGCGCCGCGATCATCGTCGAGGAGGCGACGAACATCCAGAACACCGTGCCATAATCGCCTTCCAGCATGGCCGGGCCGAACCATTCGATCGCCCAGGTGCCGAAGGTGATGAACAGCATGGTCGGCAGCGAAATATGAACGGCCTCAAACGCCGCGCGCGCAAATTTCTTCCAGCGCGGCGCCTCATAGGTCCAGGTCGAGCCGCCGCCGTCGAATTTCTGCCGCACCGGCAGCTTGATCGGCGGCGAGCCGAACCAGGTGTCGCCGGGCGAAATCTGGTCATTGGCCGGCGGCTTGGACTTGATGCCGATCAGGGCGCCGTCGGGAATGATCGAGCCCGGCGGCAGCACGCCGTCGTTGCCGATGAACACGCGCGAGCCGGTCTTCAGCTTCTCCAGCCGCATCCAGCCGCGCCGGATCTCCTCGTCGCCGAGGATGACCTCGTCGGCGATGAAGCATTTGTCGCCGATCTCGACCAGATCGTAGCGCCCGGCGAGATTGGTCGAGATTTCCGAATCCTTGCCGATCTTGGCGCCCATCAGGCGATACCAGGCGCGCATGTAGACGGTCGCATAGAGCGAGGACAGCGTCTCCAGCGTCACTTCGGTCGCCAGCGCCACCGCCCATTTGCGCATGTAGAACCAGGAAAAGACCGAATAGACGCCCTCGCGCACCCTCGGCAGCACGATCCAGCGCACTGCGGCGATGAAGGCCACCGTCACCAGCACCATGACGAAGGCGGTCGGCCAGGCCATGATCGGAATGGCGGCCATGTAGAGCATGCGGCTGGTCGCGGCGAGGCCCATGTATTCGTCGATCCGGTCGAACACCCAGAAAGCCGGAAACAGGGGCAGCAGGCCAACGGGCGGGATGGCCAGCAGCAGCAAGGTGTAGATGAAGGTCTGCAGGCCCCTTTTGGCCGGACCGCACTCGGCGAAGGGCCGCAGCGATTCCTTGTCCACCGAACCGACGCAGCGGCCGGGCGAGCCGTCCCAGATCGACCAGGAGGCGACCCGTGTGTGCGGCGCGATGGCGGTGAGGTCGCGCAACTCCGCGCCCTCTTCAATGATGACATGGTCTTCGATGACGCAGGACGAGCCGACACAGCAATCCGGCCCGATCTCGATCGGCCCGATGATCATCTCGGCGCCTTCATAGGTCACGTTGGACAATTTGGCGCGCGAGCCGATGGTCGTGCCTGCGCCGATCGAGACCAGATCGACGGCGCCGATCTCCAGTTCGGAAATATTGGCGTCCTGGCCGACCTTGGCCCCGAGCGCCCGCAGATAGACCCCCATCAGCGGCGAGCCCTGCAACCACTTGATGTGGGTCAGATTGAGCATGCGCTGCACCAGCCACACGCGGAAATAATAGACGCCCCAGAGCGGATAGCGCCCCGGCTTGAACCTGCCGATCACCAGCCATTTGGTCGCTATCGCCAGAATCACGGTGATGATGTTGACGATGACATAGACGCCGAGCAGCGAGGACAATTTCCTGCCAGATGCTGGCGTCCGTATCGGTCAGCAGCATGTAGGACACGAAAATGCCGAGCCATTGCGCGGTGGTGATCGCCAGCATGAAGGGCAGGCAAATGGCCTGGGCGAGGCCGCAGAGGAAACGCCGCAACAGCGGCGGCGGCGTGAAGGACAGGTCTTTCGGGCCGCCGGTCAGCGCCGCCTTTTCATCCAGCAGCGCCGCTATGGCGCGCAAGGTCCGCGCCGAATACATGTCCTGCAAGGTGACGCCGGCCAGCGAGGGCGTCTGGCGCAGGATCGAGACGAAGCGCGCCGCCAGCAGCGAATGGCCGCCGAGATCCATGAAAAAGTCGGCGTCGAAAGGCAGGGCCTGCGGCGGCAGCACTTTTTTGGCCGCTTCGAGCAGGATCGCTTCGGTCGGCGTCCGCGGTTCCTCCTGCTCCTCCTGCGAGGCGGCGACCGTCGTCAGCGGCTCCTTTTTCAGGACGTTGCGGTTGACCTTGCCGGAGGAGAGGCGCGGCAGGGAGTCGCGCGATCTCGTAGCGCGCGGGAACCATATAGGCCGGCAGCGCCGCGCGCAGGTCGGCGCGGATCGGTTTGGGATCGAGCGTGACGCCCTTTTCCGGCACCAGAAAGGCGACAAGCTGGTCGAGGCCGTCGTCGTTGCGCAGGACCACCGCCGCCTGGTTGACGCCGGGCAGATCGGCGAGCTTGGCTTCGATTTCGCCCAGTTCGACGCGAAAGCCGCGAATTTTGACCTGATCGTCGATGCGGCCGTGGAAACTGATCTCGCCATCGGGCGTCATCACCACGGCGTCGCCGGAACGGTAGAGGATGGGATCGCCGCCGGTGCGATCGAAAGGATTGGCGATGAATTTTTCGGCCGTCAGCGCATCGCGCTTGAGATAGCCGCGCGCCACGCCCGGGCCGCCGATCAGCAATTCGCCCTCGACGCCGCGCTCCAGCAGATTGTTGGCCTCGTCGGCGACATAGCAGGTGTAATTGGCGATGGGGCCGCCGATGGTCACCGGCGTCGTTCGGGCTGCACTTCCGCCACCGTGGCGACGACGGTGGCTTCGGTCGGGCCGTAGGAATTGAAGATCGTCGCCCCGGGCTTGCACCAGCGATTGGCCACCGCCGGCGGGCAGGCTTCGCCGCCGAGGATGATGATGCGCAAGGTGTTGATGTCGCGCGGCATGAGAGACAGCAGGGTCGGCACCGTGTCGAGCACGGTGACGCCGACTTCCTCCATGATATCGGGCAGAGCCTCGGCCTCGCCCATGACCTCCGGCGTGGCGACGAACAGGGTCGCGCCGGCCAGATAGGGAATCCAGATTTCTTCCATCGACAGGTCGAAGGCGATGGAGGCGCCCTGAAAGACGACGTCTGACTTGTCGATCTTGTAGGTCTCGTTGGCCGAGCGCAGGTAGTGGCAGATGTTACGGCCGGTGATGACGATGCCCTTGGGCGTCCCGGTCGAACCCGAGGTGTAGATCATGTAGGCCGGGTGATCCGGCGTCGCGCCCTTTTTGCGCGGATCGACGACGCCCTGGTCGGCGGGGTCGATCAGGTCGGCTTCGGTCAGGATCGGCGCGGTCACGCCGCCGCGCGCCTTGACTGCGAAGGCTTCGGATGTCAGCAGCCCCTTGGCTTCGGCGTCCTTCAGGCAGGTCTCGATGCGGTCGACCGGCGCGTCGGCGTCGAAGGGCAGCCAGGCGGCGCCGGTTTTGGCGATGGCGATCTGGCAGATCAGCAGTTCGGGGCCGCGCGGTCCCCAAAGGCCGACCACGTCGCCGGGGCCAATGCCGCGCCGGACCAGACCGCGCGCCAGGGCAAGGGCCTCGCGATCCACGTCGGCATAGGTGAGCTTGCGCTCCATGGTCATCATTGCGACGGCGTGGGGCGCGGAGGTGGCGGAGGCGGCAAAAATTTCGGCGAGCAGTTCATTGCGCAGCAAATCGGGACGGACGCGCCGCGCAGAACCGAACGGGACCCCGACGGATTTCCAGCAACGGGACGATCTTCTCAATGTATTCACTTCGATTTCCGTCATCGTCGGTTCCTGCTGACCTGTCCGCGCCTTGTCATTATTCGGGCGGGGTTTCGCCATAGCACAGGATCGATCACGCTCCTATCCGCAAAAAAAGGAATGTTCAGGGGATAGACTTGACAAAGCTTGCCAGTCTTCCCGCGATGACAGAAAGCAACGAACAGGGGCGCGCCTCAACGTTCACAGGGGCGGCGGGGCGGTCTCTGACCGCTAAAACCTTGATAAGGATCAATGAGCGCAGCTTTGCGGTAAATTATGCTCCTTCGCTTCCCCAAGCGAGTTTCCAGCATGTTGAATTACGACGCCTTGCAAGCCTCGACGCCGGTCGCCGAGCCTTTTCCTTATGCGGTGACTCCGAATTTCATGTCGCCCGAAGCGGTCGCCGAGGCGATCCGGGATTACCCTAAAATCGACATGGGCGGATTATTCCTGCCCGAAGCCGCGCCTTATGGGCCGGCCTTCGCCCAACTGCTCCGGGAGCTTCAAGGGCCGGAACTCCGCAAGATCATGGAAGAAAAGCTCCAGATCGATCTGACCGGCTGCCCGACCATGGTCACCGTGCGCAGCAATTGCCAGGCCAAAGACGGGCGTATTCACGCTGACGCCAAGTTCAAGCTCGCAACCCTATTGCTCTATCTTAATGAGGATTGGGTGGACCAGGGCGGCAAGCTGCGCGTGTTGCGCTCGGGAACCGACATTGACAACTATGCGGCGGAAGTCGCGCCATCCGGCGGTCTGGCCTTCATTTTCCGGGTGCAGTCCAACTCATGGCATGGCCATAAACGTTTTGTCGGCCCCCGACGCTATGTGATGTTGAATTATTGCACCGACGTCGAAACGCGAGACCGCGAAGTCGCGCGCCATCGTTGTCGGGCCGGGGTCAAAAAGTTCAAGCGCCTGTTCGGCGTCGGCCATATCCCCCAATCGGCGACCGCCTGAACAACTGACAGCCGAGCGGCGTCTTGACTTTCGGGCTCCGCCCGGCGCAATTTCCCGCACCGGAATAATTCGCTCGGGGGACTGTTATCTTGGCCCAATGTGTTCGTATGGGCGCGCTCCTTGCGCTTTGCCTTCTGG
>CAWFBN010000135.1:0-31119 GCA_963813955.1 uncultured Alphaproteobacteria bacterium | reverse complement strand
TCGTTGACCAGAACCCTTTGCGCACCGCGATTCTGCGCGACGGATTGCGCGAGGCCGGGCATGAACAGGTGATGATCGTCGACGCCTTTCTCGATCTCGAACGGCGCCTGCGCGACATCAACCCCGACATCGTGCTGATCGATCTCGAAAACCCCAATCGCGACGTGCTGGAGCAGATGATCCGCGTCAGCGGGGTCCATGCGCGGGCGGTGGCGATGTTCGCCGACAGTTCCGACGCGGCGATGATCAACGCCGCCATCGACGCCGGCGTCTCGGCCTATGTGGTGGACGGGCTCAAAAAAGAGCGGGTCAAATCCATCGTCGATCTGTGCATTTCGCGTTTCAACGCCTTTGCCCGCCTGCGCGAGGAACTGGCCGCCGTGCAGGGGCAACTGGCTGACCGCAAGGCCATAGATCAGGCCAAGGGGCTGGTGATGAAGGCCAAAAACATTTCCGAGGAGCAGGCCTATGCGATGATGCGCAAGGTCGCGATGAACGAGGGCAAGAAGATCGCCGACATCGCCCGCTCGCTCATCACCGCGGCGGAGTTTTTCAAATGACCCGTCTGCTGCGCATCGGCTTCATGCCCCTCACCGACGCCGGCCTGCTGCTGGTCGCGAGCGCCAAAAATTTCGACCGCGACGAGGGCCTGCGCTTCGAGCTTTCGCCAGAACCCTCCTGGGCCAATCTGCGCGACAAGCTGGCGCTCGGCATTTACGACGCCGCCCACATGCTGGCCCCCGCCGTAGTCGCCTCCACGCTCGGGCTTGAACGGTTTTCCCGCGCCGATGATCGGCGCCGTGGCGCTGGGTCTCGACGGCAACGCCATTTCCGTTTCGCCGGCGCTGGCCGCCGCCTTGCGCGAAAAAATTTCCGGGGAAGCCGCCGATCCAGCCTGCACGGCGCGGGCGCTGGCGGAAATCTGCGCGGAACGGGCCTTGAACAACCTGCCGCCCCTGCGTTTCGCGCATGTCTTTCCTTACTCGTCGCATCATTATCAATTGCGCCTGTGGCTGCGCTCCGGCGCCATAAAGCCCGACGCCGTGCAACTGACCGTGACGCCGCCGCCCTTGATGCAGCAGGCCATCGAGGGCGGCTATATCGACGGCTTCTGCGTCGGCGAACCGTGGAACACGCTGGCGCAGCAGGCCGGTGTGGCGGAAATCCTGCATCCTTGCCGTGTATCTGACGCCCGATTGCCCGGAAAAAGTGCTGGCCTTTCGCAGCGAAGCCGCCGGGCGTGAGCCGGAACTGCCGCGCGACGCCGCCCGCGCCATCCGCCGCGCGCGCGCTGTGGGGCGAGGAAAAAGAAAATCGCGAGGAATTCTTCCGATCATCGCGGAAAAAACCGCCGCCGGAGCCAGCCCGGCTATGGTCGCGGCCTCGCTCGACCAGAATTGGCTGCGCCTCGACGCCGAGGCGACGGCGCTCGCCGGATCGCAGGCCTTGTGGCTCTATGTGCTGATGGTCGCCGCCGGTCAGGCCTCCGCCGACGACGCGCAGGCGGCGCTGGCGCAAACGGCGTTCTGGCCGCTCGATGGCGCGCCGCCGCCGCCCTCGGCGCCGGGTTTCAAGATCGCGGCTTTCGATCCGCGACATTGGCGCGAGGCGCTTGCCGCGCTGGCTGAATGAAAATTGAGGCGCTGCCTGTTTTTGCAGCGCAAAAATCAGATTTGCAGGCGCCCGGCGCCGAATGCCGCGCCAAAGCCACGACCTGAGCCGGGGCTGGAGCAGATCGGTCGAGCGCCTTCGTAATCAGTCGCGTTGCTGCGATGCGGCAAAACTGGCGCCCGTCTTGCTTCATTTGATATCAGGTCAATGACGACCCCGACCATCGGTTCGCGAAAGCCAAAGACGGTTTTTGCTTGAGGTCCATCCGACGCTCCCCTTGCGGCGCCGGATGATGTGGGAGTCGTTTGCCCTTATTCGCCTCAAGCTGAATCTTTGCGCCGGGTCGTCCCATTTGAGGGCGTCCTATGGGACAGGCAGAATTTCTCACTCGACATCAAAAGCTGGTGGTGATCGGCAATGGCATGGCCGGCGGCCGCGCCATGGAAGAGCTTTTCGCCAAAAACCACGCGCCTATGGACGTAACGGTCTTTGGCTCGGAGCCGCGCGTAAATTACAACCGCATCATGCTTTCGCCCGTGCTGTCGGGCGAAAAGGCCTTTGAAGACATCATCATCCACGATGAGGCCTGGTACGCCACGCATGGCGTCAAGCTGCGGCGCGGCGAAACCGTGGTCGCCATCGACCGCGCGGCCAAAACGGTCGAGACGGCGGCCGGCGAAAAGCTCGCCTATGACAAGCTGGTCATCGCCACCGGCTCGCAGCCTTTCGTCATTCCGGTTCCCGGCGCCAATCTCAAGGGCGTGGTGACCTTCCGCGATCTCGACGATGTCGCGCTCATGCATGAGGCGGCCGACAAAGGCGGCCATGCCGTGGTCATCGGCGGCGGGTTGCTCGGCCTCGAAGCGGCGGCGGGTCTGTCGCTCAAGGGCATGAAGGTTTCGGTCGTGCATCTGATGCCGACCCTGATGGAGCGCCAGCTCGATCCCAACGCCGGCTATCTGCTCCAGAAATCCATTTTTGAGCGCGGCATTGAAGTCTACACCGCCGCCAATACCGAGGCCATCCTCGGAGAGACCGAAGTCACCGGCGTCAAGCTCAAGGACGGGCGCATCTTGCCCGCCGACATCGTCGTCATGGCGGTCGGCATCCGCCCCAACGCCCTCCTGGCCAAGGCGGCCGGACTCGACTGCAATCGCGGCGTGATCGTCGACGACCATTTGCACACCAGCGATCCCGACATTTACGCGGTCGGCGAATGCGTCGAACATCGCGGCCAATGCTACGGCCTCGTGGCGCCGCTCTACGAAATGGCCAAGGTGTTGGCGAGCGAACTGGCGGATGAAAAGCCGCTCGGCTTCACCCCCACCGTCACCTCGACAAAGCTCAAGGTCACCGGCATCGATCTGTTTTCGGCCGGCGATTTTTCCGATGACGACGCCAATAACGAAGTCGTGCTGCGCGATCCCTCGCGCGGTCTCTACAAGCGCGTCGTGCTGCGCGACAACAAAATCGTCGGCGCGGTGCTCTATGGCGATACGGCGGATGGCGCCTGGTATTTCGACCTGCTCAAAAAGGGCGAGGATGTCGGCGCCGATCCGCGACAGTTTGATCTTTGGTCAGGCCTACCAGGGAGGGTCCCCCATGGACCCTACGGCGGCCGTTGCAGCCTTGCCGGATGACGCGGAAATTTGCGGCTGCAACGGCGTTTGCAAAGGCGCCATCGTCACGGCGATCCAGGCTAACGGTTTGACCACGCTCGACGAGGTGCGGGCCAAAACCAAGGCGTCGGCCTCCTGCGGCCAATGCGCCGGCAAGGTCGAACTTCTGCTGGCGGCGACGCTCGGCGACTCCTACGAAAAATCCAGCCGCAAGACGATGTGCAAATGCACCGACCTGACGCATGAGGAAGTGCGCGGCTTCATCAAGTCGAAAGAGCTGAAGTCGCAGCCGGCGGTGATGCAGGAACTGGGCTGGAAAAGCTCGGGCGGCTGCCCTTCCTGCCGGCCGGCGCTCAATTACTATCTGATCTGCGACTGGCCCTATGAATATCAGGACGATTACCAGTCGCGCTACATCAACGAGCGCGTCCACGCCAATATCCAGAAGGACGGCACGTTTTCGGTGGTGCCGCGCATGTGGGGCGGCGTCACGACGCCCGACGAATTGCGCGCCATCGCCGATGTCGCCGACCGTTTCAAGATTCCGACGGTCAAAGTCACCGGCGGCCAGCGCATCGATCTGCTCGGCGTGAAGAAGCAGGATCTTCCCGCTGTCTGGGCGCAACTCAACGCGGCGGGCATGGTCTCGGGCTTTGCCTACGCCAAGGGCCTGCGCACCGTGAAAACCTGTGTCGGAACCGACTGGTGCCGTTTCGGCACGCAGGACTCCACCGGGCTTGGGATCAAGCTGGAAAAGCTGTTGTGCGGCTCGTGGACCCCTGCCAAGGTCAAGCTTGGCGTGTCCGGCTGCCCGCGTAATTGCGCGGAATCCACGGTGAAGGATATCGGCATCATCTGCACCGATTCCGGCTACGACCTGCATGTTGCGGGCGCGGCGGGGCTGCATGTGCGCGCCACCGACCTGCTCGGCCATGTCGACAGCGAAGAGGAGGCGCTCGAATATTGCGCGGCGATCATGCAGATGTATCGCGAGGAAGCCGCCTATCTCGACCGTCTGTTCAAATGGGTCGAAAAGACCGGGCTGGAGCGCCTGCGCCACGCCATCATGGAAGACCATGACAACCGCAAGGCGCTTTACGAGCGCTTCCTGATCTCGCAGCGGGTCGCCCGCCGCGATCCCTGGGCCGAACGCGCCGCCGGCAAGCACATGCATGAATTCACGCCGCTGGCGGTGCTGTCGCGCGCCGTTCCCGTCGCCGCCGAATAAGGACTTATCCATGGAAGAGCTCAAAACCTATTGGTTCGATGTGGGTCCGGTGTCGGCCATTCCCTTGCGCGGCGCGCGCACGGTGAAGACGCCGCGCCGCGAGATCGCGGTGTTCCGCACCGCCTCGGACGAGATTTTCGCGCTGGAGAACAAATGCCCGCACAAGGGCGGCCCTCTGAGCGAAGGCATCGTGCATGGCCGCAAGGTCGCCTGTCCGCTGCATAATCTGGAGATCGATCTGGAAACCGGCATCGCCGCCAACGATCAAGGTTGTGCGCGCAAGTTTCCGGTGAAGGTGGAGCGGGGCCGCATCTATCTCGACATGGGCGTCGCCGCCCCGGCGTGAGGCGTCCCCTTCTCCCCTTGCGGGGAGAAGGTGGGCGCGAAGGGACCGGATGAGGGGTTTGCGTCGCAACCCCTCATCCGTCGCGCTTCACGCCCGCCACCTTCTCCCGCAAGGGGAGAAGGGAACGCCCAGCAAGCGTGGAAGAATCCGATGACCCAGACCATCAAAACCACTTGCCCCTATTGCGGCACCGGCTGCGGCGTCAGCGCCGAGGTCGACGCCGACGGCGAGGTGCGGGTGTCCGGCGACGCGGAGCACCCGGCGAATTTCGGCCGGCTGTGCGTCAAAGGCTCGGCGCTGGCGCAGGTGCTGACGCAGGAGGAGCGCCTGCTGTATCCGCAAATCGACGGCGCGCGCGCAAATTGGGACGACGCCCTCGATCTCGTCGCCTCGACCTTCAGAAAACCATCGCCGCGCATGGCCCGGAGTTCGGTCGCGCTTTATGTTTCCGGCCAGTTGCTGACCGAGGATTATTACGTCGCCAACAAGCTCATGAAGGGGTTTATCGGCGCGGCCAATATCGACACCAATTCGCGCCTCTGCATGTCCTCCTCGGTCGCCGGCCACAAGCGGGCCTTCGGCGCCGACACGGTGCCGGGCTGCTATGAGGATCTGGAACTGGCCGACCTCGTGGTGCTGGTCGGCTCCAATCTCGCCTGGTGCCACCCGGTGCTCTACCAGCGCCTCGCGGCGGCGCGCGAAAAGCGCGGCGGGCGGCCTATGGTCGTCAATATCGATCCGCGCCGCACGGCGACCAGCGAACTGGCCGATCTGCACCTGTCGCTGGCGCCGGGCTCCGATGTCGCCCTGTTCAACGGCCTGCTGCGCGAATTGGGGAAAGCCCGAAGCGCGCCAAGAAATTCATCGCCGATCATACCGAGGGCGCCGACGCGGCGTTGGCCGAGGCGCAAAAATGGACGCCGGAAAAAGTCGTGGCGACGACCGGCCTTTCGCTCGCGGACCTGAGTCGCTTTTACGATCTGGTCATCGCCAACGACAAAACGGTCACCGTCTATTCGCAGGGCGTCAACCAGTCCTCGTCGGGAACCGACAAGGTCAACGCGATCATCAACACCCATTTGCTGACCGGGCGGATCGGCAAGCCGGGCTGCGGGCCTTTCTCGGTCACGGGACAGCCCAACGCCATGGGCGGGCGCGAAGTCGGCGGCCTTGCCAACATGCTCGCCGCCCATATGGACATCGACAATGCCGATCACCGCGCGCTGGTCTCAGGGCTTCTGGCGCTCGCCCAAAATCGCGGCAAAGCCCGGCCTCAAGGCGGTCGATCTCTTTCAGGCCATCCACGACGGGCGCGTAAAAGCCGTGTGGATCATCGCCACCAACCCGGTCGATAGCCTGCCCGACGCCGATTTCGTCCGCGCGGCGCTGGAAAAATGCCCCTTCGTGGTGGTGTCCGATGTGGCGGAAAACACCGACACCGGGCGCTGCGCCCATGTGCTGCTTCCCGCCGAGGCCTGGGGCGAAAAGGATGGAACCGTCACCAATTCCGAGCGCCGCATTTCGCGCCAGCGCAGCCTGCGCAAGGCGGCGGGCGAGGCGCGCGCCGACTGGCGGGCGATCTGCGATGTGGCCAAGCGCATGGGTTTTGCGCAGGGGTTTGACTTCGACGGCCCGGCGGCGATTTTCCGCGAACATGCGGCCTTGTCCGGCTTCGACAACAACGGAACGCGCGATTTCGACATTTCAGCTTTCGCCGAAATTTCGGACGCCGACTACGATGCCCTCGCGCCTTTTCAATGGCCGCGACCGGCGGGCGCCCAGCCAGCAGCGAGCCCCATCGCTTTTTCGCCGATGGCGGGTTTTTCACCCCGACCGGGCGCGCAAATTTCGTCGCCGACGCCGTTTCGCGGCCTCGCCAACCCGGTCGATGCCGCACATCCCTTCGTCCTCAACACCGGCCGCATCCGCGACCAGTGGCACACCATGACCCGCACCGGCCGCGCGCAAAACCTGTCGCAGCATATCGCCGAACCCTTCGCCGAATTGAATCCGATGGACGCGGCGCGGCTCGGCGTCGAGACCGCCGGTCTGGTGCGTCTCAGCAATGCGCGCGGTTCGGTGATTTTGCGCGCGCAGATCACGGACCGGCAAAGGCGCGGCTCGGTCTTCGCGCCCATTCACTGGACCGATGAATTCGCATCGCACGCCCGCATAGACGTGCTGGTCGCGCCCGTCGTCGATCCCATTTCCGGCCAGCCGGAGAGCAAGGCGACGCCGGTCGCGGTCGAGGCTTTCGACCCGGCCTGGTATGCTTTCGCCCTGACGCGCCAAAAGCCGGACTCGCCTGCGACTACTGGGCGCCGCGCGCGCATAAAGCGGCGGCTGGCGCTGCGAACTCGCCGGGCTGACGCCCGCCGACCGACTGGAGTTTTTCGCGCGGAAAATTCTGGGCGTGGGCGCGGAGGCCGATCTCATCGCCATGCGCGATGAAAAGGGCGGCAGCTATCGCTGCGTCGCGGTCAAGGACGGCGAAATCCAGGGCGTGTTTTTCGTTTCGCCCACGCCGGTCGCCGCCGCCCGCGCCTGGCTGTGCGAACAATTTGCAAGCGACGAGGCGATCCCCCTTGGGGCTGCTCGCCGGCCGGCCGCCGCAAACCTGCCGCGATCCGGGCCGAAAATCTGCGTCTGCCTCAATGTCGGCGCCAATACCATTCTCGACGCCATCCGCGAGAAAACCCTGACCAACGCCGCCGCAGGTGGCCGAGGCGACGGGGGCGGGAACCGGCTGCGGCTCCTGCAAGCCCGAAATCGAACGTCTGCTCAACCAACCCGCGCCATCGGTCACTATAAAGAAGGAACCCAGAATGAAACTGTCCGACTTCAAGAAATCCGGTCACTGGCCTACATTGCTTTCGGCCTTCCTCTATTTCGACATCAGCTTCATGGCCTGGGTCTCGCTCGGCCCGCTCATGGTCTATATCGCCAAGGCGATGAACATCCCCATCGAGCAGAAACTCACCCTCGTCGCCATTCCGGTGCTGTCGGGCGCCATTTTGCGCATCCCCATGGGCATTCTCGCCGACACCATCGGCTCCAAGCTGACCGGCGCCATCGCTCAGGCCATCATGACCCTGGCCTGTTTCTATGTCTTCGCCTACGGCCTGAGCGGCCCGGATTCGGTCGCGGTGTTCGGCGCCGTTCTCGGCCTCGGCGGCGCCTCCTTCGCTGTGGCGCTGCCGCAGGCGAGCCGCTGGTATCCGCCCGAACAGCAGGGCCTCGTCATGGGCATTGCCGGCGCCGGCAACATGGGCGTGGTGCTGGACACATTGCTCGCGCCGACCATCGCCGAGCATTTCGGCTGGCAAGGCGTCTATGGCTTCCTGCTGATCCCGATGGTCCTGATCCTCGGCGCTCTACCTGATTTTGGTGAAGGATGCGCCCGGCTCGATCAAGCGCATTCCGCTGAAAAAATATGGCGAATTGCTGCTCGACACCGACAGCCGCTGGTTCATGTTTTTCTACTTCATCACCTTCGGCGGCTTTGTCGGATTGGCCTCGGCCCTGCCGCTTTACTTCACCTCCCACTTCCACATGACCCCGGTGGCGGCGGGTCTGATGGTGTCGCTGATCGTGTTTTTCGGCTCGACCTTCCGTCCGGTGGGCGGCGCCATCGCCGACCGCGTCGGCGGCATCAAGTCGCTGACCGTGATGTTTTGCGTCGTCGCGGCCTGCTATTTCGCCATTTCGCAATTGCCGGAAGGCGTCGCCCCCGCCGGGACCGCCGGATGGGCTTTATCCGAACTCTCCGCCGAAGGCTGGCTCGCGGTCGCGCTGTTTTCGCTCGGCACGCTCTGCCTCGGCATGGGCAATGGCGCGGTGTTCCAGTTGTTGCCGCAGCGTTTTCGCGGCGAAGTCGGCGTGATGACCGGTCTGGTCGGGTTTGCCGGCGGTCTCGGCGGCTTTTTCCTCGCCAAGGCCATGGCCATGTCGAAAGGCATGACCGGCGGCTTCATGGCGGGTTTTTTATTCTTCGGCGTGCTGGCGCTGCTTGGCGTCGCCGGGCTGACGTTGGTAAAACACCGCTGGCGGACGACGTGGGGCGCGGTTTCCGGCGCCCGGATTTAAGCCCGTTTGCGAGGCGCGGCTTACCGCGCCTCGCAAAAATGCCGTCGATTGCGAGCGGAGCGAAGCAATCCACCTTGGTTACCGAACCGCAACATGGATTGCTTCGCTCCGCTCGCAATGACGCGACCATAGGACCGCCATTCTCGGAACCCCAAGCGATGAGCCGGCTCGAACGCCACGACCATGACCTGCGCTTCGAGATCGGCTTCGCCTCCGAGCGCGGCAAGAGGTCCAGCAACCAGGATTATGCCGCCGCCCGCGTCGGCCGCCCGCGCATCGACGCGCGGCGCGATGCGGTCGCCGCCGTGGCCGACGGCGTCGGTGGCGGCGAAGGGCGGAGAGAAGCCGCGGAACTGACGGTGCGCACATTTTTCGACGGCTATTTCAACCTGCCGGGATCGCTCGGCGTGAGTCAGGCGGCCTCGCGCGTCGCTTGACGCGATCAATTCCTGGATCGTCGCGCAAGGCCGCGCCGACCACAATCTCGCGGGCATGGCGACCACCTTCACCGCCCTGATCCTGTCCGGGCGCGCCGGCCATTGCGTGCATGTCGGCGACAGCCGCCTCTACCGTTTCCGCGACGGCGCGCTGGAGCCCTTGACCGAAGACCATGTGATGGGGCGCGCCGACTATAGCCACATCCTGCGCCGCGCGGTGGGGCTGGAACACGCCGTCGCCCTCGACCATTCGACTTTCCCGTTGCGGCCGCACGACCGTTATCTGTTGTGCAGCGACGGCGTGCATGGACCGCTGAGCGACGCGAGCCTTGTGCGAAATTCTCGGCCAGCGCCAATCGCCGGAAAGCGCCGCGCAGGCTTTGGCGGCTGCCGCGCTCGCGGCGGGCGGCTCGGATAACGCCACCGCGCTCATCGTCGATATTCTCGACACGCCGCCGGAAGGAGAGGCGGAAATCAGCGATCGCGTCGGTGAATTGCCGATCCGCGCCGCGCCGGAGCTCGGCGAGTTGATCGACGATTTCCGCATCGACGGGCGGCTTGCCGATGGGCGCTATAGCCGGTTGTTGCGGGCGCAGGATTTGCGCAATGGCGCCGAGGTCGTGCTCAAATTTCCCCAGCCGCGCGTCGCCGCAGATCGGGTTTATCGCCGCGCCTTCATCAACGAGGCTTTTGTCGCCGGCCGGGTGCGCAGCCCGTGGATCGGCGAGGTGATCGAGCAACCGCCGGAACGCCAGACCCAGCTTTATTCGGTGATGCCCTTCTATGACGGCGAGACGCTGGAACAAAGGCTGCAACGCGAACCGCGCGTCACGTGGCAAGAGGGGGCGCAACTCGCCACGCGCATGGCCCGCGCGGTCGCGACCTTGCACCGCGCGGGCGTCGTTCATCGCGACATCAAGCCGGATAATGTGCTGCTGCTCAAGGATGGCGGGTTGCGCCTCATCGATCTCGGCGTCGCGCGCCTGCCGCAGATCGAGGATTTTCCGCCCGAAGACGTTCCCGGCACGCCATCCTACATGGCGCCAGAACTTTTTAGCGGCGCTGCCGGCAATGAGGCGTCCGATCTTTTCGCGCTTGGCGTGACGCTGTTCCGCCTGTTCACGCGCGCCTATCCCTATGGCGAGATCGAGCCTTTTTCAAAACCGCGTTTCGGCCAGCCGGCCTCGCTGACGGCGCGGCGGCCCGATCTGCCCGCCTGGCTGGACGCAGCCATCGCACGGGCGATTCAGCTTGATCCGGCAAAGCGCTATGGCGATGTGCTGGAATTCGCCTTCGAGATCGAGAATGGCGCGCAATCGGGCCGCCCCGTTACGTCGAAAAAAGCATCGCTCTACGAGAAAAACCCGCTGCTGTTCTGGCAGGGGCTTTGCGCCGGGCTTGTCGTCTTGTTGATCGTCGTGCTTGCCCGGCGGTGAAATCCAAAATCATTCGCTGAGGACGCGATCGAGATGGATCGCCTTTTCGAACAGCGGCAGGTCGCCGGCGCTGATGCGGGCCGAAGTCACGTCGATGCCTTCCAGCTTGGCGCCTCCGAAATGCGCGCCGCGAAGATCCGCGCCCGCCGCGTCCGCCCCCGAAAGATCGGCGCCGGAAAAATTCGCGTTGTTGAGCCGGGCGAATTCGAGATCGGCGCGCGAGAAATCGGCGCCCGTAAAATTGGCCTCGCGCAAATCCGCCGAACGAAGCACCACATGCATCAGGCCCATGGACTGGTTTTTCATGTCGGCCGAGCCGTCGGCGCCAGAAAGATCCGCGCCGACCAGGCTCGCGCCGGACAAGTCTCCGGCGATGCGCGCCTTCGCCAGTTTGACGCCATCCATTTTCGCGCCCAGCAATTGCGTGCCGAACAGGTGCGCGCCTTCAAGATTTGCCGCCGTCAAATCGGCCTTCAGCGCCCAGGCCTGATCGAGCAGGGCGCCGCGCAGGTCGGCGCCCGCGAGGTTTGCGTGGTTGAGGCGGGCGCCGCGCAGATTTGCGCCGGCGAGATCGAGTTTTGAAAGATCCAGGCCGTTCAGGCTTTTGTCGGACAGGTCGAGCTTTTCGCCCGCCGGGCGTTTGGCGATCAGCGCCTCGATGTCGGCGCGCGAAAATTCGGCTTTGGTGAAGGCGGGCGAGGAGAGATCGACGCCGCTCATCATGCCTTGCGCCAGAACAGGGCTGCGCGGCTAGCAGCAGGAGCGCCAGGAGGCCGCGCGCGATTGCCAATGAAGTCCGGGCTGTCATCATCGCCCCCAAATACAGGAACCACTATGGCGGGCAGGCGTTCCGGATGCAACCTCGTCCGCGAAAGGACCGCGATGCCGCGTCTCACCGCCCAGGATTTTCACCCCGAAGTCTTGCGCCTGTTCGACCAATATGTGCATGGGCTGATCCCCCGGCGCGGCTTTTTGCAAGGGCGCTTCGAAATTGGCGGCCCTGTCCGGGGCCAGCGCGGCGGAACTGCTCGACATGCTCAATCCGCGTTTCGCCGAAGCGCAGCAGGTCGCGCCCGGCGATCCGCGCCTTGCCACGCGTTATGTGGAAGTGGACTCGCCTCGAGGGTCGGGCGTGTTGCGCTGCTATGTCGCGCAGCCTGCGCCCGGCGAGGGCCAGACGGCGAAAAAGCGTCCAACTGTGCTGGTCGTGCACGAAAATCGCGGCCTCAATCCCCATATCGAGGATATTGCGCGGCGGCTGGCGCTGGAAAATTTCATCGCGCTGGCTCCTGACGCGCTGACGTCGCTCGGCGGCTATCCCGGCGATGAGGATCGCGCGCGCGAGCTTTTCGGCCACCTCGACCACAGAAAATCCATCGAGGATTTCTCCGCTGCGGCGCTTTATTTGCGCGATTTGCCAGAAGGTTTGGGAAAACTCGGCGCGATCGGCTTTTGCTGTGGCGGCGGCGTGGTCAACACACTGGCCGAGCGCCTGCCCGAACTCGCCGCCGCTGTGGCTTTCTATGGGGTGGCGCCGGATCTGGCCAAGGTCGGCGCCATCAAGGCAGAAATGCAATTGCATTTCGCTGGCGACGACCCGCGCGTCAATGCGACCTGGCCGCCCTTTGAGGCGGCGCTCAAGGCGGCAAGCGTACGCTATGAGGCCTTTATCTACCCCAATGTCCAGCACGGCTTCAATAATGACACCACCCCGCGCTTCGACGCCGCCGCGGCAAAACTGGCCTGGGGGCGGTCGATTGATTTTTTCAATCGCGCATTACGAGGGTGAGCGGACGCCAGGTATTTGTCATTGCAAAAGAGTCAGTGCTTCATGGGAAAGCATGGCAACCGAACTGATTATTGCCGGCTTTTAAAAAAATCGTCATATTGCGGGCTCACAAAACGCAGGCGGTCGCAAATCGACCGCGCATTGGAGGAAAAAATGGCTACAAAAACCGATTTCACCCCGGAAGAATGGAAAAAATTGTTGCAAAGCCCGCTGCTCGCGTCATTCGCGATCAGCGCCGCCGATCCGAGCGGATTTTTTGGCCTGGTCAAGGAAAGCTTCGCCAGCGCCAGCGCGCTTGCTGAAATCAAGGCCAATCCCGGCGCCGACGCGCTCGTCACCGCGGTGGTCGACGATCTGTTGACCTCCGACGGACGCACCGCCGCCCGCGATGGCGTGAAGGCGGTTGTCACCGGCGGCGACGTGGCCGGCGGCAAGGATCGCGCTCTGGCGGACCTCAAGGGCACGGTGGCCATCCTCGACGCCAAGGCCCCTGCTGATGCGGTCGCCTTCAAGGCCTGGCTCAACCATATCGCGCAAAAAGTGGCGGAAGCCTCCAGCGAAAGCGGCTTTCTCGGCTTTGGCGGCGAACCGGTGAGCGACAAGGAAAAGGCGACGCTGGCGGAACTCGCCGCGATTTTGGCGGCCTGAACCGCAACTCAAGCCCGGCGTCGCAGGGTGAAAGCTCCGCTGTCGCCGGAGTTCCTCGTCGTCAAACTTGATGGGCGCGCGCGTTTTCCTTCAACAGCGCGTTCATCACGTCGACGCACCCCTTGATCCGGGAGATTGTCGCCTCCCTGGCGCTTTCGGACATGTCAAATTCGGAAAGCGCACCGCCGGATTGGAGCATTTTCAATTGTCGCTGAAGCGTCGAACGAATTTGAATCCAGTCCTCGACCAAATCATTGATGCCCACCATCGTACCGTCCTCCGCGTTTGTCGCTAATTCCGCTGAGTTGCTGCTGGTTCCCTGAAAACGCTCTATGCGTGGTCATCGTCGCCCCACCGCCAGCGCGGCGTCTCGCCCTTGAGCCAGCATATGCCGGTGAACAGGGCGGAAAGAACGGTAACAAAAACGAAAAAGACGGCTGGCGACTGATGAGGCGGAAAAAGGAAGATGCCCGCCGCGATCAGCCAAAAAAACGCGATGAGGACGAGCCAGCCCTGCCATGCGACAGGCAGACCCCAACCCCAGCCATAACGCTTGGCGGGAAACCAAAATCTGGATCTCGACGGCATGATGCCCTCATTTACTCTTCGCCAGACAGCTTATCACAGAATAAAGCCCGTCACGCGCGCCTCTTCGACGCAGCAATCAGATTCAATAGTATCTTGGGATTGGCCCCCATTGGGGCGTCTGGTCGGGTAGATCGATCTCGATTTCGTCGACATAGCACCAGCCCCATCCCTCCGGCGGGTCATAGCCCTCGATGATGGGGTGGCCGGAGCCATGGAAATGCGCCGTCGCATGGCGATGGGGCGAGTTGTCGCAGCAGCCGACATGGCCACAGGTCCGACAAAGCCGCAGATGGACCCAGGTGCTGCCGATTTTCAAACATTCCTCGCAGCCCCGCGCGCTCGGGCAAACCTTGGCGATCGTCGCCTGATGCTTGCAGCTTGTCATGCGTCCTCCCTGACCGATTGTTTGACCAACATGGCGTGAATCTGGGCCACGACCGCGGCCCCTCGCCGACGGCGGCGGCGACGCGCTTGGTCGATCCGGAGCGGACGTCACCGATCGCGAAAACGCCGGGCAGGCTGGTTTGCAAGGGGAGCGAGCCCTTGCCGGTGACAACAAAGCCCTTGGCGTCGGTTTCCGCGCAACCTTGCAGCCACACGGCGTTGGGATCGGCGCCGATGAACAGAAACAGATGGCTCAGTTCGAGGCGGCAAAGCGACCCATCGGCGCGCTTCTTGAAGGTGGCGGCGGTCAGGCCGGAGGCGCTATCGCCTTCCAGCGCCGCGATTTCGGCGCCGACGTGGATGTCGACATTGGGCAGCGCCGCAATTCGGTCGATCAGATAGCGCGACATCGTCGCCGACAGGTCGCGGCGAACGATCAGGTGCAAACGCTTGACCTGCGGCGCAAGGAAGACGATCGCCTGACCCGCCGAATTGCCGCCGCCGACCAACGCGACCTCTTCGCCGGCGCACAGCCGCGCCTCGATGGGCGACGCCCAGTAGGAAACGCCCGCGCCCTCGAATGTTGCGAGATTGGCGATGTCAGGCCGGCGATACCGCGCACCGGAAGCGACGACGATCGTCCGTGCGCGCAGGCGGCGATTGCCGGATATGACGAGGGCGAGTTGCTCGCCCGAGCAATCGAGCCTCTCGACCTGGATCGGCACGGCGATCTCCGCGCCAAATTTCAGCGCCTGGGTGAATGCGCGCCCGGCCAGCGCCTGCCCTGAAATCCCGGTCGGAAAGCCGAGATAATTCTCGATCCGCGCGGAGGCGCCGGCCTGGCCGCCGGTCGCGCGCTCATCCACCACGATGACCGACAGCCCCTCCGACGCGGCATAGACCGC
This sequence comes from uncultured Alphaproteobacteria bacterium, assembly GCA_963813955.1. Taxonomy (GTDB): domain Bacteria; phylum Pseudomonadota; class Alphaproteobacteria; order Rhizobiales; family Beijerinckiaceae; genus Rhodoblastus. The sequence continues at coordinate 16,042 of CAWFBN010000135.1, read as the reverse complement.
AGCCGCAAGCCCCGCCGGTCCGGCTCCAACGATTGCGACATCATACACCAACTGGGGATCCAGTTCCGGCGTCATGCCAAGGCAGGTCGCCAACGCCGCCTCGCTCGGATTCTTCAGCAAATTTCCGTTAGGGCAGACAACAAGAGGCAAATCTTCGGGTTCGACCCCGACCCGTTCGATCAACGCATGGGCATCGGCATCGGCTGCTGCGTCCAGCACAAGATTTGGGAAGCCGCTCCGCGTCAGAAAGCCCTGCAGCCGGACAAGGTCCCGGTTGCCGGAGACGCCGATCAGGATCGTGCCGGCGCCGCCGATCTCGATCAATCCGACCCGGCGGAGGATCAGCGCGCGCATCACGATCTCGCCGATATCCGCCGATCCCACGATCAACGCACGCAGATGTGCGGGGTCAAAGGGAAGGACAACGCATCCCTCGGGTCCGGCGCGACCTGCGGCGATCGAAGGGCGACCGGCGAGTTGACTGACCTCGCCGGTAAACTGGCCGGGCAGGAGCGTCGTGATGGACGCTTCCTGGCTCAAGCCATCGCGCCGGACGACCTCGATTGCGCCCTCGAGCACGAGCCATGTCGGCGCCCCTCGCTCTCCGATTGCGAAGACGCTCTCGCCGGGAGCGAAGCGTCGTTCCGGGCCGCTCGCAAAGCGCTTGGCCGTCGCGATCTGCGTCGCGTTCAGCACAGGGAACATCTGGTGCTCGCGGGAGCCAAGGGTGCTCATTCCGCTTTCCTTTTGCCCGGCCGAGGTCGGAACGGATAGGACGTGCAACTTCGAACGTTCCGATGTCGCCGAATGTTCCGATCCGCGATTTGGGTTCGTTCTCAACCGGGGCTGGAATGACGCAGATGTGTTTTTCCAGACCAAAGAATTGTCCTAAATCGATGAATACTCGCCTTATTCGACGCCAACGTCGAACGCTTCTCGTCAACTCCATCGGAGAAAGGACAGGCCATGGGCGCCTTCACCACCAAGGATGGCACGCGAATTCATTTCAACGACTGGGGCAGCGGGCAGCCCGTCGTGTTCAGCCACGGCTGGCCGCTCTCGTCCGACGCCTTCGAGGACCAGATGTTCTTTCTGGCGTCGCAGGGCTATCGCGTGATCGCACATGATCGCCGCGGCCACGGCCGGTCGAGCCAGCCCTGGCAGGGCAATGACATGGACACCTATGCCGATGACCTTGCGGAACTCGTCCGGACGCTCGATCTTAAAAATGCGATCCATGTCGGACATTCGACCGGCGGCGGCGAGGTCGCGCGCTATATCGGGCGCTATGGGACCCAGAACGTCGCCGGGGTCGTGTTGATCAGCGCTGTTCCCCCGCTGATGCTCAAGACCACCGCCAATCCGCAGGGAACGCCAATCGAGGCGTTTGACCAGCTTCGCGCTGGAGTGCTGGCCGATCGTTCGCAATTCTGGAAGGATCTCAGCATGCCGTTCTACGGCTATAACCGGCCGGGCGCGAAGATTTCCGAAGGCGTGCGGGAGTCCTTCTGGCTGCAGGGCATGATGGCGGGGATTCCCGCGTCCTATTTCTGCATCAAGGCGTTTTCGGAAACGGACATGACCAAGGATCTGGAAAAGATCGACGTCCCAACCTTGATCCTGCACGGTGACGACGATCAGATCGTGCCGATCGCGGCTTCCGCCATGCAATCGTCCAAGCTCGTCAAGAATGCCGAATTGAAAATCTATCCGGGCGCTCCGCACGGCATGTGCACGACGGAGAAGGACAAGGTCAACGCCGATCTGCTGTCCTTCGCTACGCGTCAAGTGAAACAGCGCGCTGCGTAAACGGAGCCTGCCGCCAGCGTCCGGCCCCTGGGCAAGGGACCGGACGATTGGCTTTCCCGCCAGTCTTCCCGCCGATAATGTGCCTGCCGTCGGCGAGATCGCGCGCAAGCCATTGATTGATCGCCGTTCCTCGAAAGCGACCGTCGCGAGCGGTCGCCGGGGAAGCGATTTTGCAACCCCACGGCGACGAATACGCCTTGCAAAAATCCGTGGGGAGAAGCTATCTTGCCTTATCCGGGGCCTCCTTAAGGCTAACCTCTGCTGGAATCCCGATTCGAGCGGAAGTGACAGGATCGTCCGTCAATCTGGGCGCCGGCTGGCGCAGCCAATTTCTGATCGCAACCCGCCGATCGGCTGCGCCGCCATGGCAGCCAGCACATGCAAGGTAACGGAATGAGCTTCCCTGAGCTACTCGAAGACATGCGGCGCCGCCGGGAGGAAATCCTCGAAGGCGGGGGAGCGGACAAGCTGGCGCAGCGCCACGCCAAGGGCCTGATGACGGCGCGCGATCGACTCGACACCCTGTTCGACGAAGCGACTTTTCAGGAAATGGGCGCCCATGTGCGCCATTCGGCCCGCCAATTCGGCATGGAAACCAAGGTTCTCCCCGCCGATGGCGTGGTTGTCGGCACGGGCTATGTCGGCGGACGGATGGTCTCGGCCTACGCCCAGGATTTCACCGTGCTCGGCGGCTCGCTGGGAAAGATGCACGCCAAGAAGATCGTGACGATGATGGAGGAGGCGGCGAAATTCGGCTCGCCGGTCGTCGCATTCAAGGATTCCGCCGGCGCCCGCATCCAGGAGGGCGTGGACGCGCTCTCGGGCTATGGCTGCGTATTCTACCAGAATGTGCTGCTGTCCGGCGTGGTGCCGCAGATCGCTGTGGTCTGTGGCCCCTGCGCGGGCGGCGCCTCCTATTCGCCGGCGCTCATGGACTTCGTCATCATGACCCGGAACAACGCCTATATGTTCATCACCGGGCCGGAGGTCATCAAGGCGGTGACCGGCAAGACGGTGACGCTGGAGGAAGTCGGCGGCGCCGACATGCATGCCTCGGTTTCCGGCAACGTGCATTTCCTCGCGCAGGACGACGCCGAGGCCATTCGCATCGTCCACAAGCTGCTCTCCTTCCTGCCGGACAATAATTCCGAGGATCCGCCGCACCGGCCGAGCGCCAACATCGCGCTCACTGAGGACAACGCCATCAGCGCGCTCATCCCGGACGATCCCCAGATCGCCATGGACGTGCGCGCCGTCATCGAGCATATCGTCGATCCGGGCGAGTTCCTCGAAGTGCACCGCTCCTTCGCGGAGAATATCATCGTCGGTTTCGGCCGGGTCGAGGGCATCGTGGTCGGCCTCATCGCCAACCAGCCGATGGTCCGGGCCGGGGCGCTCGACATGGACGCGGCGGACAAGGGGGCGCGTTTCATCCGCTTCTGCAATTGCTTCAACATCCCGCTGGTCACGCTGGTCGACGTCCCGGGTTTCCTGCCCGGCGTCGAGCAGGAGCGCGGCGGCATCATCCGCCACGGCGCGAAGCTGCTGTTCGCCTACGCCTCCTGCACCACGCCGAAGGTGACGGTCATCCTGCGCAAGGCCTATGGCGGCTCGTATCTGGCGATGTGCAGCCGGGAAATGGGCGCCGATTTCGTGTTCGCCTGGCCGACGGCCGAAATCGCGGTGATGGGGGCCGACGGCGCCGTCACGGTGCTTTACAACAAGGAATTGAAAGCCGCGGCGGACCCAAAGGCGAAAGCGCGCGAACTCGCCGCCGCTTATCGGGCCGAATTCGCCTCGCCCTACATGGCGGCGTCGAAAGGCTATATCACCGACGTCATCGACCCGGCGCTCACCCGCTCGACCATCGCGCTGTCGCTGAGAAAGGCGCTGTCGAAGCGCGAGGTGCGGCCGCCCAAGAAGCACGGCAACATTCCTCTTTGACGCTGGCGAAGGAACGAACTCGGATGACGTTTGAGACCTTGAAATATGCGCTCGGCGTGATCGCCGCCCTCGGCGCCCTGTATTTTGCCGTGGTGTATCTCAGCCGCTTTCTGGGCTGGGTCGAACGGTCCGAGATCGCGCGGCAAAAGGCGGAGGCCGAGCTCAAGAAGGCCGTCCCGCGCGCCGCCACGACGGCACAATTCGCACACGAAAGCGACGGTGAACACGGCGGTGTGCCGGCGCATCACGTCGCCGCCATAGCGGCGGCGGTCGCCGCCTATGGTTACAAAGTTGTCCATATCGCCGATGCGCCGACGGGGAGCGCCTGGGCGGCGGAAGGCCGTTGGCTGCACCAGACGTCGCACCGCACGCATTGACAGAGTTCAGGCAGGAGTTGGAATGCAACGGAAATTCAAAATCAGCGTCGACGGCCATGCCTATGAGGTCGTCGTCGAAGAGATCGCCGCCGAGAGCGTAACGGCGCCGTGGCCAGCCTCGCTCGCCGCGGTTTCGGCAGTGGTTGCTGCGGCGACGCCCGCCGCGCCGGCTTCAACCGCGCGCGCTGCGAGCGCCGGCGACGAGGTCGCGCCGCTCGCCGGCACCGTTCAATCGGTCGAGGTGACGGTTGGTCAGGTCGTCAAGGCCGGCGACAAGATCGTCACCATCGAGGCGATGAAGATGAAAACCGAGGTCCGCGCCAAGGGGGCCGGCAAGGTTATCGCCATCGCGGTGAAAGCCGGCGATTCCGTCGACACCGGCGCCATTTTGCTCACGCTCGCTTAGGGGCTGTTTCTATGACGATGCCCGACACGCTCTACGGAGCCTTGATGCTCAGCTTCATCGACTTCTTCGCGGCGATGGTGATGATCAGCGGAATCGGCGTGGTGTTGGCGCTGTTCCCGCTCCTTAACCGGATCGGCAAGATCGACGAAGAGGCGCTGCGCAAGCGCCATCATTGAGTGCCGCGTTATTCGGCGGGAGAAGCATTTCTTGATTGAACAATTTTTGTCGTTTCTTGGCGCCCTGATGGATCAAACCGGCCTCGCCCATTTCTGGTGGGGCAACGCGGTAATGATCGCCATCGGCTGCACGATGATTTATCTGGCGGTTTCCAAGGGTTACGAGCCGTTGCTGCTGGTCGGCATCGGCTTTTCCTGCATCATCTCCAATGTGCCGGGATCAGACCTCACCCAGCCGGGCGGACTGTTTCATTACGCCTACCAGGGCGTGCAACTGCTGATCGTGCCGCCGCTGATCTTTTTCGGCGTCGGGGCGATGACGGATTTCGCGCCGATGGTCGCCAATCCCAAATTGGTCATCCTCGGCGCCGCCGCCCATCTCGGCATTTTCGTCGCCTTGATCGGCGCCAAATTATTGGGCTTCACCCTGAACGAAGCAGGGGCCATCGGCATCATCGGCGGCGCCGACGGGCCCATGGCGATCTTCATGGCGATAAAACTCGCGCCGCACCTGCTGCCGCAGATCTCGGTCGCCGCCTATTCCTATATGGCGCTGATGCCGCTGATTCAGCCGCCGGTGATGAAATTGCTCACCACCCCTGAGGAGCGGCGGATCCGCATGAAGCAGTCGCGGGAGGTGACCCGCCTCGAGAAGATCGCCTTCCCGATCGTGATCGGCATCATCGTCAACCTGTTCTTCCCGCCCGTCGCGCCGCTGATCACCATGCTGATGCTCGGCAATTTGTTCCGCGAAGTGCTGGTCGTCAACCGGCTCGCCAAGACCGCGGCCAATGAGGTCATGAATGTGATCATCATCGTGCTGACCGTCGCGATCGGCTCGACCATGTCGGCCGACAGCTTCCTCACCGTGGATACGATCGAGATCATCGCTCTCGGCCTGGTCGCCTTCGTCTTCGGCACCGGCTCGGGCGTGGTCGGCGCCAAGATCCTGAACCTGTTCCTCAAGGAGAAGATCAACCCGCTGCTCGGCTCGGCGGGCATCGCCTCGGTGCCGATCGCGGCCAGGGTCAGCCACAACGTGGCCCTCGAATACGACAGCGAAAACTACCTCATCTATCACGCCATGGGGCCAAATCTCGCCGGCGTGTTCGGCACCGCCATTTCCGGCGCCATCATGCTGGCGCTGCTCGGAGTGAAATGACGGGCCCTGATCAATAGGGCGGCGCGCGGTGAGCCCTTTGTGTCCTGGCGGCCTCGGTCCACCACGACAGATCATCCGCGAACCGGGGAAAAGCGTGTTGCAGCGCTTTCCCGGCCGGGCCGGTGGGGACGCCATCCGGGCTCAGCGTTTCCGCGATCGGACCAACCGCCAAGACACTCGAAATCACGACCATGCCCATCTCGGAAAGAATGCCATGCCAGGCGACGCTCGACCTTGCGCCGGACAGGCGTCCGCCGGAATAGCTGGCGATGGCTGCCGGGCGCCAGAACCATTCTTCGAGAAAATGATCCGTCAGGTTTTTCAACCCCGGCTGTATGCTCCAGTTATATTCGCCCACGACAAATACGAAGGCGTCCGCCGCGCGAATTTTCGCAGCCAGGGTTTCCAGCGCGGCCGGGGCCGAACCGGGCGCATATTCCTTGTACATTCGGTCCAGCATCGGCAACCCGATCGCCTTCGCATCAATGAGTTCAGCAGAGTCGCCGCGTGCGCGAAGCTGCGCAACGATGAAATCCGCCAGTCGGATGCCCATTCGATCTGACCGATAGGAACCGTAAAAGACAAGAATCCGATCAGGCATCATCGACCTCTATTCATGTCGGCGCGCTCGCCCTCCAGAGTCTCGACGGTGCGCCGCAAGGTCTCTTTTTCGATCTTCGACCAGACGTCGCCGGCCAGTTCGCCGAGGTCGGCGAGCGTGGCCCGCTCGTCGGTGTTGAGGTTATTGCCGACGGAATGGGCGCCATAGAAGGCGATCGCGTAAAGGTCGAAGCGATTGCCGACGGGAACGGCCAGCACCGGCCCGGCTGGTCCCCCCGGCAAGGCCTTCCGGTCCGCAACTCCAGCCCAGACATCGGACGGCCGCGCATGCAGGGTTTCGCGCGCGCGATCGTCTGGCGCCGGCGTTTTGACAGGTATGGTGTTCGGCCCCTGCCGGCCCCACGCGCCGGCGCAGGCGCTTCGCCGGAAAATCTCGCCGTCCTTGCGAAAAACACCGGCCGAGACGAGTTCCAGCGCCTTGCAGACTCCATCGGCGAGTTGGGCTTCGATCGCTGCGAAATCCGGCGCCTGCAGGATCGATTCCCCGAGCGCGCGGGCCTTCCGGGCGACGGTCCGGTGGAAATAGCGATCGGCGTGGTGGACGGCGAGTTCATGCAGCCTCGAGATGATAAACAGCCCGAAAGTGCCGATCACCACCCAGGCCCAGCCTGGCAGGGTCACGCTCTCGCGGATTCCTTCGCTGACATGCTCGAATTGATGGTGCGCGAACAAGGCTGGCGCGCTGAGCAGCAAGCCGAGGATGGTGACGCGGCGCAGCGGTATGGCCACGCTGACCACCAACGGCCGCCGCGTCGCCTCGAACACGAAAAGACACAGCACGCCGTTGACGAGGCGAACGGCGTCCCAAAGCTCGTCGGGTGGGGCCGCGCTTCCCCAGATTTCGGTGAACAGGGTCGTCTGCTGGCCGAGATCGGCCAGGGTCAGGCTCGGCAGCCCGATCAGGCAGCCCCAGATCATCCAGCGCAGGCGCTGGTAATCCGGCGGCGGCTGTTCGCGCCGGCGCATCAGCAGCAGGACGAAAGCGCAGAAGGCGACGGCGAATCCGCTCAGCACGCCGGCGCGCGCGAAAAATTCCGTCGGGACGCCGAAGACATTGGCGTAGGCGCTCGCCAGCAGCAGCGCGAGCAGCAGCGCCACGGCGGGCAAGGCCCGCTCGAACCGCCGCCAGCGGGGCGAGCTTTCGTCCCGGGGCGCTCGCAAGGCGAACAGCAGGAAACCGGCATAGCCTGCGCCCTGCGCGACGGCGCCTGCGAAATGCTGAAGCAGCAAGGCGGCGGGCGCAGTTTGGAGCAGCGCGTAATATTGATAGGACTGCCCGGGATTGAACCAGATGACATAGAGGAAAAATCCCCATGTCATGCCGCCGGGCCGGGTCCAGACCAGCCACGCGGCGGCCAGGATCACCGCAATGGCGGCGATCTGGTCGAGGGGAAGAAAACCCGCAGCCCATGCGTTGAAAGGCGGCGCTTCGGCGAGGAGGGAGATATGTCGCGCCGGTGTTTCTGACGTCGAGGCGAGGACAAGCTCGCCGCGCCGCTGATCGACGACGAGATCCTGTTGTCCCAGAACCGCCAGCGCCGTCGCACACAGCGGCGTATCGATGGGGATGCAGCGCATCGCCGCAAGGTCCAGCCGGTCGCCGCGACGCAGACCCGCCCGCCAGGCTGGCGACGCGGCCTCGTTGGGAAACGGCCCCTGCGCGTCGGTGACGAGGCCGTCGCCGTTGGCGTCGAGACCAAACGCGCCGAGCGGTTTTGCCAGCCGGTAAAACTCGGGGACGACCATGGCGAGCGCCCATATCGTCAGGATGACGAGGACGACGCGGCCCCGGCTTGGCCATAGGCCCCGCGCGCGGCCGAAAATGCGGGAAATCCGTCCCATCGCGCCCCGCCGTCGGTTTGCTCTCAAGTGAGAACGCCTGAGCGGCGCATTGGGTCCGGCGCCGCCTGGGCCATGTTCACCCTGAATCAACGACACGACTGGCGGTCAAAGGCTTCGGCATTGACAAACGGCTTCATGAGATCGCCTATGGTTCAGGAGATCGCTCATGAATTTCCATTCGCTGGCGTTCTGGCACGAGCATCCACTTCATGCGGACAAAGGCGCGCCAAGGCCGCGCATCTTCGCCGCCGTGGCGCCGCTCGCGATCGGCGTCGCGCTCGCGCTCATGCCGGCCCCCGCCGGCTTGCCACAGTTCGCCTGGTATTATCTGGCGCTGTTCGTGACCGTCATCGTGGCGCTGATCCTGGAGCCCGTGCCGGCCGCCGCAGTGGGTTTCGTGGGCGTGACGACGGCGGCGGTGCTGGCGCGCTTCGCGCTGTTCTCGCCCGAACAACTCGCCAATCCTGCCTTCAAGGCCAATAGCGCGGCGGTCAACTGGGCGCTGTCCGGCTTTTCCAACGCCACGGTCTGGCTGATCTTCTGCGCCTTCGTCTTTTCGCTCGGCTATGAGAAGACGGGCCTCGGCAAGCGCATCTCGCTGATGCTGCTGTCGCGCCTTGGCGGCCGGACGCTGACGCTCGGCTACGCGGTGATGTTCGCCGACCTGTTGCTGGCGCCGTTTACGCCGTCGAACACCGCGCGAAGCGGCGGCACCATCTACCCCGTCATCAAGAATATTCCGGAATTCTACAAATCGCTGCCGAACGACCCGTCCTCGCGCCGGATCGGCAGCTATCTCATGTGGACGGCGCTGGCCTCGACCTGCGTGACGAGTTCGATGTTCCTCACCGCGCTCGCGCCCAATCTTCTGGCGGTCGAACTGGTGAACAAGACCGTCCATGTCTCTATCCCATGGATCAAGTGGTTCCTCGCCTTCCTGCCGGTGGGGCTGATCCTGCTGGCGACCACGCCGGCGCTCGCCTACCTGGTCTATCCGCCAGAGATCAAGAAAAGCCCGGAAGTGCCGGAATGGGCGCGGCGCGAACTTGCGTTACTCGGGCCGCTTTCGCGCAAGGAAGTTGTGCTGCTGGTTCTGGTGCTCCTCGCGCTCGGCCTGTGGATTTTCGGCGCCGACATCATGGACCCGACGACCGCCGCTCTGCTCGTCGTCGGCCTCCTCGTCATCACGCGCACCATCGCCTGGATCGACGTGCTGGCCGACAAGCCCGCCTTCAACACACTGATCTGGTTCGGCACGCTCGTTCCGCTGGCGGGCGGTCTGGCGCAAGTCGGTGTGGTCGGCTGGCTCGCCGGCCTCATCGGCCCGACGCTCTCGGCAGCGCCGATGATCGAAGGGTTTGCCGGGTTGATCGTGGTGTTCTTCCTGCTGCATTACCTCTTTGCGAGCGTCACGGCGCATGTCACGGCTCTTCTGCCCGTCATGCTGACAGTGGCGACGCAGATGCCCGGCCTGCCCATCGACAAGGCGGCGCTCGCGCTTTGCCTGAGCCTTGGCATCATGGGCGTCATCTCGCCCTATGGCACGGGGCCGAGCCCCGTCTATGCCGGCAGCGGGTTCCTGCCGGGGCGCGATTTCTGGCGGCTGGGCGCGATTTTCGGTCTATATTACCTGCTGGTCTTCCTCGCGGTTGGCCTTCCAACCCTGCTTTTCCTTGTGTGAACGGAGCCGCGCCGTGGAGCATTTCGAAGCCGATGTCCTGATCATTGGCGCGGGCGGCGCGGGCCTGAGGGCGGCGATCGCCGCCGCCGAGGCGGACCCCTCGCTCACCATCGCGCTGGTTTCGAAAGTTCTGCCGATGCGCAGCCATACGGTGGCGGCGGAGGGCGGCGCGGCGGGCGTGATTCAGGCGCATGACTCGCTCGAACGCCCATTTCAACGACACCGTGACCGGCGGCGACTGGCTGTGCGAACAGGATGTGGTCGAATTCTTCGTCAGCCGCTGCACGCCCGAGATGATCCAGCTCGAGCATTGGGGCTGCCCCTGGAGCCGCAAGCCCGACGGCCACATCAACGTGCGCGCTTTCGGCGGCATGAAAATCGAGCGGACCTGGTTCGCCGCCGACCGCAGCGGCTTCCATATCCTTCACACGCTGTTCCAGACCTCGACCAAATATCCCTCGATCAAACGGTTCGACGAATATTTCTGCGTCGATCTGGTCGTCGATGACGGCCGCGTGCAGGGCGCGACGGTCCTTTCGCCTTCCACCGGAGAGTTCACCGCCATTTTCGCCCGCGCCGTGATTCTCGCCACAGGCGGCGCCGGCCGGGTGTTCCGCCAGAACACCAATGGCGGCATCGTCACCGGCGACGGCATGGCGCTGGCCTTCCGGCATGGCGTGGCGCTGCGCGACATGGAGTTCGTGCAATACCATCCGACCTGCATGCCGGGCACGGGCCTGCTTTTCACCGAGGCCTGCCGCGGCGAAGGCGGCTATCTGCTGAACAAGGACGGCTACCGCTATCTGCAGGATTACGGCCTCGGCCCCGTCTCGCCGGAGCCCCGCAACAAGGCGATGGAGCTCGGGCCGCGCGACCGCCTCAGCCAGGCCTTCTGGCACGAGGAGCGCAAGGGGCGCACCGTTTCGACGCCGGCACGGCGAGTGTCGGTCTATCTCGATCTGCGCCATCTCGGGCGCGCCAAGCTGAAGGAGCGGCTGCCGCTGATCTGCGACCTCGCCGAAGAATTCATGGGCATCGATCCGGCGGAGACGCCGATCCCCGTCCGGCCCGCCGTGCATTACACCATGGGCGGCATTCCCACCGACATCCGCACGGCCACGCCGCTGGCCGGCCTTTTCGCGGCGGGCGAATGTTCGAGCGTCGGCATCCACGGCGCGAACCGGCTCGGCTCGAATTCGCTGGCGGAACTCTTGGTGTTCGGCCATGTCGCCGGCGACGAAGCGGTCAAGTTCGCCAAGGGCGCGCCTGCGGCCGAACCCGGCAGCTGCTCGATCAGGCCAAGGCGAGCGCCGCCAAAGCGCTAGCGGTGCGCGACCAAAAGGGCGGCGGCGAGCGCCATTCCGTTCTGCGCAAGGAGATGGCGGCGACCATGGAGAAGGGGTGCGGCATCTATCGCATCGGGGCCGGAAATGCAGGAGACCTGCGACAAGCTCGCCGAACTCAAGCGGCGCTTCAACGACATCACGCTCGAAGACCGCTCCGCCGTCTGGAACACCGACTGGCTCGCCGCGCTGGAGCTTGGCTATCAGCTCGACGTCGCCGAGGCGATGGCGCAGAGCGCTCTCGAAAGGCGCGAGTCGCGCGGCGCGCATCAGCGGCTCGACGGGTTCGAAACCCGCGACGACGAGCATTTTCTTGCGCACAGCCTCGCCCATTATCGCGAGGGCGCCGCGCCCGAAATTTCCTATGGACCCGTGAAGATCACCAAATCGCAGCCGGGCCAGCGCGCCTATGGCGCGGCGGGAGAAAAGATCGAGAATGCGAAGGAGGATTCGGCCAATGCCTGACGCCGCGCTCGCCGAAAAAACCATCGAACTCAAAATCCTGCGCTATCGGCCGGCCTCGGACGCCGAGCCCGCGTTCGGCTCGTTCACCGTGCCCTATACCGACGACATGTCGGTGCTGCAGGGGCTGCAGACCATCAAGGATACGCTGGACGGCACGCTGTGCTTCCGCTGGTCCTGCCGCATGGCCGTGTGCGGAAGCTGCGGGATGATGATCAACGGCACGCCGCAGCTCGCCTGCAACACGTTTCTGCGCAATCTCCTGCCGGGTCCGGTCACCGTCGAACCGCTGAAGAACTTCCCGATCGAGCGCGACCTCGTGGTGAGCGTCGGCGATTTCGTCAAAAAAATCGAGAGCATCTATCCCTACATCATCCCCAAGGAGCCGAAGACCATCGCGGAGGGGCCCCATCTCCAGACCCCGGCCCAGCTCGCCGCCTATGAATCCTTCAGCGACTGCATCAACTGCATGCTGTGCTATGCGGCCTGCCCGCAATTCGGCGAAAATCCGGACTTCATCGGCCCCGGCGCCATGGCGCTGCTTCAGCGCTACAACGGCGATTCGCGCGACGGCGGCAGGCTGAAGCGCCTCGACGCGATCAGCGGCGAGAACGGCGTGTGGTCCTGCACCGCCGTCGGCATCTGCTCCGATGTCTGTCCCAAGCATGTCGATCCCGCCAACGCCGTCAATCAGAACAAGACCAACAGCGCCTTCGACTTCTTCCTGCGCTTTCTGAGAAAGGAGGGCGCCCAATGAGCGAGAAACGCCCCTTTACCGCGCCCGATCGCGCCGGACTGGTGGGCGCAGCCGCCCTATCGCGCCTATACGGTGCGCGAACTCAGCGGCGTCGCCGTCGCGGCCTATGGCGCCGTGCTGTTTGTCGGCCTCGTCAGCCTCTGGCGCGGGCCGGACAGCTACGACGCCTTTTTGCGCTTCCTGAAAAGCCCCGTCTCGATCCTGCTGCACCTGTCCTGCTGGCGGCCGTGCTCTACCACGTCGCTGACCTGGTTCCAGACCCTGCCCAAGACCATGCCGAAGCTGATCGTCGACGGCAAACAGGTCCCGCAGGAGAGGATAACGACGCTTGTTCTCCGCGCCGTCGGCGTTCGGCTCCGTCTGCCTGGTTCTCTTGACGATAGGATTGGCCCGATGAGTGAAGCCGCCGGTCGCAGCGCGCCCGAAAAGCGCAGCATCTCCCCGATCTTCTGGCTGCTGTTCGGCGCGGGCGGCATGCTGGCGGCGGTGTTCGGCCCGGCGCTGATCCTGATCACCGGCCTGCTCGCGCCGACGGGAACCGGCTTGCCGGAAAATTTCGAGGACTACAGCCATGCGCTGGCTTTCGCGAAAAACCCCATTGGCAAGCTGGTCGTGCTCGCCGTCATTTCGCTTTTCTTCTGGCACGGCGCCGAACGGCTTTTTCTGACGCTCAAGGACATGAAAGCCGGACCGCTGCTGTATTTGAAAATCGGGACCTATGGCGTCGCCGCCGCAGTGACGCTGGCGACTTTCGCCTTGCTCGCTTTCGATCGGGTTTTGACTGGTATTCGACTTTTGCGGAGTGTCAGTGAACGCCACGACCGTTTGCAAAGTCCAGCTTGGGCCATCTTGGGGATCATGGCATTGTAATATGCGGGATCGACAGTTTTCCCACCCTGATCGCCCGACCGCCCAACGCCCCGACAGACCGCCGTCGCATGTCCAAGCTTGAGCTTACGCGAGCCAAGGCGGCGAAGAGCATTCCTGGAACGCGGCGGCCAGACTGCGCGCTACGAATTCAGGAATGCCAGCAGGTCGACGTTCAAACTGTCCTTTTGTATGTTTGGTGGCCGGAAGCCGACCCATTGCACGCCGAAGGAAAAACGAACAAAGCTGGGATCGTCAGGACCGTTCTATACCGCGCTCGCAGTCGGTATTGGCGTTGACCCGATGTCCTTTGCCAGCGGCGGGAAGTCTGAGTTGAAACTTTCTGTTCCTTTCCGCGGTTTCGGATTCTGAACTGGGCGTTTTCCAATTCTGATTGAGAGAACGATAATATGAATATCGTCGCCGCCGAAACGTCCAAGGCATCTGAAGCAGCACTGCGTTTTCTGGCCGGCGGGGGCGAAATGGGCGCCCGTATCAGGGCCTTCGACTGGGCATCGACCTCGCTTGGCCCGCCGGAGGCTTGGCCGCAAAGCCTGAAAACGTCCGTTCGCATCATGTTGACGTCACGCCAACCGATCTGGATCGGCTGGGGACCCGATCTCCTGTTTCTGTACAACGATCCGTACAAGGCGATCATCGGCGGCAAGCATCCTCATAGTCTCGGCCGACCCACCAACGTCGTCTGGCATGAAATCTGGAACGATATCGGTCCGATGCTGTCGCAGGCGATGACCGGCGTCGAGGGAACCTACTTCGAGAGCCATCTTCTCATCATGGAGCGCAACGGCTATCCCGAAGAGACCTACTATACCTTTTCCTACAGTCCGATCCCTGACGACGAGGGCGACGCCGGCGGCATTATCTGCGCGAACACCGACGACACCCAACGGGTGATCAGCGAACGCCAACTGGCGCTTCTGCGGGATTTGTCCGCCGGTACGGCCGACGTCCGCACCTCCGATGAAGCCTGCCGGCGCAGCGCCCTGGCAATGGCGACCGATCCGCAGGATATCGCCTTTGCCATAATTTACCTGGCCCCGGGCAGCGAAACGGCGCCGGCCTTGAAGGAGACATGCGGGATTGAGCGGGGGCATCCGGCGGCGCCGGAACTATTTGTCAATGGCGCGTCGGCGTGGCCTTCGACTGATGCCCTGCGCGAAGGAGATCAGGTGGTTGATTTGGCGCTGCGATTTTGATGCCGAATTCCCATCCGGTTCCTGGGCCAAGGCTCCCGAACGCGCCGCCGTTCTTCCGCTGTCCGCGACCGGTGACGTTGGCTGCCACGGCGTCCTTATCGTCGGGCTGAATCCGTTCCGGGTGTTCGACGAAAAATACCGGAGCTTCGTCAGGCTGGTCGCGGGCCAGATCTCAGCGTCGATAGCGAATGCCGAGGCTTACCAGAACGAACGCCGCAAGGCGGAAGCCCTGGCGGAAATCGATCGCGCCAAGACCGCGTTTTTTTCCAACATCAGTCACGAATTTCGAACGCCGCTCACGCTGATGCTGGGGCCGCTGGAGGACAGGCTGGACAAATCGGTCAATCCCCCCCCCGATGAAATCGACTGGATGCGAGTCGTCCATCGCAATGGCTTGCGATTGCTCCGGCTCGTCAATAACTTGCTCGATTTTTCGCGGCTTGAGGCCGGACGGGCGCAGGCCGTTTTTCGTCCGATAGATCTGTCGGCGATGACCGCTGAGCTTGCGAGCAATTTCCGCGCCGCCACGGACAAAGCCGGGCTGACGTTGAACGTCGATTGCCCGCCCATGGCGGAACCCGTCTTCGTCGACTCTGAGAGTTGGGAGAAGATCGTCCTCAACTTGCTGTCGAATGCTTTCAAGTTCACTCTTCAAGGCCAGATAACGGTTTCGCTGCGGCTGGTGGACCGCACCGTCGAATTGGCGGTGCGCGACACCGGCATTGGCATCCCGGAGGCCGAAATTCCTCACCTGTTCGAGCGCTTCCACCGCGTCGCCAATGCTGGCGGCCGCAGCCATGAGGGCAGTGGAATCGGCCTGTCGCTGGTCCGTGAACTTACCACGCTGCACGGCGGAACGGTGCGGGTGGAAAGCGGATCGGGCGCGGGAAGCTGTTTTTATGTTTCGATCCCCCTCGGAAAGGCTCATCTGCCGCCTGAGCTCGTCAAAAGCGCACCAGATGCGCACCCGCGCCCGATGCGGGCCGAACTTTTCTCGAAGAGGCTTTGCGGTGGCTACCTGCGACGGTGTTCGGGGATTTAGGCCTTGAAACGGAGCGGACGCGGGCGGCCGCGCGGGGCGATCGGCCACGCGTGGTGCTCGCCGACGACAATGCCGACATGCGGGACTATGTCAGGCGCTTGCTCACTGATCGCTATGTGGTGGACGTTGTCGTCGATGGCGAGGAAGCGCTGGCGGCCATACGGGCGAAGCGCCCCGATCTGGTTCTGACTGACGTCATGATGCCGCGTCTCGACGGTCTCGGGCTTTTGCAGAAAATCCGCGCCGATCCGAGGTTGCGTGATCTTCCCGTGATCCTTTTGTCCGCCCGCGCTGGCGAAGAAGTCGAGGGTCGCACGGCGGGGGCCGACGATTATA
>CAWFBN010000134.1:0-13020 GCA_963813955.1 uncultured Alphaproteobacteria bacterium | reverse complement strand
TCGACGCTTCGAGTTCGCCAGCATCGCCATTTGCATGTTGAGCGTGATCTCGGCCAATGTGTCCTGTCTCGGCAATTCTCGCGCTATTCGCGTACAGCGTCGCAGTTGCCGCCGATTCAGGTGCGCTCACGGCCGGCACGGTCGCGGTAGCACGGCCCGACGAACAGGGGATGACCTTGGGGATCTATTGGCAGGAAGTGCTCGGCATCATTTCGACATCACCGCCGCCGGGCTCGACCTCATCGAAACCATGGTCGCCTACTGGTTCGCCGCCCGCGAGAGCATCTATCCCGAGGCCTACGTAGAATGGATGTTCGCCGAGATGTTCTTCGATCTCAGCGGCGAGATCAGGCGCTATGCCGACGAGGGGCGCACGCTCTACCAATTCCGCCGTCACGGGATTTCAACCGCCACTTCCGCTTCGACTGCGACAATCCCAAGGCGAGTTTCGACGGCGACCACGTCGAGATCGAGATCGGAGCGCCCTATCGCGATTCGCGCGCTACGCGATCGATTTTTACGCCATGCTAGACGACATGCTGCATATCATCCCGGTCGAGGCGCTCAAGGACGGTAAGATCGCCGCGCCGAGCTTCCGAAATGGGAGGTGCGCACGCCGGACGCCCAGTCTCTGCCGGCAGTTTTCCGAGCGCGTTTCGGCCGGCTGAAGCCCGCCATCAACCAGCCGATGACTTGGTTTCGTTGCCGAAGCGCGGTTGCGCGCTTCGGCGCCCCTCGCACGCAACCTCGGCGAGCCTCGCGTTCGCTCCTGGGGTTTGCGCTTCGCGACCCCCCCAACGGAAGACGCTTTTGCATTGGAGATGGACATGGAAGGCCAACATCTGCGCATCGCCATCACCACCGACAGTCTTGTCAATCTGGACGCCCAGTTTGTCGCGGCGAAGAATTTCGTGGTCTATGACGTTTCCGCTGGACGAGTTCGAATTCATCGACGCGCTGCAATTCGCCCGCCGCGCCAAGGGCAAGGCGGCTGGCGGCGGCAAAGAAGCCAATGGCGGGCGCTGCGTCATGGACGACATGGAGAATGATGACGGAACGGGCTTCGATCCGCTGGTCGAGCGGGTCAATGCGCTCGACGGCGTCATCCTTTTCACCTTGGGCCTGTCCGACCTCGCCGCCTGCCGCGTCCACGAGTTGAAAGTCTTTCCGGTGAAGTCGGAACGTGCCCGCTCCATCGACGATGTTATCGGCCAGGTTCAGAGCATGATGGCCGGCTTCCAGCCGCTGTGGATGCGCCGCGCCATCGCCCGCCGCACCGGCGAGGAACTGGCCGAACAGAGCGCCTTTTGAAATCGGCGCAGCGGCCTCACCCCAGCTTCTTCACGTATTGAATAAATCCGCTGCGCTCGGCCACCTGCACGTAGAGTTTTTGCGCATCGAGATTGGTTTCGTGGGTGATCCAGTACACCCGCGAACAGCCGCGTTTTTTGGCGGCGTCCGCCACGGCCTCGATCAGCGCCGTCGCCATGCCCCGGCGCCGCCCTGCTTCAGCAACGAACAGATCCTGCAAATAGCAGTAATCGCCCGGCGTCCAGCAGGAGCGATGATCCATCCAGTGCGTGATCCCGAGCGCAGTCCCGTCGTCATCGCGCGCGATGAAGCCGCCCATGGTACTTCCGCCGGATCGATCAGCCGCGAAAAGGTAAGCGCCGTGGTCGTCTCCGGCAGGTCGGCCTTGTAGAAAGTCAGATAGCCGAGCCACAGCGGCAGCCACTCGGCGTGGTCGGCCTCGCGTAAAATCTCGATGTTCATTTTCGCTCACAAAGCACGGGTGAAGGCGGCAGGATCGGACGCCGGCAGCGGCGGGTAGGGTTTTGTCGCGCTGCCGAGATAGAGAAAACCGACGATGCGGTCGAGCTGCGCCCACGCCAAGCAGGGCCGGCGAGGTTTTCATCGCGCATCGGCCAGCCGGAGCGCCAGACGCCGGCAAAACCCTGCGCGAAGGCGGCCATCTGCATGGCCATCACGGCGCAGCCTGCGGCAAGTTGCTGTTCGAACAGCGGCACGGCGTTGCTCTCCTTGGCGCGCGCGACCACGACAATCACCAGCGGCGCGCGAAGCGGCATGCGCGGGGCGCGGTCGATGTCTTCCTGCGGGCGTCCCGACGCCTGCGCCGCCTGCTGCATCAGCGCGCCGAGCCGCTCGCGGCCCTCGCCTTCGGCGATCAGGAATTCAAACGGCTTGAGATTGTCAGAAATCCGGGACGCGCAAGGCTGCGCGTAAAATCACGTCGAGTTGCGACGCGTCGGGTCCCGGCGCTTGCAAGGCATGCAGCGACTGGCGTTGGAGCAGAAGTTTCAGGCGCTTTCATGGTCTGGTTCCAAAGGGAAAAAATCCCGGCGGCAATGCGTCGAGCCGCCCGCCGTGGCGAAGCGAGTTCGCGCAAGTCGCTCATCAGCCGGTCGTAATGTTCCAGCGCGGCGAGGTGGGCGCGCTCCTCTTCGCTGGTCTCGATCACCTCGGCGACGGCGCCGGCGGCGATGACGATGCGTTTTTGCGCATGCAGCGCCAGCATGGGGTCGTGGGTGGACATGAGCACGATCTTGTCGCTGGCCACCAGCAGGTCGAGCGCATGGCGACGGTTGATGCCCGCGTTTTCGATCTCGTCGATCAGCACGATGGGCGAGGAGGAGAGCAGCGCGACATCGGCGATCATCAGGGCGCGGCTCTGGCCGCCGCTCAATTGGGTGAGCGAGGTCGCGGCGGAGAATTTTTCGCCAGCGAGCCGGTTGGCGCAGGCGATGACTTCCGCCGCCACCTGTTCCGGCGCGTCCACCGCGCGGCATTCGGCGTGCATTTCGATGAAATCGCCGACGGTGAGATCGACGACGAAATTCATGTTCTGCGACAGTTGCGCCACCAGCTTGCCGCTCGCCGCCCAGCGCCGCGCCGGATCGGGGACTAAGCCGTCGATGAGGATACGCCGCCCGGAGGGGGTGTCGCCTTGCGCCAGACATTCGATGTCGCCGAGCAACCGGCTTTTGCCCGAGCCGGTGGGGCCGACCACGCTGACGATGGCGCCGGGGCGCAGCGTGAGATCGAAGTTTTCCCGCGCGCCGGTCTTGTCGCGTCCGCCGAGAATGCGCAGCTCTCCGATCCGCGAAACCGGCGTGCGCAATAATTCGGCTTCAGCGGCGAGCGCCAGCAGATGCGCCTCCAGCTCGACGCGGGAAAATCTTAGCCGGTCGAGGTCGCGGGCTTCGAGCGAGGCCAGCCAGTCGGCGAGTGACAGGTCGGGCTTTGGTCCGGGGCCGATCAGCCGGGCAAAAGCCGGATTGAGCCGTTGCGCCTCGTCGAGCCGCAGCGAAAGAAGATGCGCGCTCATGACGTCAACTCGGGAAAGCGCATCTTGCGCACATTGCCGCGCTGGTGATTTTCGCCGATGCAGGTTTCGCCGATGCAATAGGAGCAGATGGCCGAGGGCATGGGGAAGCGCAGTCGCCGCCCTTCGAGCGTGGCGAGATCGGGCGCCGCGCGCATGTGGAAGGCGAGTTCGCCAGCGCCCTGTCCGGTCAGGCCGTTGAAAGCGACGATCTGCGCCAGCGGATTGGCGCGCCAGACATTGTGGGCGAAGACTTCGCGTTCGGCCTGCGAGACGATATCGCCCTTGGTGATGGCGACGACATCGGCCATTTTCAGCATGGGGCCGATCTTTTTCGGGGTGTGGACGCCCGAGAGATTGTCGACCACGCAGACGGCGAGCGCGCCCTGCACATGGGGCGAACAGCGGTTGCACAGCCCGGCGCTTTCCGCGATCAGCAGGTCCGCCCCGAGGCTTTCCGCCCATTGCAGGCAATCGTCGATGTTGGAGACGAAATAATGGTCGGGGCAGACCGAGCCGGCGAGCCCCGCCGCCACGGCTATGCCCGCGCGGCGATAAAGCAGGTCGTCATCGGTGGAGAGGCAGTCGAACTTGACCACGGCGAGTTTCTGGCCTTCGGCGCGCAGGGCGGCGGCGGTCTTCAGCACCAGCGCGGTCTTGCCGACCGAGGGCGGGCCGGCGACGGTGATCACGCGCATAGGCTCTCTCCCAGATCGAGTTTTTCCGTAACGGCGTGGAACAGGGCCGTGATCCGCTTGATCTCCTTCGCTGCCGATTTGTGGCGCAGGAAATCCCAGCCGGGCCAAGCGAGCCGCGCGCCTTTTGGCAGGCCGGACGCCCCCGGCGCCAGCGAGGGATAGCGGTTGTGGTCGAGCCAGCGCGCGGTCTCCGGTGCGAAGAAATAATCGGCCACAGGCGCGAGGCGGTCGCGATGCGCGGTTTGCGCGGTCATCCACAAAGGAAAGGCCAGCGCGCCCTCGGCGGGCCACACCACTATGGTGCGGTCGCGGCGCGGGCAGAGATCGGCCAGCGACCAGGGCAGGATATAGATGGCGGCGAGCGAATTGGCCGTGCCGGCGAGGCGCGGCATTTGGGCGGAATGGGTGAGGCCCGCGAGATTGGCCAACACGCCGCGCAGGCCGCTGTCGCCGAGCAGCCGCGCGACCGCGACGAGGAAGAACTGATTAAACGCCCGCCACTGGCGCGCGCCGTCGGGCCGCCAGCCGGACAGCGCGATTTCGCCGCGATAGACGGGGTCGGCGAGATCGGCCCAGCTTTGCGGAACCGGCCGCGCCCCGAGCCGCACGCGATCGACCAGCATCACGAAAGGCGCGACCGCGTAGACCCCGATCCAGCCGCGCGGATCGATCAGCCCGGCTTCGGCGAAGGCGGCGGAAAAGCCCGCCGGCTGCGGCGCGACGAAGGCGCCGGTCTCGACATGGCGGGCGTGAAAGGCGCGGTTGAAGGCGTTGCCGTGGTCGCTCGACGCCAGCAGTTTTGGAAAATCATCGAGGTCGCGGATATGGCGCAGCCGGTCGAACGGCGTACGCCCGCCATGCCCCATGGGCATGCAGCATTTCAACTTTTCGGCGTGTTTGAACTGGCGTTCGCGCAGCAGGTCGGCGAGTTCGTCGCGCATCCTCATCCGCAAGGGCGCGGGGCAGGAGCCGAGGAAATCCCAGCCCCGCGCGGTGGCGCGTGGCGCATGCGCCTCGCCGAAGGCGCGCGGCGGCGGCTCGACGGCGAGCTTGATCGAGGTTACCGGACCCATTTGCGCGTCTCCACCGCCCGCCCGTGTCGGCGCAGCGCATATTCGACAATGTGGCCGAGCAGGTCGGCCTGGCTCAGGCCGTGTTGAGCGGCGGCGAGACAAATGGCCCCGCTGCGGCCGATGTGGCAGCAGATGTTGAATTCGAGAAAGACCCGCTTGCCGGTCTTTTCGTCAAAGCGGTAATCGAGGCGCAGGTAATCGATCGGCCCCGCCGCCGCCCAGAGCATTTGCGCATCCCCGGCAAAATCGGCGTATCCCGCCCCGGCGTCGAAAAGCTGGTAGCCGAGCGGATCGTCGCGCTTGAGATCCTCGGTGACGATCTCGCCGGCGCGGTCGGAACAGGGCCGCACCAGAGGAAGGATCATCGGCTCGTCGGCGCCGATGACCGGCAGGGTCACATCCACGCCCGGCGCATAACGCTCGACCAGCACCGCCATGCCGCGCGCGAAAAGTTTTTCGGCCGCTTTCTTCGCGCCGGCCCAGTCGTCCTGGATCAAGTCCTCCGAAATGCCCTCGGAGGCCGCGCCAAAACGGTTTTTTACGAAATAAGGTCCGGCGAATTCGGGCGGTGTGGCGAGGTCTTCGGGCCGATTGTAAATCGCGCCGTCGCTGACCGGCAGACCGAGCGAGCGGACGAAATGCTTGGTCAGCCATTTGTCTTCGGCCAGCGCGCGAATGTTTGGCTTGGCGCCGATCATCGGCAGACGCAGGTATTCGCAGGTCGAGGCCACGAAGATTTCAGGATTGTCGATCGCCATACGGTTGTAGAGCGAGAACACCAGATCGATCTCAGGGGCTTGCGCATAGAGCGCGCGGCACTGGTTCGACGTGGTCACGCGATAGCCGAGATCGCGCAGAGTCTCGTAGATGCGATGATAATAGGCGGGATAGCCGCCATCGCCGGGATAGGCGGCGACGGCGTAATCCGGCGCCAGCGGCGCCGAGCGCGCGAGGAAAAAGATGCGCTTCGCCTGGGGGTTGGAGGGCCGCAGGATTTTATGCGTCAGATCGTTCATGGTCGAAGGTCCATTCGGCGCGCCTTTGGCGGAGCAAGCGTCGGGCCAGCGGCTTGACCGGGAATTATCCGCAAGAGTGTACGCGAAGGTGCGGAACGCCGGCAAAAGCGTTCGCGTCCGGTCAGCGCCCTTCGCAACTGGCCACCAGCATCAGGGTCGGCGAACCGCGCATGGCGCGCAAGTCGGCCGCGCGCTCGCGCATGGCGCTGACCAGATGTTCGACGCCGCCGTCAAAAGTTTCGGCGCGCAGGCCGGCGGCGGTCAGCGCATCGACCGCGCTTTCCGCGAGCAGGAAAGCGATGGCCTCGGAGCCGCAGCCGTCGAGGCGCAGCGCGGCGACACAGGTGTTGAGAAGCATTTCTGGGCGCATGGCGGTCTCCTCTCGCCAGAGGGAACTGGCGATGTTCACGGAAAACGGCTCATGCCGCGTCGGACGCGCTTGGCGTCGCGACGGTTTCAGCGCCGGGCGGGCGCTGAAAATTCGTCGCGTAAATGAATATAGCGCCCGAACCGGGCGAAATCCTTGGGCGCGGCGCCGGCCTTGACGGCTTCGGCCAGGCCGTTCGACATCGCGCGCAACAAAGCCGCCGAGCACGGCGAGTCCGTAATCGTGCAGGCGGGGGCTCAGCGGCGTCGAGGGGCCGATCAGCGCCACCGGGCGATGGCGGGCGAGGCGCAGGATGCGCGTGAGGCTGCGGTTGATCAGCGCCGAGGAATTGACGATGGCGCCGCCGCAGCCGGGCAGCAGGGATTCCATCGCCGCGACCGGGTATTCGCCGGGGCGGGGGTCGGTTTCGATGATCGCACAGTCGGGCAGGATGGAATCGACGCCGGGAAAGGCGCCGACCACCACCACCGGCCCCGGCGCGCCGCGAAAATCGCGCACGCCATTGCCGCTGGCGCCGGCGAGGTCGAAGCGGTTGTAGAAGGCGTTGAGCGCCGCGACGCCCAGCGCCGCTTCGAGCGGGTTCCAAGACTGGCAAAGGCCCGCGAGCGCGCGCAGCGACAGTTTTGACAGTTCGGGCAGGCGCGGCAGCAGGTCGCGTGGATGGCGCGGCAGATAGGCGAGTCCGGCGCCGTGGGGGCCTTCCACCATGAGCCAGCGCGGGCCGCAGACGATGCGGCGCGTTTCCTGCTCGGCGACGCCGAGCGCGAGATCGTCATAGAGCCGCTCGGCGCCCCACCATTGCCAAAGGGCGCGGCGGTTGGGGGCGATCATCGAGCCTTCATGGCGCACGAACTGGTGCCAATGATGAATGGCGCCGCCGGCTATGGTGGTAAGCAGTGGCAGTCCGCGCCCGGAGCCGGCGCCCACCGGCAGGCCCGAGGCGCCCGCGGCTTGCGTGCAGGCGGGGAAGCGGCCAATGGCGAACAGATCGGCATTGTCTTTCATCGCCCGCGCCAGCTGAATTTCGGCGGCTTGCGGCGTCTCGACGAAGGTTTTTCCGCTGGCGAGATCGATGGAGAGCGGCGTCTCGCCGACAGCGACCGCGCCCTGGCGCGCATAACCTCGCGTGACAAAGCCGCGCGCCCGCAATTCCGCAGCAAAATCGACGATCAGCCGATCGACGATCACGGAGGGGTCGTGGACCACGACTCCCGGCCGCAGCCAGTTCGGCGCGCTGACCAGAGCGGGCGCGGCGAGTTGCGAATGAGGTCGGCGTGACGTTTCGGGCATGGGATTTCCAGAATATGTAACGTGACTACAGCAAGCTCCGGGCCAGAACCGTGCGCCCCGCGAAATGCTTGAATTTTCCGCAACCGCCGCGCTCCAGACGTTCGCGCGCGAACGTCTTTTTCACAGGAATGTACATTCCGGAAAAGGACGCGACGCGCATTCGCTCGGTTTCGCGGGGCGCTGCGTCTGGCGCCGATCCTGCAACCCGGCACATGCTTCGCCTCACCCGGCCGAAGCGCCGTCGCAACGCTTTTGTGCGCCTGCGACCGACCACGGCATGAGCCGTCCTCAATTTGGCGAGCCCCCGCCCGGAGCGTTTCCGGCGCGGCTTGGCCAGGGAGACCTCATGTCCATGCTTCATTTCGTCCCTCCCGACCTCTCTCCGTGGCCCGCGCCGATCTCGGCCGCGCCTGCGCTCATAGTCGACTCCTTGTGCGTGGCGCGCGGCGGGCGCTCGATCCTGCGGCAAGTTTCCGCTGCTTTCACCGCTGGCGCGGTGACGGTCGTGGTCGGCCCCTCCGGCGCCGGCAAGACCACGCTGCTCAATGTGCTCAATGGCCTGGTGGAGCCGACCAGCGGCGACGTTTTCGCGCGGGATGTCGGCCTGTTGCAAGGCGCGGAGTCCTGGGCGCGGATGCGTCAGCACACGGCGACGATTTTTCAGGATCACGCCCTGATCGGGCGCCTGAGCGCGCTCGACAATGTGCTGCTCGGCTTCGCGGAGGCGCGCCATCCGCTTTCGCCGCTGCCCTGGCCGCGCGCGGCGCGCGAGGCGGCGGCGAAGGCGCTCGCCGATGTCGGACTGCTCGACCGCGCCTTCGAGCGCGTGGAAAATTTTTCCGGCGGCGAGCGCCAGCGCATCGGCATCGCCCGGGCGCTGGCGCGCGAACCGCGTCTGCTGCTCGGCGACGAGCCTTTCTCATCGCTCGACCAACCGCTGGCGCGGCAGCCTCGGGCAGGATTTGCGCACTCTCGCGGTGCGCGACGGCGTCACCGTCATTCTGGTCCTGCACCAGATCGCGCTGGCGCGCGCGCTCGCCGACCGGATCATCGGCGTCAACGATGGGCGCATCGTGTTTGACGGCCCCGCCGCCGCCTTCGACGGGCAGGCCGAAGACCGCGTTTTCGCCGCTCCCCCCAGTCAAGCAAAAGGATGCTGACATGTTTGCCGCCAGACTGACCCGCCGTCTCGCGCTGGGCGCGCTGACACTGAGCCTGCTCGCCGGGCAAGCGCTCTCACAAGACAGCGCGCGTCCGAAAAAGCTGCTGATCGGCCTGCTGCCGACCAATCCGCGCCGACGGTGATGCGGCTCAACGAGCCCTTGCGGGCCTATCTCGAAGAGAAGCTGAAACTGCCGGTCGAAATGGTTGTCGGCGCCAATTATGCTGCGACCTCGGAGGCGCTGCGGTTCGGGCGCATCGATATCGCCTATCTCGGCCCGGTGACCTATGTGCTGCAATCAAAGCATGTCGGTCTCCAGCCTTTCGCGCGGCCGAGCCATCCGGGCGTCGGCCCGACCTTCCAGGCCACCATCATCGTGCCTGCCAACAGCAAGGCCAAAAACCTCGCCGATCTGAAAGGCGGGGACATCGCCTTCGGCGACCCGGCCTCGACCTCGGGAACCTGGGTTCCGCGCTGGCAATTGTTGCACGAGGGGCTGGTTTCGGGAGCGACTACCAGCTCCGCGTGCTCGGCGCCCATGACGCGGTGGCGCTGGCCGTCGCCAATGGCAAGGTCGCGGCCGGCGGGTTGTCCAGGCCGGTGTTCGACCGGCTGATCAAGGAGGGCAAGATCGACGCGGGGAAAGTGCGGGTGCTGCAGGATTCCCCGCCGATTCCCGAGTATATGTGGACCTTCCGCGACGGGCTCGACCCCGCCTTCAAGGAGGAAATCCGCAAGGCCTTTATCGAGGTCAAGGACCCCGCCGCCCTGGCCGTGTTCCGCGCGGAAGCCTTCATCCCCGCCGTTGACGCCGATGTGGATCTCGTGCGCCAGTGGATCGCAGCGATCCAGTCGGTGAGCGCGCAAACGGCTTGGAAGCCGGGCGAAGGCGCGCTGGCGCAATGACCGCCGCCTCTCCCGCCGCCTCTCCCGCCTTCAACGCGCTTGCCGGCGCCTGGCGTCGGCGGCAGGCGCGACGATGGATGATGTCCGGGTCGGCGGCTGCGGCGATCGTCGCCGCTTTCGCCTATGCCGGCGCGCTCGATTTGTCGCGCTATGCTGATGCGCTGCCGACCATCGCACAATTGGCCAGCGAATCCTGGCCGCCGGATTTCGCCCGCTGGCGGGAATGGGGGCGGCCATTGCTGGAGACGTTGGCGACGGGTGTCGCCGGCACCGCGCTCGGCGGGTTGCTGGCGCTGCCGCTCTCGGTGCTGGCGGCGCGCAATGCCGGCGCGCCGGTCTGGCTCAATGAAAGCGTGCGCTTCGGCTTGGGCGCGGTGCGTTCGCTGCCGGGATTGATCTGGGGCGTGATCTTCGTCGCGGCGGTGGGGTTCGGCCCGCTGCCGGGCGTGCTGGCGCTGGGCGTGCATTCCATGGGGATGTTGGGAAAGCTGTTCTTCGAGGCGTTGGAGCATGTCGAGCCGGCGCCGGGCGCCGCGTTGCGCGCGCAGGGAACGTCGCGGCTCGGGGTGTTCCGCTTCGCGCTGCTACCGCAGGCGCTTCCGCGCCTGACCGATGGGCTGATCTATCGGCTCGAACACAATCTGCGCGCAGCGACGACCCTTGGCGTGGTCGGCGCCGGCGGCTTCGGACTCGAAATCGTCACCGCCTTTCACCTGTTCGAATATCGCGAGGCGGCGGCGCTGATCCTCGTGTTGCTGGGGCTGATCACGGCGGTGAATTTTTTTGGCGCGGGCTTGCGGCGGATGATGTTGCGGGGAACGTGAGCCGCTGCAGCTTGTCCATGGTGAGCGGCAGATCGCGGACGCGCTTGCCGGTTGCATGATAGACGGCGTTGGCGATTGCGGCCGCGACGCCGACAATGCCGATTTCGCCCACGCCCTTGACGCCCAAGCGATTGTAAGTGTCCGGCTCGTCAACGAAAATGACCTCGATATCGTGGATATCGGCGTTCACCGGCACATGATATTCGGCGAGGTTGGCATTCATGACGCGGCCGAAATGAGGATCGATCAAGGTCTCCTCATGGAGCGCCATTCCTATGCCCCAGACGACGCCGCCCATGATCTGGCTGCGCGCCGTTTTGGCGTTCAGGATGCGGCCGGCCGCGACAGCGCTGACGACACGCGTGACGCGAATGACGCCAAGCTGCTCGTCGATTTTGACCTCGGCGAAAACCGCGGAATGGGTGTTGTGGGCTTTGGTGTCCTCGGCAAACTTGGTCAGCTTTTCTTGTTCGACGCGATCGACGCCGCCATGACGCATGGCCTCCATGACGGACACCCGGCGGGACGGCTCCGACGCGCGAACGAGACAGCCATCCGACAAGGAAACGTCGCCAGGTCCTGCGCCGGCAAGCGGCGAATTGGGCATCGACTGGGCAAGGCGCAGCAAATCCGCGCGGATCGCATCGGCCGTCGTCGCGATCCCGTTCGCGACCGAGGCCGCGATCCATGATCCGCCTTCGACCGGCGATTGCGGCAGCGAGGAATTACCGAGCCTGATCGAGATGTTTTCCATTGGCAGGCCCAGCATGTCAGCCGCCACCTGCGCCATGATCGTGTAGGTTCCCGTGCCTATGTCGGAGGTTGCGCAGGACACCTCGGCATGCCCGTTGGAGGTTAAAGCGATGCGCACGGCGATGGGCATCTGCAATGCTTCCCAGACGCCGGTCGCCATGCCCCAGCCGATGAGTTCCTCGCCGTCGCGCATCGAGCGCGGTTCAGGACTGCGCCGGCTCCAGCCAAAGGCTTTTGCGCCTTCTTCGTAGCAGGAGCGCAGGGCCTTGCTGCTGTAGGGCTTATCCGCGTTTTGGTCGCGATCCGAATAATTCTTCAACCGCAGTTCGAGCGGGTCGATCTTCAGCGCGACGGCGAGTTCATCCATGGCGCATTCAAGCGCATAGACGCCGTCGTCGCGCTCGGAGCGCGCATGTCGCAAGGGGTCGGCAGGTCGAGCCGCGCAATCCGGTGCGCGTAGCGGGCGTTGGCGCAGGTGTAGAGCAGGCCGGACCAGCCGGTCTCCTGACGATAGAAATCCTCATATTGCGAGGTGATCGTGAGCGCATCATGGGCGATCGCCGCAAGCGATCCGTCGGCGCCGGCGGCAAGCTCGATCTGCTGGATCATCGCCGGCCGGTAGCCGATTTCATACATCTGCGCGCGCGTCAGGACGACCCGCACCGAACGTTGCAGCGCCTGAGCCGCCAGCACCGCCAGCACGACCTCGTATTGCGGCCGCAAGCCGGATCCGAAGGCGCCGCCGACATAAGGGGACATGACGCGGACGTCCTCCGGCTTCAGGCCGAAGACGCCGCAGACGTAGCGATGGACATTCTGCACGCCCTGGGTCTTGTCATAGATCGTCAGTTTGCCGTCGCCCTCCCAGATCGCGGTCGATGCATAAAGCTCCATCGGATTGTGGGTTTCCACCGGCACATAATATTCGCCCGTGTGGCGAATCGTTGCGGCGGCGAAAGCCTGTTCGACAGAGCCGCGCGCCTTCGGCGGACCAAACTGTCCTTTCGGCCGCGCGATGCCGTGATCGCGCTGACTGAATAAATCCGTCTCATGCGCCTCTTCCGAAGTGTCCACCCGGACCAATGAGGCCGCGAAGCGCGCGATTTCAGGCTCTTCCGCGATGACCAAGGCGACAGGCTGACCGGAGAACAGAATCCTGTCGTTGTAGAGCGGGCGGAACGGCGAGCCTTCCGGCGCCCATCATCGGCGTAACCCTTGTCGGTTCGCGCCATGTCGGGCCGGTTTTCGTGGCTGAGGACATCGATAACGCCTTCGACGCGCAAAGCGTCGCTTCGTCGATGCGCAAGATGCGGCCCTTTGCGATGCGCGAGACAACGACGCTGCCATAGGCGAGATCGGCAACGTGAGGCTCTGCGGCGTATTTGGCCGCGCCGGTGACTTTGGCGTGGCCGTCGATTTGCGAAATGGGAGCGCCGATGGTGCTCATCTGATTCTCTTGTCGGACTGCGATTGAGGCGTTCCCCGCGCCGCCTGGGTGAGCGCGCGGACAATCGCCCGGGATGCGAGATCTATTTTGAAGCTGTTATGCGCAAATCCTCGGGCATCA
>CAWFBN010000133.1:0-7728 GCA_963813955.1 uncultured Alphaproteobacteria bacterium | reverse complement strand
AGGACCTGCCGGACATCAAGCTGTGCATCTCCACCAACGGCCTCGCTCTGCCCGACCATCTCGACGAGATCGTCGACATGAACATCGACCATGTCACCATCACCATCAACATGATCGACCCCGAAATTGGCGCGAAAATCTATCCCTCGATTTTCTTCCAGCACAAGCGATCAGCGTGTAAGCCGCGCAGCATCCTGCATGAGCGCCAGATGCTCGGCCTCGACATGCTGGTCGCGCGCGGCGTGCTGGTGAAGGTCAATTCGGTGCTGATCCCCGGCGTCAACGACGCCCATCTGATCGAGGTCAACCGGGAAGTCAAAAAGCGCGGGGCCTTCCTGCACAATGTCATGCCGCTGATTTCCGACCCCGCGCACGGCACGCATTTCGGCCTCACCGGCCAGCGCGGCCCGACCGCAGAGGAGCTGAAGCAGGTGCAGGACGCCTGCGAGGGCGGCGCCAAACTGATGCGCCATTGCCGCCAGTGCCGCGCCGACGCGGTCGGCATGCTCGGCGAGGATCGCGGCCAGGAATTCACCCTCGACAAGCTGCCGGAGACTGTCGCGATCGATTTCGCCAAGCGCGACGCTTACCGCACCCAGATCGAAGCGAAACGCGAGTTGCACGCTTTCGCGCGCATGGCCGTCAAGCCGGCGCCGGAAACCGCGCCCGGCCGCGCGCCTGACCGTCGCCGTGGCCACCAAGGGCGACGGACTCATCAACCAGCATTTCGGACATGCGAAAGAGTTCCTGATCTATCGCGCCGACGGCGCGGGCGTAAAATTCCTGGGGGCGCGCAAGATCGACGGATCAATATTGCCAAGGCGGGCTCGGCGAAGACTCTTCGCTCGCCGGGATCATCGCCATGCTCAGCGATGTCGATGTGCTGCTCTGCGCCAAGATCGGCGGCTGCCCCAAGGGCGAACTAAAGGCGGCCGGCATCGAGCCCAGCGACGCCTACGCCCACGAATTCATCGAGCCGTCGATCGCTGCGCTTTACGCCAAACGCGGCGCCGAAGCGCCGGCCGACGCCTGAACATTCCGAACCAACACCAAAGGAGAAAACCATGGCTTTCAAAATCGTCGCATCCCAATGCTCCGCCTGCGGCGCCTGCGAATTCGAATGCCCCAACGCCGCCATACGCATGAAGGGCGACACCTTCATCGTCGAAGCCGCCAAATGCACCGAATGCGATGGCGACACCCCGCGCTGCCTGGGCGTCTGCCCGGTCGAAAACACCCTCATCAAAGCCTGAGGAGCCGACATGCTGATCCTGACCCGTCCGGCCATCGCGGCCATCGAAAGCTCCCTGATCGCCAATGACAAACGCGGCCAGGGCGTGCGCATCTCGGCCGAAGCCGGCTGCTCCGGCCCGAAATACACCATGCGGATCGAGCCCGACCCCGCGCCCAACGACACGGTGGTGGAAATCCGCGATGTCCGCGTGTTCATGAACCAGGATTCGGCGACCATTCTGGCCGGCGCCACGGTGGATTATTCCGAAGACCCGGACCATTTCGGCTTCAATTTCGCCCTCGCGCTGCCCACCGAGGAACAGGCCTCCTCCTGCTCCAAGCCGGCCGGCGACTGCTCCTGCGCCAATCTGTCCTGACCGAACTTCCAAGCGGTCCGGGCGTGTTTCCACGACGCGCTCGGATTTCGCGGGAGCTACTCCACCGTGACGCTCTTGGCCAGATTGCGCGGCTGGTCCACGTCCTTGCCCATGAACACAGCAGTATAATAAGCCAGCATCTGGATCGGCGCGGCATAGACGATGGCCGCGAAATCCGGCGCCATATCCGGCATGCGGATTTCGCCCGCCAGCGTCACCGAAGCCGCCTCGATCGCGTGGGCGTCGCCGACCATGATGATCTTGCCGCCTCTCGCCGCGACTTCCTGCAGGTTGGAAATGGTCTTTTCCAGCACCGCGTCGGTCGGGGCGATGACGATCACCGGCAGTTGCTCGTCGATCAGCGCGATCGGCCCGTGTTTGAGCTCGCCCGCCGCGTAGCCCTCGGCGTGGATATAGGAAATTTCCTTGAGTTTTAGCGCGCCTTCCAGCGCCAGGGGATAGGAAGGGCCGCGTCCAAGATAAAGCACGTCGGTGGTCTTGCCGAGCTGATGCGACAGCATTTCTATGCCCGCCTCCAGCTTCATCGTCTCGGCGAGAAGGCCGGGCGCCACCATCAGCTCATTGACCAGCTTTTTCTCCGTCTCGGCGTCGATCACGCCGCGCGCCCGGCCGAACGCCACCGCCAGAGCCGCCAGCACGGTCAGCTGACAGGTAAAGGCCTTGGTCGAGGCGACGCCGATTTCCGGCCCCGCCAGGGTTGGCGCGGCGACGTCGCTTTCGCGCGCGATGGTGGACGTCGGCACATTGACCACGCCGATGATCTTCTGGCCATGCGCCTTGGCGTAGCGCAGGCCCGCGAGCGTATCCGCTGTCTCTCCCGATTGCGACACCACGATCATCACCCCCTGCTCCGGCAGGGGCGCCTCGCGATAGCGGAATTCCGAGGCGACGTCGATTTCGACGCGCAGGCGGGCGAAACGCTCGAACCAGTATTTGGCGATCATGCCCGGCGTAATAGGCGGTGCCGCAGGCGGTGATGGTGATGCCGGTCAGGTTTGCGGCGTCGACAGGCAGATCGAAGGGCAGCCGCACGGCGCCGCTGGCGAAGTCGATGTAATGGGCGAGCGTGCGCGCCACCACTTCCGGCTGTTCGTGGATTTCCTTGGCCATGAAATGGCGGTGGTTGCCCTTGTCGACCAGAAAGGCCGACGCCTGCGTCTTGACCTTGGCGCGAACGACAATCTCATTGTCTTCGCCACGAAACACCGCCGAGCCGCGACGCAAAATCACCCAGTCGTCGTCTTCGAGATAGGTGATGGTGTCGGTGAAGGCGGCCAGAGCGAGGGCGTCGGAGCCGAGGTACATTTCGCCGCCCTCGCCATAGCCGACCGCCAAAGGCGCGCCGCGCCGCGCGC
Source organism: uncultured Alphaproteobacteria bacterium (assembly GCA_963813955.1). Taxonomy (GTDB): domain Bacteria; phylum Pseudomonadota; class Alphaproteobacteria; order Rhizobiales; family Beijerinckiaceae; genus Rhodoblastus. The sequence continues at coordinate 4,742 of CAWFBN010000133.1, read as the reverse complement.
CGATCAGCAGGTTTTCCTCGCCCTGGAACAGGAAGGCCAGCGCGAAGGCGCCTTTCAGACGCGGCAGGCTGGCGGCGACCGCCTGCTCCGGCGAAAGCCCATGGTTGAGCGCTTCGGTGACGAGATGGGCCACCGCTTCGGTGTCGGTCTGGGAGACGAATTGATGCCCCTTGACTATCAGTTCGTCCCGTAATTCACGGAAATTCTCGATGATGCCGTTATGCACAACAGCGAGTCTGTCGGTCGCGTGTGGATGGGCGTTGTTTTCGGTGGGACGGCCATGCGTGGCCCAGCGGGTGTGACCAATTCCGACCGCTCCGTCGAGCGGCCGCTTTTGCAGCAGGGCTTCGAGATTGCGCAGCTTGCCCTCGGCGCGGCGGCGTTCCAGCTTGCCATCCTCCAGCGTGGCGATCCCCGCTGAATCATAGCCGCGATATTCGAGACGCTTGAGCGCGTCCACAAGTTGGCCCGCGACCGGACCCTGGCCAAGAATGCCGACAATGCCGCACATCGGGGATAGTCCCTTCAAAAGAAGCCGGCTGACAAGCAGCCGAAACATGGAGCCATAAGGATTCCCTTACGGTAAAGAGCGACCGAAGGGAGCGTAACCGCAAGAATAATAACCCGCGCCCAGAGATATTGGTTCATAACTTATGTTTATTGGCCCGCCACTTATGGTCACTTTTTGCCAGTCTGGTTTTTCGTCGCCTTCAAGGCGGCCATTTTCTCGCGGAAGGCCGCCGCCCAGCCGCCGATTTCGGCTTGCCGCCCGCGCGCGACCCCCAGCGCGTCCGCCGCGACATTTTTCGTCACCACCGACCCTGAGCCGACATAGGCGCCCGCCCCGATCTCGACCGGCGCAACCAGCGAGGAATTGGAGCCGATGAAGGCGTCAGCGCCGATGGTTGTGCGATACTTGAGAAAGCCGTCGTAATTGCAGGTGATGGTCCCGGCGCCGATATTGGCGCGCGGCCCGATGGAGGCGTCGCCGATATAGGTCAGATGGTTGACCTTGGCGCCTTCGCCGATCTCCGCCTGCTTGATTTCGACGAAATTGCCGACCCGCGCGCCTTTCGCCAGCTTCGCGCCGGGCCGCAACCGCGCATAGGGGCCGATGGACACTTTGCGCCAGATTGGCCCCTTCGAGATGCGAGAAGGCGTGGATCACGGCGCCCTCGCCCGACCGTCACGCCCGGGCCGAACACCACATGCGGCTCGACCACGACATCGGGCGCCAAAACGGTATCATAGCTGAAAAACACCGTTTCCGGCGCGATCAGGGTTGCGCCCGCCTGCATGGCGTCGAACCGCAGGCGCCGCTGGATTTCCGCTTCCGCTTCCGCTAGTTGCGCCCTGTCGTTGACGCCCAGCACCTCGCCCGCCTCCGTCGTGACGATGGCGCAAAAGGCGCCGTCGCGCCGCGCGACCTCGACCGCGTCGGGCAGATAATACTCCTTTTGGGCATTGTCGTCGCCGATGCGCTCCAGCCATTCCAACGCCCTGGCGCCATCGAGAGCCATAAGGCCGGCGTTGCACAGGCCGACCTCGCGCTCCGAAGCGCTCGCGTCCTTGTGTTCGCGGATCGCCAGCAATTGCCCGTCGGAGCCCGTCAACAGACGGCCATAGCCGGTGGGATCGGCAGGTTCGAAACCCAGCGCCACGACGCCGGCGCCGGCCGATCTCTTTTCGAGCAGCAGCGCAAAAGTTTTCGGCCGCACCAGCGGCGTATCGGCGAAAACCACCGAGAACATCGTCGAAATCCTGCGCGAAGGACCTCGCGAGCGGCCAGCACCGCATGGGCCGTGCCCCGCCGCTCGGTCTGGACGAAAACATCGGCATCGGGCGCCGTGCGGAGAACTTCGGCATGGACGTCGGCACGATCCGGCCCGACCACGACGGCCAGCGAATTCGACGCCAGCCCGGCGCACAGACTCGAGCACATGGGCCAGCATGCTGCGCCCGGCGATCTTGTGCAGGGCTTTCGGCAGGCTTGAGCGCATCCTGTTGCCTTCGCCGGCGGCCAGAACGATCGCCAGACGACGTTTTACTTGGTCCGTTCCTGTCCGGCGGCGGCGTCGTCATGCGTGAAACCTTTCCTGCTTTCCTGCGAGAGGCGTATCTGCCTACGATAGCAAAGAAAGCTTGCTATAGGGGATTGGCAAAATCCCGCAAAGCAAAAAATCCGCCTCGCCTCAGCCACAAATTAGGTTATATGTCTCGCTGAATTCTTAGTTTTGCGACGGATCGGATTGCCTCTGCCCATGTTGAAGCGACGCGATGTTTTGCAGATGGCGGGCGCTACAGCCGCCTTGGCCGCCGCAAGCGCCTTCGACGAGGCCCGCGCTCAAATCCGCGTCCGACGACGGATTAGCCATTCCCTTCAACAGCAACAGTTCCCTGGTGGAGGACGCCGCCCGCGCGCTGGCGGCAAAACCCTTTGTCCCGCCCGTTTCCGATCTGCCCGGCCCGCTGGCCAATCTCAGCTATGACGCCTATGTCGGCATCCGCGCCAAGCCGGAATCGCTGATCTGGCCGCAAGATCCAAGCGGCTTCGTCATCGAGCCGCTGCATCGGGGCTTCGTGTTCGGCATTCCCATGCAGATCAATCTGGTCGAGGGTGGACTGGCGCGACGGCTCAACTACGACGCCGCCAACTTCAATTTCGGCGGCGTCACCATGAGCACGCCGCCGACCAATCTCGACTTCTCCGGTTTTCGCATCCTGCAACGCGGCGCGGGCGGAAGCTTGCGCGAATTCGCGATTTTTCAGGCGCGAGTCTCTTCCGCTCGAACGCCCCCGGTCAAAATCTGGGTGTGACGGCGCGCGGCCTGTCAATTCGCACCGGCGACCCCCCGCGGCGAGGAATATCCCATCTTTCAGCGCCTGTGTCGATCGAGAGACCCACCCTCGCCGCCAACACCTTGACAATTCACGCCCTGCTTGATTCACAAAGCGTCACGGGCTTATCTCTTCACCCTGCATCCCGGCGAAGCAACCATCAGTGGACACCGAGGTGTTCGCTTTTTTGCGCGCGCGACCGCTCGTAATTTCGGTCTCGACGACGATGAGCGCCACCAACCTGTTCAGCCCGCTCGACCGGCGACGGAGCCGATGATGTCCGCGTGGCCGCGTCCGAAGTCACCGGCTTGCAAATCCTGACCGGCGCCGGCGAATGGGTTTATCGCCCGGTATCCAACCGCGCCGCCCTGCAAATTTCCGAATTCGTCGACCAGAACCCCCAAAGGCTTCGGCTTCTTGCAGCGAAGCCGCGACTTCGACGATTTTTTCGACGAAAACCAGCATTGGGAACTCCGTCCCTCGCTGTGGATCGAACCGATCGGCGATTGGGGGGGCGGGGATCGGTGCAGCTTGTGGAAATTCCCCTCGGTTCGGAAAACGACGCAGAACATCATCGCCTTTTGGCGCTCGAGAAGACGCACGCTGGCCAAGGGTCCAGCAGGCCGATTTCACCTTTCGCCAGTTCTGGTGCTGGTCGCCGCCGTCGACACCGCCGCTGGCCACTGACCAGGAGCACCCGGGGCGGAACGGCGCCTCCGGCAAGCAAAGGCGTTTCCTGGTGGAGTTTCGCGGCGACAATCTCAATGATTTTCTCGCCAATCCCGCCCGAGCCGCCGACGTCAAGGCAAATCTCTCGACCTCGCCGGGAAAAGTCGTCGTTTCGCACGTTTACCCCTCCGCGGAGCGCAGAGTCTTCCAGTGCAATTCGACATTGACCCCGGAAGCGACCCCGCCTGCGAAATGCGCCTGGTGCTTGAAGACGCAGGGCGCGCCCATTTCAGAAACCTGGCTTTACCGATGGACGCCGTGAATCGAGGCCGTCGACCGAATCCGCCGCTTTCAACGCCCACCCCTCAGACGCTCGCGCCCCCGATGCCGCAGGAATCGCCGCTCGCGATGCCGGAGCAGAAGCTATCCACGCTTCACAGCAAGAAGACCGAGCGGCGTAAACCGATCCGGCGCTTCGGGACGCAATGGCTGTCGCGTCTGATCACTTTCGGCGGCGAACTCGCGATTACTGGACTGGGGCGGCTACCAGATGTACCGCGTCATCGACGTGGGCGGCATCAGCACCTTCGAATGGACGTTGCTGGTCCTGTTCCTGGCCAACTTCTCCTGGATCGCCCTGGCTTTCGCAGCCGGCGTGGTGGGCTTTTTCCATTTGCTGGTCGGCCGTCCCCAGTCGCCGGCGACGCCGACACAGCTCGCCAGCCGCACCGCCGTGGTCATGCCGATCTATAACGAAGCGCCGTCGCGGGTGTTCGGCGCGCTGCGCGCGATCTACGAGGATGTCGAAGCCACCGGCCTCGGCGCGCATTTCGACTGGTTTTTCCTGTCCGACACCACTGATCCCGACGTCTGGATCGCCGAAGAACGCGCCCTGCTCGACCTGCGCCGGGCGCTTGGCCCCGAAGCTACGCCCGTGCAAGTCGCCGCTCTGTACGACTATCCCACCGGCGTAGATGGATCCGGAGAATGCGTCGCCTTGGTCGAACTCGGAGGGGGCTACAATGCGACAGACTTGAGCGCTTACTGGGGCCGCAAGCTCGCAAAGACGCCACCGTATCCGCAGTTTCAGTCGGCAACGGCAGCAACAATCCTACCGGCGATCCCAACGGTCCCGATGGTGAGGTGATGTTGGATATTGAAGTCTGCGGAGCAATCGCGCCGGGCGCTAAAATAGTCGCGTATTTTGCAGAAAACACTGACGCCGGATTTTCTCA
>CAWFBN010000132.1:0-55543 GCA_963813955.1 uncultured Alphaproteobacteria bacterium | reverse complement strand
GTTGCTGTGCTCTCGCTCAGGCCGGAAAAAGTTTTCTTCACGCCGATCAACCCGCCCGGCGGCAACAAAGGCAAATAAGCGAGACGTTCGATGGCGCGTCCGCCCTCTTCGCCGGCGCGCAGCGCGATCTTGGCCTGCAGGGGCCGCGTCGCCTTGACCTGCGGAATTGGAACCGTGACCGTGGCGGCGCCCTTGGCGTCGGTGGTGGCGGGCTCGTCGATCTCCGCCTCTGACGTTGGAGAAATCCTCGTCGGCGACGCCGGCTTCAAAACCGTTGAGCGCGGGCAGGCCATGATCCGTCGCCGCGGCGATTTCGACATCGCCCGAGACGGTCAGATTGGCCCCCGGCGCGCCATAGAGATAACGCACGTTGACAGCGACGGGCGCGATCTGCCCGGCCCGCGCGGCGGCGGCCTTGGGCGTCAAAACCATGTCCATGCGCTCGGGAACGTAATCCTCGACCAGAAAGCTGGTTTCGCCGAGCGCCGGGCTTTTGGGATCGGCGAAAGCCTGCACGGTCCAGCCGCCCGACGCGGCGTCGGCCGGCAGCACGAGGTCGAAAGCGCGGCCTCCGAGGCCCTTGTCGGGGAGGGCGATCCGCTTGAACTCGACGCCATCCGGGCGCTTGACGATCAGCGTCAAAGGCGCGCTGGCGGCGAGCTCCGGCATTGTCGCGCAGCAGGGCGGCGAGATGAACCGTCTCGCCGGAACGGTAGACGCCGCGCTCGGCATAGACGAAAGCGTCGAGCGCCTTCGCCGCGTCGCGGCCTTTGACGCCCCGGTCGGTGAGATCGAAAGGCGTTCTGCTGCAGATCGACGAAATTATAATCGGTCTTGCCGTCGCTGGCGACAATCAGGCCGGGCGCCAGTCCGCCGGGCCGCGCGAAAAACCCGGCGCGAAACGAATGAGGCCGGCGGCGTCGGTCTTCTCCACCGCCAGCACTTCATTGTTCTTGGCGATCAGCCGCACCTCCACGCCGTCCTTCGGCGCCGCCGTGGCCAGCGAACGGACGAGAATGGTCACGCCGTCGGGACCGCTCAGCGCGGTCAGGCCAAGATCGGAAACGACGAACCACTGGGTCGCGCGCAGGCCCAGCTATCGTCGTCGCCGCCGAGAGATCGTCCGCCGCGCTGGCTCCCATGACATAAACGCCGGGCTGCGGATCGCCGAGCGCCTCCAGCACCGGAAAATCGGTGACGACATCCTTGTTCAATTCGGGTTTGACGGCCAGCGTGCCCGACCAGATCTTCTCGCCGTCGCTGTCGCCGAACTGGCGCAGGCGATAGGTCGAAAGCTGGGACAGAAAATCGCTGGAGCGGATGATCGGCAGGAGATTGCGGTCGCCGATGCGGAAAATCTCGACCTTGACCTTCGACGTGTTGACCGAGACCACCGGCGCGCCTTCCGGTCCGATGCGCGGCAGCACGTAATTGCGACCGGTGAAACGAGCCTGCGGCGAGCGATCACGCACGTAAATGTCATAGTCCAGCGATTTGAGCAGATTTTCGCCGACATTCGAGGGGAGCCCCTGGCGCAGGGCGATGGAATAGCGCTCGCCATGCTTGAGGCCCTCGACGCAAATCTGGCGGTCCTCGCTCGAAATGGCGGCATTGCTCTGCGCCGGCCAGCGTCACGAAGGGCGAAAAATCGGTGCGGCTCTGCGCCAGATCCTCGGAGAACTGGAAACAGACGCGCGGGTGTGGCCGATTTATTGTCCACCTTGTAGTCGAGAACGCGAAAGCCGTATTTTTCGCGCAAGTCGTCATAGGTTTTTTGCGCTGCTGGCGTTGGCGCGGCGTCGAGGCTGGCGCGATAGGCGTTCAGCGCGTCGCGCCAGGCTTCGCGTGCGGCGAAGATTTCGCCGAGCAGGGCCAGGGCCGCCGCCGCCTCCGGCTTGCCGCGCGCATGGCGAAAAGCGAGCCAGGCGCTGGCTGCGGCCTGATCCTTCAGCGTTTCGGCCTCATCGCCATTTTTCGACGGCGGCGGTCTGCGAGACGAGGGCGAGCGCCAGCCAATCTCCGCGCATTTCTGGGGGCGGCGGCGGCGATGGCGCCGAGCAGGGGCAGAGTTTTTCGGCGTCGGGTTTGACGGGGCGCTGGCCTGTTTGCGCAGATCGGCCAGCGATGCGTGGGCGCGCAGGTCGGCTGACTCGTCGCCTGAGCTTTTTCTCAAGCCGCACGGCGGAACTGGCGAGGTCGGCGTTGCTGTAAGGCCTTTCCGCGCGCGAGGACGGAGACGTGCGACAGGATGAGCGCCAGCAAGGCCAGTCGAAGGCATGAAAACCGCGCGCAAAAACCGCATTTTGCGTCCCCCGTGGCGAAAAAGCCGGAACCGGAGGCATTATTCGCCGGCCCTGGCACGGCCGGCAAGGTTAATCGCAGGTGCAGATCGAACGAGGCCTCAGTCGCCGCGGGACGGCGGCAGCGCGGCGTCCGGACAGGGCGTGATCGGGGCCGAAATCCTCGACCGAGGAGAGAGACAGCAAGCTCGATCAGGCGGCGGCGCGCCCGATTGACGCGGCTCTTGATCGTGCCGACGGCGCAGCCGCAGATTTCCGCCGCCTCCTCATAGGAAAAGCCCGAGGCGCCGATCAGCACCAGAGCCTCGCGCTGGTCGGCGGGCAGGCGGTCGAGATGGCCTTGAAATCGGTGAAATCGAGATGCGCCAATTGGTCGGGCATGGCGACGAGCCGCGACGCGGCCTCGCCGTCGACGTCCTGCACCTCGCGCCGCGCCTTGCGGTATTGGCTGAAAAAGGTGTTGCGCATGATGGTGAAAAGCCAGGCGCGCATATTGGTGCCCTCCATGAAGGAGGCGGCGTTGGCCCAGGCTTTCATCAAGGTGTCCTGCACGAGATCGTCGGCGCGGTCGCTGTTGCCGGACAAGGACAGCGCAAAAGCGCGAAGCGACGGGATCTCCGCCAGCAGGAGATCTTTCAGGCGGGGTCGGGTCGTTTCGTTCATAGGGCTGTCGGCCTCGTCGTCCGCTTCGGGGGACGCCGCGGGCGAAGGCTGTTCGCCGGCTTCCAGCCGGTCGAGCAGATTGCCGAAATCTGTCCGGCACAGGTTCTCGCGCCATGGAGCCGAACATGTCGCGCAATTGTTTGCCGATATGGGCCTGCAAGAGGGCTCAAGAGTCGGCTCGATGGCTTTTTTGTCCTTTTCGCCTTCGGACATGTCCTCCTTCTTCCATCATTCCATCCCGAAGGCGTTCAGCCGCGCGAATGGGCTAACGCACCTCGCGGAGAATTGTTCCGGCCGCGCATTGAGAGCGGATCGTTTCGCGCTAATATAACGTGAAGATAGCGATTGAAAGAGTTTTCCCGTTAACGGCGAGGCGTTCGATGACGATCTCCAGTTTGGTCGGACCACAAATTCCGCTGCTGCGCCGTTATGCGCGCGCGCTCTCGGGATCGCAGGAAAGCGGCGACGCCTATGTCGCGGCCCTGCTCGAAACTCTGCTCGCCGATCCCGACACTGTTCGATTGCTCGGCTGAGCCGCGCGAAGAGATCCTACCGCCTGTTCTCGCGGGTGTGGAACGCCGTGCCGCTGAACGGGGTGGGCGAGGGCAAGCCGTCGCCGGCTTCGATGCCCGACCGGCGGCTGGAGGCGATCACGCCGCTGCCGCGACAGGCTTTTCTGCTGACGGCGGTCGAAGGGTTCGGCCCGGCACAGGCGGCGCGCATTCTCGGCGTCGACGATGAGGACTTTGACCGGCCTCATCGAGACGGCGGGACGCGAAATCGGCGCCCAGGTCGCCTCCAAGGTGGCGATCATCGAAGACGAGCCGCTGATCGCCATGGATCTCGAAAACCTGGTCGAAAGCCTCGGCCATCAGGTGGTGGGCCTCGCCCGCACCAAGGCCGAAGCGGTGGCCCTGGCGCGCTCGGCGCGTCCCGGCCTGGTGCTGGCCGACATCCGCCTCGCCGACGGCACTTCGGGCCTCGACGCGGTCAACGAAATTCTGGAAACCTTCGGCGTGCCGGTGATTTTCATCACCGCCTATCCGGAAACGCTGCTGACCGGGCAGCGGCCGGAGCCGGCCTTCCTGATTTCCAAGCCCTTCCGCGCCGAAACGGTCAAGGCGATCGTCAGCCAGGCCCTGTTCTTCAACGAAATGGCGCGCCCCGCCGAGCGCCGCACCGCCTGAAGATTGACTCAGGCGACGGCTTTTTCTTTCTTCGCCCCGGCGGGCAACCGCATCAGGGCCGATCAGGGCGCGGTCGTGCAGGAGCACCATGCGCTCCTTGCGTGCAGCCATTTCGACCGCGTCGTCGATGCTCCGGGCGTCGTTGAGCTTGGCTTCCGCCATGGCGCGCTCCGGGCGTGATGTCGCCGCGCGCGCGCGAGCGGCGCCGGCGGCAGGAAGGCCTGGTGCAGCTCACGAAACTCGGCGGTCCGTCGTAGATCGCGCGCAGCCCGTCGGCGTCGTCCTGGCCGCTCGGCCGCCATGGCTGGGCCAGGGCATTGGCGCGCATCGCGATCGGCGGCGGATGGCGTTTCCTCCGGCGTCACCAGCATGCCGACGCGCTTGAGCGCCATGCCGATCGATCTCTGGCCGCTCGCCCAGGACAGGCAGATGGCCAGGATCAGGCCGGCGATCGTCGGCGACATCCAGGCCACCAGCGAGGGCGAAATCAGCAGGCCGGGATCAGCGTAGAACGCCCAGCATGCACATGCATGCGATGGCGGCGCACGATCGCCTTGAAGGGAATGGAGCCGTCGTCGCGCCTCTGCGGCTCCCAGCCGGTGTCGAAGCCGAACAGGATATGCAGGACATGGCCGGCGTGGATCAGCATCATGATCGGCGCGAGAAGCGCCGACACGATGATTTCGAACAGGGACGAGAGCATCAGCCGGATCGCGCCGCCGGCGCCGCGCCGCGTCGGGCCGTCGAACAGGGCCACGATCAGGCCGAAGAATTTCGGCGCCAGCAGCACTGCCATGGTGACTCCGAACAGCATCAGCGACCGTTCGGCGTCGAATCCCGGCCAGGTCGGAAAAGGGCGAAATCCCGGAGAAATATTCGGGCGGATGTAGCTCGCCAGCAGGACCAGCATGATGCCGACCAGCAATTGCGACCAGCCACAGCGGCGAGGCCACATAGCCCATGATGCCGGTGATGAAATGCTGGCGCGAGGCGGGATGCAGGCCTCGGCCGGCAACACGCGCATATGCTGGAGATTGCCCTGGCACCAGCGCCGGTCGCGCGCCGCGACGTCGATCAGCGAAGGCGGGCTTTCCTCATACGAGCCGCCGAGAGAGGGCAGCATGTAGACAGCATAGCCGGCGCGACGGATCAGCGCCGCCTCGACGAAATCGTGGCTCAGAATATGGCCGCCGAACGGCGGCTTGCCCTTCAGATGCGGCAGTCCGCAATGGTCGGCGAAAGCCTCGGTGCGGATGATGGCGTTATGGCCCCAGTAATTGCCGTCGCGACCCATCCAGACCGACAGGCCGTCGGCGATCACCGGACCATAGATGCGGGCGGCGAATTGCTGCACGCGCGCGAACAGCGTGTTGCGATTGATGATGAGCGGCAGGGTCTGGATGATGCCGGAGTCCGGGTCGCCCTCCATCGCCGACGGCGAGGCAGACGATGGCGTGGCCGGTCATCAGGCTGTCGGCGTCGAGCACCACCATGTGCTCGTAGGCGCCGCCCCAGCGCGTGACGAAATCGCCGATATTGCCAGCCTTGCGCGCGATATTCTTCGGGCGGTGACGGTAGAAGATCCGCGCCTTCGGGCCGAGCGCTGCCGCGCAGGTCGAGCAACGCCCGCTCTTCGGCGATCCAGACGTCGGGATCAGTGGTGTCGGACAGGAAAAACCAGTCGAAATGCGCGCCGAGGCCGGTGGCTCGACATCCTCGTAGATCGCGCGCAGCGCGCCGAACACGCGCGACGGCGCCTCATTGTAGATCGGCATGACCACGGCGGTGCGGCTCGCGCGGTCGGATTTGGCGGCCGGCTCTTGGGCCGGGCGAACAGCAAATGGAAAAAGCCGACCACGCCGGCGGAGAAAGCCAGGGCGATCCAGGAGAAATTCGCCAGGAACAGAACCAGCAGCGTCCATTTGAGCTGCTGATGCCGCCCACGTCGATGACGCGGTACATCTGGTAGCCGCCCCAGCAGGTGATCGCAAGTCCGCCGCCGAAGGCGATCAGACGCGACAGCCATTGCGTCCCGAAGCGACGGATCGGCTTGCGCCGTTCGGTCGCCTTCTTGAAACGCGACAGCTTCTGCTCCGGCATTCGCGAGCGGCGATTCCGGCGGCATCGGGCGCGCGAGTTCGGAGCGGGGGTCGGAAGCGCGGAGTCTGTCCAGTTCGGTTCACGGCGTCCATCGATAAAGCCAGGTTTCTGAAATGGGCGCGCCCTGGGCTTCAAGCGTCAGGCGCATTTCGCAGGCGGTGTCGCCTCCGGGATCAATGTCGAACAGCACGCGGAAGGACTTGCGCTCCGGCGACGGGTAAACGCGCGAGGCGACGACTTTTCCCGGCGATGTCGTCAGATTCGCCTTGACGTCGGCGGCGCGGGCGGGATTGGCGAGAAAATCATTGAGATTATCGCCGCGAAAATCCACCGAAAAGCGCCTTTGCTTGCCGGAGGCGCCGCGTCCGCCGCGCGTGCTCTGGCGGTGGCGAGCGGCGGCATCGACGGCGGCGTCCAGCACCAGAACTGGCGAAAGGCGAAATCGGCCTGCTGGCCCTTGGCCAGAGGCGTTTTCGAGCGCCAGAAGGCGATGATGTTCTGCGCGTTCTCCGAATCCGAAGGGAATTTCAACGAGTTGGACCGAGCCCGGCCCCCAGTCGCCGATCGGCTCGATCCACAGCGAGGGACGTAGTTCCCAATGCTGGGCTTCGTCGTGGAAATCGTCGAATCGCGGCTTCGCTGCAAGAAGCCGAAGCCTTTGGGTTCTGGTCGACGAATTCCGAAATTTGCAGGGCGTTGCGGTTGGACACCGGGCGAAACCCATTCGCTGGCGCCGGTCAGGATTTGCAGGCCGGTGATTTCGGAGGCGGCCTCGCGGACGTCATCGGCCCCGCGCCGGTCGAGCGGGCTGAACAGGCTGGTGGCGCTCATCGTCGCCAGACCGAAATTATCGATGGTCGCGCGCGGAAACAGCGAGCATTCGGTGTCAACGATGGTCGCTTCGCCCGGATGCAGGGTGAAGCGATAGGCGCCGGTGACGCTCTGGGAATCGAGCAGGGCGTGAATCGTCAGGGCATTGGCGGCCAGAGTCGGTCTTCTCGATCCATACGGCGCGGAAGAAGGGGTATTCCTCGCCGCGCGGGTCGCCGGTGCGGATCGACAGGCCGCGCGCCGTCACGCCGAGAATTTGACCGGGCGGCGTTCGAGCGGAAGAAGCTCGCGCCCTGAAAGATCGCGAATTCGCGCAAGGCCCCGCCCGGGCCGCGCTGCAGGATGCGGAAACCGGAGAAATCGAGATTGATCGGCGGCGTGTTCATGGTGACGCCGCCGAAATTGAAGTTCGCGGCGTCATAGTTCAGCCGCCGCGCCATCCCGCCCTCGACCAGATTGATCTGCATGGGCGTGCCGAACACGAAGCCCCGATGCAGCGGCTCGATCACGAAGCCGGCTGGATCCTGCGCCCAGATCAGCGATTCCGGCTTGCGTGGATGCCCACATAGGCGTCATAGCTGAGATTGGCGAACGGACCGGGGAGATCGGAATTGGGCGGGACAAAGGGCTTTGACGCCAGCGCGCGGGCGGCGTCCTCCACCAGGGAACTGTTGCTGTTGAACGGACGCGATTTCGTCGGACGCGGGTTGAGCGAGGGCCTCGTCGAAGGCGCTTGCGGCAGCGAAGGCGGCGGCTGCGCCCGCCATCTTCAAAACATCCCGTCGCTTCAACATGGCCGAGGCAATCCGATCCATCGCAAAACTGGAATTGAGCGCGACATATAACCTAATTTGTGGCTGAGGCGAGGCAGATTTTTTGCTTTGCGGGATTTTGCCAGTCCCCTATAGCAATCTTTCTGGGCATCGCAGGCAGATAGCCTTGCGCAGGAACGCAGGAAAGGTTTGACGCATGACGACGCCGCTGCCGGACAGGAACGGGCCAATAAACGCCGTCTGGCGATCGTTCTGGCCGCCGGCGAGGGCAAGAGGATGCGCTCAAGCCTGCCAAAGGCCCTGCACAAAATCGCCGGCCGCAGCATGCTGGCCCATGTGCTTGAGTCGGTGCGCCGGGCCGGCGTTGATTCGCTTGCCGTGGTGGTCGGGCCAGATCGCGCCGATGTCCAGGCCGAAATTTTACGCACGGCGCCGGATGCGGATGTTTTCGTCCAGACCGAGCGGCGAGGCACGGCCCATGCGGTCTTGGCCGCTCGCGAGGCTTTGGCGCAGGATTTCGACGACGTTCTGGTGGTTTTCGCCGATACGCCGCTGGTGCGGCCGGAAACTTTTGCGCTGCTGCTCGAAAAAAGATCGGCCGGCGCCGGCGTCGTGGCGCTGGGTTTCGAACCCGCCGAACCCGCCGGTTATGGCCGCCTGCTGACCGGCCTCGACGGGCAATTGCTGGCGATTCGCGAGCACAAGGACGCGAGCGTGGAGGAGCGCGAGGTCCGCCAGTGCAATGCCGGTCTGATGGCGCTCGACGGCGCCAGGGCGCTGGAATGGCTGGAGCGCATTGGCGACGATAATGCGCAAAAGGAGTTTTATCTGCCCGACGTGGTCGAGGTCGCACGGCGCGACGGCGCCTTTTGCGCCATCGTCACGGCGGAGGCCGGCGAAGTGATGGGCGTCAACGACAAGGCGCAGTTGGCGGAAGCCGAAATGGAAATCCAGCGCCGCCTGCGGCTCGACGCCATGCGGGCGGGCGCGACCCTGATCGCGCCGGAGACGGTGTTTTTCAGCCATGACACCGTTTTGGCGCCGACGTTGTGGTCGAACCGCATGTGGTGTTCGGTCCCGGCGTGACCGTCGGCGAGGGCGCGACCATCCACGCCTTCTCGCATCTCGAAGGCGCCAGTCTGGCGAAGGACGCGGTCATCGGCCCCTTTGCGCGGCTGCGCCCCGGCGCAAAGCTGGCGCAAGGCGCGCGGGTCGGCAATTTCGTCGAGATCAAGCAGGCGGACATCGGCGAGGGCGCCAAGATCAACCATCTGACCTATATCGGCGATGCGTCCATCGGTCCGCGCGCCAATATCGGCGCCGGGACGATCACCTGCAATTACGACGGTTTCCTCAAATATCGCACCACCATCGGCGCCGACGCCTTCATCGGCTCCAATTCCTCGCTGGTCGCGCCAGTCGAGATCGGGGCGGGCGCTTATGTCGGCTCAGGCTCGGTGGTGACCAAAAACGTCCCGGCGGATGCATTGGCGGTCGCGCGCGGAAGACAAACCGAAATCGGCGGCTGGGCGGCGGCCTTCCGCAAGAAAATGACCGCGTTGAAGGGGACGAAGAAGTAGACGGCAGCGCGGCCAGATTGACATAATCTATGCGGGCGGCTGAACGCATGGGTTGATTTCCCCCGTGCTTGATGTTCTCGTCAGGCGGCTGTTTTGAAGGGACTAATCCTCAATGTGCGGCATTGTCGGCATTCTCGGCCAGGGTCCCGTCGCGGGCCCGCTGGTGGACGCGCTCAAGCGTCTTGAATATCGCGGCTATGATTCAGCGGGTATCGCCACGCTGGAGGATGGCAAGCTGGTGCGCCGCCGCGCCGAGGGCAAGCTGCGCAATCTCGAAGCGCTGCTGCAACAGCAGCCGCTGCATGGGTCGGCCGGCATCGGCCACACCCGCTGGGCCACGCATGGCCGTCCCACCGAAAACAACGCGCATCCTCACGCGACCGACAGGCTCGCCGTTGTGCATAACGGCATTATCGAGAATTTTCGTGAATTGCGGGATGAACTGATCGCCAAGGGACATCAATTTGTGTCCCAGACCGACACCGAGGCGGTGGCCCATCTCGTCACCGAGGCGATCAACCAGGGGCTTTCGCCGGAGCAGGCGGTGGCCGCCAGCTTGCCGCGTCTTAAAGGCGCTTTCGCTCTGGCCTTCCTTTTCCAAGGCGAGGAAAACCTGCTGATCGGCGCGCGGCGCGGCGCGCCTCTGGCGGTCGGCTATGGCGAGGGCGGGGAAATGTACCTCGGCTCGGACGCGCTCGCGCTCGCCGCCTTCACCGACACCATCACCTATCTCGAAGACGACGACTGGGTGATTTTGCGGCGCGGCTCCGCGGTTTTCGTGGCGAGGACAATGAAATTGTCGTTCGCGCGAAGGTCAAGACGCAGGCGTCGGCCTTTCTGGTCGACAAGGGCAACCACCGTCATTTCATGGCCAAGGAAATCCACGAACAGCCGGAAGTGGTGGCGCGCACGCTCGCCCATTACATCGACTTCGCCACCGGCGCCGTGCGGCTGCCCTTCGAACTGCCTTTCGACGCGGCAAGCCTGACCGGCATCACCATCACCGCCTGTGGCACCGCCTATTACGCCGCCATGATCGCCAAATACTGGTTCGAGCGTTTCGCTCGCCTGCGCGTCGAAATCGATGTCGCCTCGGAATTCCGCTATCGCGAGCCCCCTGCCGGAGCAGGGGGTGATGATCGTGGTGTCGCAATCGGGAGAGACGGCGGACACGCTGGCCGGCCTGCGCTACGCCAAGGCGCATGGCCAGAAAATCATCGGCGTGGTCAATGTGCCGACTTCGACCATCGCGCGCGAAAGCGACGTCGCCGCGCCGACCCTCGCGGGGCCGGAAATCGGCGTCGCCTCGACCAAGGCCTTCACCTGTCAGCTGACCGTGCTGGCGGCTCTGGCGGTGGCTTTTGGCCGGGCGCGCGGCGTGCTCGACGCCGAGACGGAAAAAAGCTGGTCAATGAACTGATGGTGGTGCCCGGCCTTCTCGCCGAGACGATGAAGCTTGAGGCAGGCATCGAAATCCTGTCGCACCAGCTCGGCAAGACCACCGACGTGCTTTATCTTGGACGCGGCCCCTCCTATCCGCTGGCGCTCGAAGGCGCGTTAAAACTCAAGGAAATTTCCTATATCCACGCCGAGGGCTATGCGGCGGGCGAGTTCAAACACGGGCCGATCGCGCTGATCGACGAGCAACTGCCGGTGATCGTCATCGCCCCGACCGACGCGGTGCTGGAAAAGACCATCTCCAACTTGCAGGAAGTGGCGGCGAGAGGCGGCAAGATCATCATGGTCGGCGACGCCCACGCGATCGACGCGGCTTCGGTGACGCTGGCGGGCGAAATCCGCATGCCCGACATGGCGCCGGATTTCGCGGCCATCGTCTATGCCGCGCCGATCCAGATGCTGGCTTATTATACTGCGGTGTTCATGGGCAAGGACGTGGATCAGCCGCGCAATCTGGCCAAGAGCGTCACGGTGGAATGAAGCAACGTCGTTCGCCGGCCTCTTCGCGGGGGCCGGCGCCGAACTCTTCGCCTCGAGAGCTGGCGTATGGATGGTGAGAAACCAAATTGAAGATCTTGTCTGTGCCGAAGCCGTAGATCTGGTTTGGCAGGATGTTGGCGGCCATGCCACAGGAGCGACTTCCCATGCGAGTCGCTCCATGCTTTATCGCCAGACGATAATAAGGCGCAATGCCGCTTGATCGTGAAAGCGAGCGAAGGCGGCGAGACGCCCAAATCTCTCCGCACACGCGGCCGAGGTTCTCGATCATCGTCGGAGTTGCGCTATCCGTTTGGTGATGCTGGCGTTGTGCGTGAAGCTTGGCTGCAATAGCACTGCCAGCTGCGGGACTTCGCGCCAGACGTCGCCACCCTGCATGGTATAGCTGCCGAGCTTGAAGCGGCGGCCGAACGGGGTGAGTTGCGGCAAGGCCGTGTGACAGGAAGCGCAAGGCTGGCCGGTCTGGCGCGCAAGGCTGGCAGGGCCGAGGCCGGATCGTGGGCGGCGCTGCAACCAAGAGTTGGAAGCGGGGCGGTCGCGAAAGTCCTTCTTCGAGAGGCCAAGGCGCTTCCGCGTCGCTCGGGATGCAGCCAATTTGCTTGAACCATTCCAAATCTTCCCGGTATTGCATGCAAAAGCAATTGCTTGCGGCTTTTACCGTCAAAAATTGCCTACTTTGTATAGTGATTAGGATGATGCATTTGTTACGTTGATGAATTGTTATAAATAAAATGTAAAATTTTTGTTGTTTATGTTGTATAATTGCATAGATGAAAAGATGCCAAACCTAACTTGATAAATATCAATATATTGTGCAGCGCGGTATATTTTGTGCAGATGCGTTTGTTGTGTATTTATGCTCTAGTGAAGTATATTTGATGTTATTAAAGCGGTGATTGAGGTCATGAGAAAGGCGCTCAATTTGAAGCTTATCCAAAGCAATGGCGATAGGCATTGCGGATTTATGGGAGGAGCGTTATCAAAGAGCAAAACCAACGTGCTCCCTGTCGGTATCCTGTCAGCCGCCGCCCGGCGGCTTCTGGTCGCTTTGGCGTTCAGCCTGCTGCTGCAAAAATGGCGCAGACCGCTGTCGCCTATCAGGCGCAGGCAGAGTGGCGACAAGCATTGCAGCGGTTGCAAAATGTTCGAGGCGCCTTCCAGTTGCAGACAGGTTGACGGCACAATTAGCCCGGAATGGCGTTTGCAAACTCTGGCTCAAGGCGGCCTGACCCCTCGTTTTTCATTTTTTAACGCTCGGGCCGCTTGCCGCTTCGGGCGTTAGTCTGTCCGCGATTTTCCCGGTTCCAAGAGGAAAATCAAAATACCGCGTGGTCGCCACGGTCGATCGAGGCCTCGCCTTTGATCAGGCGCGCGTAAAAATCAAACAGCGTTTCCGCGCAACCAGCCGACGGTGTGGCGGCGGCGTCGTAACGACCGGTGGCTGGGTCGAACACGAAGATTGATTCCGTCGCATAGTAGCGCCCGATGCGCGCCAATTGGCCTTCTCGGCCAGCGGAGGGAACACGGGCCGAGAGTTCCGAGCACCTTGATGATCGTATCGAGCAGCGCGACCGGCACACGCCGGAAGCGCGGCGGCTGGTCCAGCAAGGCGAACAGATGCTCGCCTTGTTGTTTCGGCGTGATGGCTTCGCCGGGGCCGCCGATCGGTAAAATGCGATTTCGACGGCTTTCGTCGTCCAGGCATTCCGCGAGGTAACGGCCGAGATCGTCGTCGCTGATCGGTTTGCAGGCGGTCAATTCTCCATCGCCAAACACCAGGAAGGGCTTTCCCTGCTTGAGCCGCTCGATCTGCCCCGACAGGGATTTGAAGAAGGCGGTCGGCCGGACGATGGAATAGGCGACGCCGGACTCGATCAGCGCAGCTTCGAAAGCCAGTTTCGCGCGCTGGAAGGCCAGCAGCGGCTTTTGGACGCAGATCGCCGACAGCAGCACCACATGCGAGACGCCGGCCGCCTTCGCGGCCTTGAGCGCCGTCACATGGGCCGCATACTCACCGCCCATGCGTCCTTGGGGCGTCGGTTCGCGACGCCAGACAGGACACCAAGGCGTCGAAACGCTCGCCGCGAAAGCCGTCTCGCGCCAGTGAACCGGCGTCGGTGACGTCGCCAAAGCGCAGGCTGGCGCCTTCGAGCAGTTTGGTGCTTTCGTCCGGCGCCAGAGCCGCCGCCACCCCCGCGCGAGGGCGCACGAAGCACACCACGTCATGACCGGCCTGAACCAGCGCGCGGACGGTCGCGCGTCCGATCGTGCCTGTGGCGCCCAGGACGAACACACGGCGGGGACGGGGGGAGGGCTGCGCTGTCGCCGGGTTCTGCGCGTTCACACCTGACTCGCGAATGAGAGCGTGGTGAAAAATCCCAAGAGCGCGCTGCTGACGTGGACAGCCAGCGAAAGGTTGGCGAGTGGCGGGTTTTTCTTGCCAATAAGGGGCGCCGCGAAACCGGTGAAAACCGCGAGGCCGAACCATTTCACCGCCGTCATCCCGAGCGCCCGCACCGGCGAATCCGCGTCGAGGTCGCTCATGTGCATGAAACCGATCACGCTTCGATCCCGCCGAGCCCTGCGAGCAGGTGAAAGGCGATATCATCTGCTTGCGCGATTTCTTGAACCACAGGATCAGGCAATATCCGCCAGTCCGGCGGCCAGCGCCTGCATGCCCTGTAGGGCGATTACGGGGGTCGTCGTCATTCCTGTTCCGATCGGCGCGCGTGAATTTGGTCCGAGTTTGGCGCCTGAGGGAGGGTGAGGCAACTTGCTTTTACACTGTATATGAGATTTGACGGCGCCCCGCTTATTCGAAATGGGAGGCTGTCAACGGAGGCCTCATCGTGCCATTGGTTGGACATGACACATTCCTACCGACGAAGCTCGCGCCGCATCGCTTTCGCCTCTGGGTTGGTCTGATTTTTTCGCCGATCAGATCGATCGCGATGAAGCGGATCTCGCCCCGATGCGCATCGCCACCGTCCATAGAGCCCGGATGACCGCGATTTGCGAGGACGGGCCGGTCAAGCTGGTCCTGCCGGTTCACGCCAATACCGGCGACTTTGCCGTCGGCGACTGGGTGCTCGTCGAGCCGCATACCCATCTGCTGGGCCGGCGGCTGGACCGCAAAACGGTCTGGAACGACGCACCGAGAGCAAAAAGACGCCGCAGCTGGCCGGCGCCAATATCGATACCTTGTTCATCGTCACCTCGTGCAACGCCGATTTCAACCTTGCGCGCCTTGAGCGCTATCTTGCCTTGGCCAATCAGGCAGGGACCCATCCGGTAATCCTGCTGACCAAGGCTGACGAAGCGGTCGATGCGGAGACCTATCGGCGAGAGGCGGCGGCGCTGCAGCGCGGGCTGACCGTGGTGAGCTTAAATCCGCGTTCCGCCGACTCCGTCGCCGCTTTGGCCCCATGGTGCGGCTTTGGGCAGACGGTTGCGCTGGTCGGCTCCTCGGGCGTCGGAAAATCGACGCTGGTCAACACCTTGGCCGGCCCGGATCAGGAGACGCCCCAGCAAACCGGCTCCATCCGCGAACATGACGCCAAAGGGCGGCATACCACCACCTCACGCTCGCTGCACGCCATTGCCGGCGGCGGTTGGGTGATCGACACGCCGGGAATGCGCACGCTGCATGTCAGCGACTCCGCCGAAGGCATCGGCGAACTCTTCGCTGAAATCACCGAACTGGCGCCGCATTGCCGGTTCCGGGATTGCACCCACGCCCATGAGCCCGGCTGCGCCGTTCAGGCGGCCGTCGCGGATGGTTCGCTGGATCCCGAGCGGCTGAGTCGCTGGCGCAAGCTTTTGGAGGAAAACCATAGCAACACGCCGGTCGTGACCGGGCCGCGCGGCGGACGCTCTGCAGGCGGCTACGGTAAAAATCGCTCAAGTCAAAGCTCGTAAGGCCGCCGCGCGTGAGCGCACGTTGATAGGCCGGGCGCGCGTGGATGGCGTCGAGCAAGGCCGCGGACTTGGGTCGTCCGTTCCGCAACCCCGCGCGCGCGGCGGCCGCTTCGAGCGGAAAGCTCATCTGGATGTCGGCGGCGGTGAAGTCGTTTCCGGCGAACCACGCAGTCTTGTTCAACTCCGCTTCCCAGAAATCCATATGCCGTGTGAGCTCCGGATCGACGACGGCCGCCAGCAATTGCTTGGAAAGCACATTGCCGAGCGGCCGCAGCAGCGTTGGAAAATGCGATGGCAACACAGTGAATATGAGTTTGTTGACGAGGAGCGGCATGGCCGAACCTTCGGCGTAATGAAGCCAATAGGTGTAGCGCAACTTCTCCGGCGTGTGGGGCGCGGGTACGAGCCGGCCGTCGCCATAGGTTTCGACGATATACTCGATGATGGCGCCCGACTCGGCAATGACCGCGCCGTTATCGGTAATGACGGGCGATTTGCCGAGCGGGTGGATGGCGCGCAATTCCGGCGGAGCCCGCATATCGGCGCCGCGACGGTAATATTTCACTTCATAGGGAAGGTCCAGTTCCTCCAACAGCCAGAGCACACGTTGCGAACGCGAGTTGTTGAGATGGTGAACGGTCAGCATCCGATTCTCCTGAAATGACCGGCAAAAGATATGCCGGCGCGTCAGGTTCGGATAGGAGGAATCAGCCGCGCCGCGCCCCAAGCAGAAATTCATGATTGCCGTCGCCGCCTTCGATGGGCGAGGGAATGAGGCCGAGGATTTCCCATCCGAGATTTTTCACCAGCGCTTCAATTTTCGCACAGCCTGCCTCGCTGGACTTGCGCGTCGCGCACGATGCCCTTCTTGGCGTTTTCCGGCCCGGCTTCGAATTGCGGCTTTATGAGCAGGACCGCCTCGGCCTTTTCGCCGCCAGGGCAGGATGTGCGGCAGGATCAGCGCCAAGCGAGATAAAACTCACGTCGCAAACGATCAATTGCGGGGCCTTCCGGCAGGTCGGCGGCGCGAAGCGCGCGAGCGTCGCGTTTTTCGAGCGATTTTATCCGCGTGTCCGCGGCGATGGTCGGATGCAATTGTCCATGGCCGACATCGACGCAGGTCGACATGCTTGACGCCGCGTGACAAAAGCACATGCGAGAAGCCGCCGGTCGACGCGCCGACGTCGAGCGCGCTCTTGCCCGCCGGATCGATGGAAAATGCGTCGAGCGCCGCCGCCAGCTTGACGCCGCCGCGCGACACCCAGGGGTAGGGCGCCTGCGCTTCGAGCACGCGCTTCGTGCGACAAGTTGGGACGGTTTTGTCACAGCACGGCCGTCCTGTCGGACCAGTCCCGCCTCGATCGCCTCGCGCGCCTTCGCGCGGCTGGCGAAAAAGCCGCGTTCGACCAAGGCGATATCGGCGCGACGGGCGCTCATGGCCCTTCGAGCGGTCTTGCCTCGCGCATCGACGGCGGTGCTTGAGCTTCCACTAGCCGTCTTGGCGCGTCCCGAGGGCCTCGAAAACCTTGGCGACAATGCCCTTCGCGTCGAGTCCCGCGCGGGCGTAAAGCAGTTCCGGCTTGTCATGGTCGAGGAAGACGTCGGGCAGGACCATGGCGCGAACGCGCAGGCCCTTGTCGAGAAAACCGTCCTCGGCGAGCTGTTGCAGGACGAAGGAGCCGAAGCCGCCGATCGAGCCTTCCTCGACGGTGATCAGGACCTCGTGGGTGGAGGCGAGGCGGCGCAGCAATTCGACATCGAGCGGCTTGGCGAAGCGCGCGTCGGCCACAGTCGTCGAAACGCCCTGCGCGGCCAGCATGATCGGCGGCTTTCATGGCTTCCGCCAGCCGCGTGCCGAGCGACAGGATGGCGACCTTGTCGCCCTCGCGCACCACGCGGCCCTTGCCGATTTCGAGCGGAACGCCAAATTGCGGCATGTCCACGCCGACGCCGTCGCCGCGCGGATAGCGCAAGGCGATCGGGCCGGCGTCATAAGCCGCGGCGGTGGCGACCATATGCACCAGTTCCGCCTCGTCGGCGGCGGCCATGATCACGAAATTCGGCAAGATGCCGAGGAAAGCCACGTCGAAGGAGCCGGCGTGGGTCGCGCCGTCGGCGCCGACCAGTCCGGCGCGGTCGATGGCGAAGCGCACGGGCAGGTTCTGGATCGCCACGTCATGCACGACCTGATCGTAGCCGCGCTGCAGGAAGGTCGAGTAAATGGCGCAGAAAGGCTTGTAGCCCTCGGTCGCCAGACCGGCGGCGAAAGTCACCGCATGCTGTTCGGCTATGCCCACGTCGAAGGTGCGGTCCGGGAAGGCCTGCTGGAAGAAATCGACGCCGGTTCCGTTGGGCATGGCGGCGGTGATGGCGACGATCTTGTCGTCCTTCTCGCCTTCCTTGACCAGCGCCTGGCCGAAAACCTTGGTGTAGGACGGCGCATTGGCCTTGGGCTTGACCTGCGCGCCGGTGACCACGTCGAATTTGTTGACGCCGTGATATTTGTCGTCGGCGGCTTCGGCGGGCGCATAGCCCTTGCCCTTTTGCGTGACCACATGGATCAGCACGGGATCGCCGACATCGGCGTCGCGGACGTTTTTCAAGATGGGCAGCAGATGGTCGAGATTATGGCCGTCGATCGGGCCGATATAATAAAAGCCCATTTCCTCGAACAGCGTGCCGCCGGTGACGAAGGTGCGGGCATGCTCCACGGCGCGGGTGAGGGCGCGATCAATGGTCTTGGGCAGGTGGCGGGCGAGCATCTTGCCGGCGTCGCGCAGTTTCAGATAGGCGCGGCCCGAGGAAAGCCGGGCGAGATAGGCCGACATGGCCCCGACCGGGGGCGCGATCGACATGTCATTGTCGTTGAGAATGACGATCAGGCGCGAATGCTTGGCTCCGGCGTTGTTCATCGCCTCATAGGCCATGCCCGCCGACATCGAGCCGTCGCCGATCACCGAGATGACGTTGTTGGAGCCGTGGCTCAGGTCGCGCGCCACCGCCATGCCGAGGCCGGCGGAAATCGAGGTCGAGGAATGGGCGGCGCCGAAGGGGTCGTATTCGCTTTCCGAGCGTTTGGTGAAGCCGGACAGGCCTCCCCCCTGGCGCAGCGTCTTCATGCGGTCGCGCCGTCCGGTCAGGATCTTGTGCGGATAGGCCTGATGGCCCACATCCCAGATGATCCGGTCCTGCGGCGTGTTGAACACATAATGCAGCGCGACGGTCAGTTCGACCACGCCGAGGCTGGAGCCGAGATGGCCGCCGGTGACGGACACGGCGTCGATGGTCGCGCGACGGACGTCTTCCGCGACAGCGCGCAAGTCGCTTTCGGGCAGTCGGCGAAGGTCGGCGGGGGTTTTCAGCTTGTCCAGCAAGGGGGTCGTTGACTCAATGTTCACAGCGCGCTCGATCAAAGGCGTCCCAGGAAACCTGAAGACCAGGAAACCTATAGACCAATCGCTGCTTTACACGTTAGCTGCGGCAGGGGCAACGAAACGCCCGAAATTTGTTCAGCTTGCGTTAACCTGTGACATTACTGTCACCAAAGGAAAGATTTGGCGACTTGACGACGCGCCGGGCCGGCGTTTTGATCCGGTCCGGCGCTGAGAGGAGGAGGAACCCATGAGCATGACTTCCGGAAATCTTTCAGCAGCCTCATTCGCTGGGTCAGGCGATCGAGAAGCTGAGGTCGCGCTGGACGTGGTTCGTCGGCTATGGCGCGCTCTGCCTGCTTTTGGCGTGCTGGCGCTGACCATGGTCGCCGCCTCGACGCTCGCGGTGGTGTTCTTCATCGCCCTGATGCTGATCGTCGCCGGCGCCGCCGAAATCATCCTTGGCTTCAATTCGCGCGATTGGCCGTCCTTCTTTCTCTGGGTGATCAGCGGGCTGTTTTACCTTGTCTTCGGCGCTTTCGCGCTGGCGCGGCCGGAAGTCGCCGCCGCCGTGCTGACCGCCTTCGTCGGCTTCGGCTTTCTCTTGGCCGGAATCGCCCGCATCTGGCTGGGTTTCCGCCTGCCAGCCGGCCCCAAAGCCTATGTCATCCTCGCGGGCGTCGTGACGACTGTGCTGGGCGTGACGATTCTGGCCGTCTGGCCGGCAAACACCATGATGATCCTGGGAATATTGTTTGGCGTCGATCTGGTGTTCTACGGCGCGAGCTGGATCGCGCTGGGATTGAAATTACGGGTCTAACCAAAGGCTTGCGGTATGGCCTTGCCAAGCGGCCATTGAGCGCCGTATCGAAGCATCCTGTAACGCTTTTGGCGCAAGGCCGCGCAACCGGCTCCCATTGCATCCAAGGAAATAAAAAATGGCGAAATGGGTCTATTCATTTGGCGACGGCAAGGCTGAAGGCGCCAGCGCCATGAAGAACCTTCTTGGCGGCAAAGGCGCCAATCTGGCGGAAATGGCCAATCTCGGCCTGCCTGTGCCGCCCGGCTTCACCATTTCGACCGAAGTCTGCGCCTACCATCACGCCAATGACCATCAATATCCCGCCGAACTCGCCGCCCAGGTCGAGGCGGCGCTGGCCCATGTCGGCCAGTTGACCGGCCGCGCCTTCGCCGATCCGCAAAATCCGCTGCTGGTTTCGGTGCGCTCGGGCGCGCGCGCCTCCATGCCGGGCATGATGGACACGGTGCTCAATCTCGGGCCTCGCGACGTGACGGTCGAGGCCATCGCCAAATCTTCCGGCGACGAGCGATTCGCCTGGGATCCTATCGCCGTTTCATCCAGATGTATTCCAACGTGGTGCTCAACGTCGAACACCATAATTTCGAGGAAATCCTGGAGGTCTACAAGGACCAGCAGGGCTATCATCAGGACACCGACCTCTCGGCCGACGACTGGCGGAAAATCGTCGCCAGCTACAAGGCCGCGGTGGAGCGCGAGACGGGCAAACCCTTCCCGCAGGATGCGCGCGAACAGCTTTGGGGCGCGGTGAGCGCGGTGTTCTCGTCCTGGATGAACCAGCGCGCCATCACCTATCGCCGCCTGCACGATATCCCCGAAAGCTGGGGCACGGCGGTCAACATCCAGGCCATGGTGTTCGGCAACATGGGCGAGACCTCGGCCACCGGCGTCGCCTTCACCCGCAATCCGTCGACCGGCGAGAACAAGCTTTACGGCGAGTTTCTGGTCAACGCCCAGGGCGAGGACGTGGTCGCGGGCATTCGCACCCCGCAGAATATCACCGAAGACGCGCGCATCGCCGCCGGTTCCGACAAGCCGTCGATGGAGACGGTGATGCCGGAGGTTTTCGCCGAATTCGTCCGCGCCACGCATCTGCTGGAGAGCCATTACCGCGACATGCAGGACATGGAATTCACCGTCGAGCGCGGCAAATTCTGGATGCTGCAGACGCGCAACGGCAAGCGCACGGCGCAGCGCCGCCCTGCGCATCGCGGTGGAAATGGCCAATGACGGGCTGATTTCGCGCCAGGAGGCGATCCTTCGCATCGAACCCGCCGGGCTCGATCAATTGCTGCATCCGACCATCGATCCGAAGGCCGAGCGGAAAATCATCGCCACCGGCCTGCCGGCCTCGCCGGGCGCGGCCTGCGGCGAAATCGTGTTCAATTCGGAAGACGCCGAGGCGCTCAAGGCCGCCGGCCACAAGGTCATCCTGGTGCGCGTCGAAACCTCGCCGGAAGATATTCACGGCATGCACGCGGCGGAAGGCATTCTCACGACGCGAGGCGGGATGACTTCTCATGCCGCCGTCGTGGCGCGCGGCATGGGAAAACCCTGCGTTTCCGGGGCGGGATCGGTGCGCGTCGATTATGGGGCGCAAACCCTCACCTCGATGGGCCGCGTGTTCAAGAAGGGCGACGTGATCACCGTGGATGGCGGCGCCGGTCAGGTGATGGAAGGCGAAGTGCATATGCTGCAGCCGGAATTGTCCGGCGAATTCGCGGTGCTGATGGGCTGGGCCGACGAAGTGCGGCGCCTGAAAGTCCGCACCAACGCCGATACGCCCGCCGACGCCCGCATCGCCCGGCAATTCGGCGCGGAAGGCATTGGCCTCTGCCGCACCGAACACATGTTCTTCGACAATGAGCGCATCATCGCGGTGCGCGAAATGATCCTCGCCGGCGACGAGGCGGGCCGCCGCGCCGCTTTGGCGAAAATCCTGCCGATGCAGCGTTCCGATTTCGCCGCGTTGTTCGAGATCATGCATGGCCTGCCGGTGACGATCCGCCTGCTCGATCCGCCCTTGCACGAATTCCTGCCGCAGACGGCGGAAGAAATCGCCGAAGTCGCGACGGCGATGGGTTCGACGCCGGAAAAACTCAAGCGTCGCGCCGACGAATTGCATGAGTTCAACCCGATGCTCGGCTTCCGTGGCGTGCGTCTGGCCATCGCCTTCCCGGAAATCGCCGAAATGCAGGCCCGCGCCATTTTTGAGGGCGCGGTCGAGGCGCAGAAGAAGACCGGCGCGCCGGTCACCGCCGAAATCATGGTTCCGCTGGTCATGGGCAAACGCGAACTCGACTTGGTCAAGGCGCGCATCGACGCCATGGCCGAGGCGGTGACCAAGGAAACGGGCGTCGCCATTCCCTATCAGGTCGGCACGATGATCGAACTGCCGCGCGCCGCGCTGCGCGCCGGCGAGATCGCCGAGACGGCGGAATTCTTCTCCTTCGGCACCAACGACCTGACCCAGACGACGCTCGGCATTTCGCGCGACGACGCCGGCTCCTTCCTTGGAACCTATGTCGCCAAGGGCATCCTGCCGCAGGACCCCTTCGTTTCGATCGATCAGGAAGGCGTCGGCGAATTGGTGGCGCTGGCCGCCGAGCGCGGACGCAAGACGCGCGAAAAACTGAAACTCGGCATTTGCGGCGAACATGGCGGCGATCCCGCGTCCATTGCTTTTTGCGAAAAGACCGGACTGGATTATGTCTCCTGCTCGCCTTATCGCGTGCCGATCGCCCGCCTCGCGGCGGCGCAGGCGGCGCTCGGCAAGGCGGCGGGTTCGCTGGCGTAAGGCGGAATCCCTTCTCCCCTTGCGGGAGAAGGTGGCGAGCCGAAGGCGAGACGGATGAGGGGGCTTCGCCGCATATGAACCCCTCATCCGGCCTTCGACCTTCCCCGCAAGGGGAGAAGGGAGCTATGGCGAGACAAGGGGGGCGTTTGCGCCAGGCTCAACACCTGCTGACGATCAAAACCCACGGGCGGGGATTTTACGAGTTCTCGCCTGACGCCCGCGCCTTTTTGCATGCGAGCGGGCTGGCCATGGGCCAACTCACGGTTTTCTGCCGCCACACCTCGGCTTCGCTGCTGATTCAGGAAAACGCCGACCCGTCGGTGCTCGACGATCTGGAAACCTTCTTCGATCGGATCGCGCCGGAGGGCGCGGGTCTTTACGCGCATCGCGCTGAAGGCCCCGACGACATGCCGGCGCATCTGCGCGCCGCTCTGACCCAAACCAGCATAAATATTCCTTTCGCGGGCGGCGAATTGCTGCTCGGAACCTGGCAGGGGATTTTCCTGTTCGAGCACCGCCGCGCGC
Source organism: uncultured Alphaproteobacteria bacterium (assembly GCA_963813955.1). Classification (GTDB taxonomy): domain Bacteria; phylum Pseudomonadota; class Alphaproteobacteria; order Rhizobiales; family Beijerinckiaceae; genus Rhodoblastus. The sequence continues at coordinate 32,722 of CAWFBN010000132.1, read as the reverse complement.
CGCACCAGCGGGAAGTGATTTTGCACGCTATGGGCGAGTAATCCGGCGCTTGCCAGAACCCCGCTCGCCAGCTAGACCCGCGCGGATAAACGAGGGTCACTTGCGCGCGCCTTTTCCCGATCTTTCCTCCATCGCCGCCGGCGGCAAGCGCGGGCTTTCGCGCGCGCTGGCCATGATCGAGACGCACGAAGGCACAGCCGAACTGGCCGCCTTGCTCGACGCCGCCATCGTCCAGACCCGCGCCCATGCCGCCGGGCTGACCGGCCCGCCCGGCGTCGGCAAATCGACGCTCACCAACGCGCTGCTGCGCGACTGGCGCGCGCGCGGCGAGACGGTGGGCGTCATCGCCGTCGATCCGTCGTCGCGACGCACCGGCGGCGCGCTTCTCGGCGACCGCGCCCGCATGGCGACCGACCCCGACGATCAGGGCGTTTTCGTCCGCTCCATGGCGGCGCGCGACCGGCTCGGCGGACTGTCCGACCAGACCATCGCCGCCTCCGCGCTGATGCGCGCCCTGTTCGACCGGGTGTTGATCGAAAGCGTCGGCATCGGTCAGTCGGAGGCCGATATCTCCTTCGCCGTGGACAGCGTCATTCTTTGCGTCCAGCCCGGTTCGGGCGACAGCCTGCAATTCATGAAGGCCGGCGTGATGGAATTGCCGGATATCGTCGTCGTCACCAAGGCCGATATGGGCGATACGGCGCGCCGCGCCAAAAGCGAAGTCGAGGGCGCGCTGACCCTGTTCGAGCGCGACGACGACTGGCGCGTGCCGGTCATCCTCGCCTCCGCCACTACCGGCGCCGGCGTGGAGGAGGTCCACCAGGCTCTGGCGGCGCATCGCGCGTGGGCGGAAGGCGGCGGCGCTCTGGGACGCCGCCGCGCCGAACAGCAAAAAGCCTGGATCGAGGAATTGATTCCGCGCCCGTTTCGGGACCGAAGGTCTCTCAAGGGCGAAAGAAATTTTCTCGCGGGATCAGGGGCCTTTCGCCAGGGAGTTGGCGATTGCGGGGGAGCTATCGAGGCGGCTGGGCGCGGGATAGAGCGTACGGCCATCAAGCGGCGGCCGCCGAAATCATCCGGTAATGCCGCGCCAGCGCGGCCAACCCCCGGCGCAGGATGAACAGCGCCACGGCGCCGGCCATCTTGGCGTCCTTGTAGGCGCCGATTTCCCGTCCGACATCGACCGGCTCGCGTTCGTTGCAGACGATCGCCGCCAGGCGTCGCGGAAATCTTCCGGGACAGCCTCGCGGGCGGCGCGGAATTTTTGCAGCGCCTCGATCTGGCTTTCGCAGCGCCACAAGCCGTTGGGCGAATAGGCGGCGGAAACTTCCTTGGCGGGATCGATCGAGCGCAAGGGATCGAGTCCGGCGCGGAAAAAATCCTGACGATATTTTTCGCCCGCTTCCGCCAGCGCCAGATTGCGCGCCTTGTCGTCGCGGTCGAGCTGGTTGCGGTCGCGCAGCCGGGCCAGCGGCCCGTCATCGATACGCATGCGCACGAAATCGACGGCGACGGCTTCAAATTGATCGCCGCGCGCCACCTCGACGACCTCAGAAAAAGTCTCGATCCTCGCCGTCTCGCCCGCCTTGAGCAGGCGCTCGACATTGGGCGCTTCCGACGCGCGAGCGCCCGAACGACGAAATGTCGCCAGCAGGCCGCGCGCCTGATTTTCCGGTTTGGCCTCCAGGCAGGCGAGTTTGGGGAGGGAGATTTTTGATTTCCGCCGTGCGGACATTGTCTTGCTCCTTGTCGCAGCGGTCAGGACGCGGAAAAATCGCTGAGGGTGAGCGTCAGGTCGCCGCCGGTTCCGCCATAGCTGACGCAGAATTTGTCGGGGCTCAGGCCGCGCGGAATGATCCGGCAACGCGCCAGCACTTCGACCAGCGGCCGCTCCATCGCGCCGAATTGCCGGGTGCGGGCGCTGCGCGGCGCCGTGATGTCCAGCGCATAGGTTGCGGTGATGCGCCCGGGCTTTTGCGTGGCGAGGCGTCTCGCGGCCTGCTCCAGCCAATCCTCGAACGCCTCGGAGCGGGCCAGACCTTTTGGCGTTTGCACATAAAGATGAGCGGGGGAGGGGGGCGGAGACAGGCGCAGCGTGATTTTTTGCGCGGTGGGGCGGGGTTCGGCGCAGAGGCCGAACTGGCCGGTTTTCGGCAAGGCGGCGCGAGGCTTGGCCTTTTCGACCCGCAACAGCCGGGCGCCGGCGCGCGGCATGATGAAGGTGGTGGAGGCGAAGGGAGGAAAAGACGTTCAGGGGAATGGGATGGGTCATGGAAGCAACTCGACTTGCAGGTTGTAAAGCCGCTGTCCGCAACGGCAAATAGAACATAAAGTGAACAATCCCATCGTGTCAATGGGAAAAATCCCACTAGACGGCGGAGTGAAAATATGGGAAATATCCCATTATGGATGACGCCATCAAAAATCGCGTAAAGGCCGAGATGGATCGGCAGGGCCTGGACATGAAGGGCCTGTCGAAACTTGCCGGGCTGGGCGAGACCTATGTGCGCGACGCGCTCAAGCGCGGGCGGGGCGGTTCGCTGCCGGCCCTGCACAAGCTGGCCTGCGCGCTCGGGCGTTCGCTCGACTGGCTCATTACCGGCGCCGAGGTGGCCGGCGGCGAATTCGCGCCGGAAAAACCGCCGCGTCGGCGGCTCGACACCAGCGTCGATCGCAAGATGGTGGACAGCGCCTCGACTGACGTCGCCTCGACCATCTTCGAGGTGGACGTGCGGGCCGGGGCCGGCGGCGGCGGCGTGCCGATCGAGGCTTTCGTCCATGATGAGCTTGGCAATGTCTATGCCGCCGAGGCCATCGCAGCCGAATGGAGTCTGCCGCCGGCCATCATGCAAGGCGTGCTGCACGCGTTGGCCAAGCACATCCGCGCCTTCGAGGTGATCGGCGATTCGATGGAGCCGCGCCTGTTCGAGGGCGATCGCGTCTTCGTCGATCTGCGCTACACCATCCCAAGTCCCGAAGGCATTTTCGCGCTGTGGGACGGCTATGGACTGGTCATCAAGCGCTTGCAGATCGTCATGGGCTCCGATCCGATGCGCATCCGGGTCATTTCCGCCAATGCCAGCTATGCGCCTTATGAGGTGGGGATCGACGACGTGAAGATCGTTGGGCGCTTCGCCGGGCGTTTTACCGTCAACTGACATCAATCCCATCGTGGCCCATCGGCGCTTGCGCGCGTCGAAAATGGGCAAAATCGCAAAAAATTCGAAAAATCCCATTAAAGCCCATTGACGGGTCGACCGACTTCTGCTACAAATATCCACGTTGAAGATGTGCGCCCGGCGCTCCCGAAAAGGAGCCGCCGGGTTTTTTGTTTCCGCCTCGCGGCGGGCAGATCAGACATGGATGACAAATGGCGTCGGACCCGCGCGAAATTCTTGACCGCAAACGCAAGACACGACGTCCGCTCGCAGACTGACCTGGTCGCCGCGCCGGCCGGATCAGGAGACGCCGCTCGACCGCGTCAACCGCGACCTGGCGATCCTGAACATGCGGTTGCATGGGCTGACCTTTCACGAGATCGCCCGCAAATTGCCCGAGGCAGGGTTTCGCCGCGTCAGCGTCAGCCGCATCTTCGCCATCGTCGCGAAGGCCTTGCGTTCGTGCCGCGATCAGCCGGCGCGCGAATTGCGCCAGCTCGAACTCCTGCGGCTCGATCAATTGCAGGCGGCCCATTACAAGGCGGCGATGGGCGGCGACGCCGCCGCCGCCACGCGCGTGCTGTCGATCATGGATCGTCGCGCCAAATTGCTCGGCCTCGACGCCGGCGTCGAGGCGACCAACTCGCTCGATGAGGCGCGGCAGTCCCTGCTCAAAAAGCTGGAGCCTCTTTCGCGCGGCCAGCAGAGTGAAGCGGACGCAAAAGCCTGATCGCGCCCATGCGCAAGACGCCGACGGACGCCAAGACGCTTGGCGCGGCTCAGCCCCCGCGAGCGCGCCGCCTTTTTCGGAAAACTCGACGCCGACGAACTTGAAATCGCTCAAAACGCTATGGCCCTTCTGGGCCCGTCCCGAGCAATTGATCCCGCCGGGCGACTGGGTTTTCTGGCTGCCTCTGGCCGGACGCGGCTGGGGCAAGACCCGCACCGGGGCGGAAACCATGCGCCACTGGGCGCGCGATTTCCCTCTGGTCAACCTGATCGGCGCGACCGCCGATGATGTGCGCGACGTAATGGTTGAAGGCGAATCCGGCGTGCTGGCGATCTGCCCGCGCGACGAACGCCCTCGCTACGTCGCGCACAAGCGGCGGCTGGAATGGCCCAATGGCGCGAAAATCGCTGCTGTTTTCCGCCGAGGAGCCCGAGCGGCTCCGCGGAAAACAGCATCAGAAATTATGGGCCGACGAACTCGCGGCGTGGCGCTATCCCGAGGCCTGGGACCAGGCGGTGTTCGGCCTTCGGCTGGGAACAAAGCCGCAGGCCATCGTCACCACCACGCCGCGCCCGACCAAACTGATGCGCGACCTGCTGGCCGATCCGCTGACTTATACGACGCAGCATTCGACCTTTGAGAATGTCGGCAATCTCGCCGAGAATTTTCTCGACCGCGTGGTGCGCAAATATGAGGGCACGCGGCTCGGGCGGCAGGAATTGCACGCCCATATGCTGCTCGATGCGCCCGGCGCGCTGTGGACGCGCGAGAGGATCGAGGCCGCGCTGGCCGACAAGGCCGAAAAGCCCAAACTCGGGCGCATTGTCGTCGCCGTCGATCCGCCCGCCACCTCGGGCGAGAACGCCGACGAATGCGGGATGATCGTCGCCGGCCTCGCGCCGGACCGCCGCGTCTATATTCTGGCCGACCTGTCGCGGCAGGGCGAAACGCCGCTCGGCTGGGCGACGCGGGCCGTCGCCGCCCTGAAGGATTTTGGCGCCGATTGCATCGTCGCCGAGGTCAATAATGGCGGCGAAATGATCGAAACGTTGATCCGTCAGGTGGACGCCAACGTCCCTTATCGCGCGGTGCGGGCCAGCCGGGGAAAATTTTTGCGCGCCGAGCCTGTCGCGGCTTTGTACGAGCAGGGCCGGGTGCGCCATTGCGGCGTCTTCGCCAAACTCGAAGACCAGATGTGCCTGATGACGCCCGATTTCGACCGGGCGCGGGCCGGGTATTCGCCCGACCGCGTCGATGCGCTGGTCTGGGCGGTGTCGGCGCTGGTGTTCGAGCAAGGCGAGGGCGCGGCGGTCTTCGAATTTTATCGCAACATGGCCGCCGGATCTGAACCGGCAGGATTGATACCCGCTAAATCCTGGAGTCAAACATGAGCGAACGCGGCGCGGGCCTGCCACGCTGGTCCCTTTCGCCTGTCGAGGTCACGGCCCGTTTCGGCGACAGCCCGAACGGCGCCGCCGACTGGTTCGGGCCCTCCGACGCCGCAGGCGCCGGGCGCGCCGGCCGATGTCGCCGGGCGGCAATGGGATTTTCCGTCCGGCTATAATCTTAATATCGCGCGCGCGCAGTTTTGAGGCGATTTCCTTCGCCGATCTGCGCGCGCTGGCCGACGCCTATGATCTGTTGCGCCTGGTGATCGAGACCCGCAAGGACCAGATCGAGCGGATGAACTGGGCCATTCGCGCCAAGTCTGGCGCGACCGTCGATCCGGCGCAGATTGCCAAGCGTCGAGAAATTCTTCGCAACGGCCCGATGGCGCGCATGACTGGTCCGCCTGGATGCGCATGATCCTGGAGGATCTGTTCGTCATCGACGCGCCGGCGCTGTGGTGCGAACGCGACCGCACCGGCGCGCTTCTCGCGCTGCATCCGCTCGACGGCGCGACCATAAAGCCGGTGCTCGACGCCTGGGGCCGCACGCCGCGCCCTTTCATGCAGTCCGGCAAGCTGGTTTATCCCGTCGCCTATCAGCAGATTCTCAAAGGCCTGCCAGCGGTCGATTATAGCGTGCGCGACGTGCTTCTACCGCCCGCGCAATCTGCGCTCGCATCGCGCCTATGGCTATTCGCCGGTCGAGCAGGTGATCGCCACGGTCAATATCGGCATGAAGCGGCAATTGCATCAGCTGAGCTATTACAGCGAAGGCAATATTCCCGAGAGCCTGATCGGCGTGCCCGACGCCTGGACGCCGGACCAGATCAAGAATTTCCAGGATTATTGGGATCTTTATTTCACCGGCGATCTGGCGCGGCGGCGGCGCGCGAAATTCGTGCCCGGCGGCGTCGCGCGCACCTTTATTCAGACCAAGGAGCCGGAGCTTAAAAACGCATTCGACGAGTGGATCGCGCGCGTGGTCTGCTTTGCCTTTTCGGTGTCCCCGCAGCCCTTCATCAACCAGATGAACCGCGCCACCAGCGAGACGCAGAAGGACATGGCTGACCAGGAGGGGCTGCTGCCGATCCTCGCCTGGATCAAGCGTCTGTGCGACCATGTCATTGTCATGCTCGGCGGCGAGGGGCTGGAATTCGTCTGGAACACCGAAAGCGTCATCGACCCGACTGTGCAGCGCGAAAATCTTGTCGCCTATGTCGGCGCCGGCATGATGACCCGCCGCCGCGCTGCGGAGATTCTTGGGCGAGATTTTGCCGGAAGATCCGATGGCCGATGTTCTGACAATGACAACGGGGCAGGGGGTGGTGAGATTGGGTCCTGCGCTAAATAGCCCCTCCGATCATTCGCTGTACACCAATGAACCGGCGAAAGTTCGAAATTCAGCCTCGGGATGAAAATGGGCGGTGGATCGCTTCCAGAGCTGCTGAAGAAAATCAAAAAAAACAGTCGCTGAAACTAGGCATAAAATCGCGGAAGTGGCGTTACGAAATTTGCACGAAAATCCCTATGCATGGATGGATACGGCAGTACGGGGAAATTTCGACGGGACGAAGAACAAGTGCAACTTGTTTGTTTATGAAACGCTGGCCGCCGCAGGCGCTGATCCGGGGCTTCCCCATCAATCGACGCTCAACACCTTGACGGGCGGGGCGTTAGGCAACTCCTATCCGCCGACCGCTGGCGATTGGGCGAACACAAGTTTCGATATTGGCGGATGGCGTGTTTTGGGAGCGGATGAGCAACCAGCTCCCGGGGACGTCGTGGCCCAAAAAATCGCATACGGTGACGCCAGCGGTCATGTGATGATTGTCGGCCCGGAAAACACGTTTATTGGTACAGGGGATCAAAATGGCCCGCACGGTTCTCTTGAGCAAATACCAAGGCGGGATTACATAGCGGGACTTGATGGGGAAAGGATAGAATTGCCCCACGGTCCACTGGTTTACCGGCGTTGGGTCGGAAAGTAGGGATTAAGAGGTTGCGCATATTAAGCGAACACAAACGTATGTACTCGGCGCTGGGCTTGCTTATCCTTTCGGTTTTGGCGGCTGAAGAATTGCGTTATGGGCGCGTGTTGGGTCTTGCGCGCGGTCCTTGTGAGTTTTTCGGTGGCAAATATGCTTCCGCGCAGGCTCGCTGCGTGACCCGCGCTTGCTATTGGTTCGACGATTGCGGTTATTGGGCTTCTCCCAGCAGATGGCGTGATCGTATTATCGCGGGTGACTGATCGCGACGGTGATCTTCTGGCTTGGTCAGCCGAACGGTGTTCAGGGCGATACGTATTCCTGGTCTTATGGTAAGGGAGGCAGTGAAAGACTTTTTGCCGCGACGTTTCGCGATGGTCGCCTCGTTGCTTGGAAAGATGACGCGACCGGAGTAGGTATGCAAAACCAATGAATTTGAAATCGTTTGTTGCCGCGAAGTTATTGGGGCAAAACGAGTTTCCGGTAGTCTACCACTCGGCCGTAATTCGTCGGCCAGGACTTTTCCATGATTGACATGCAAAAAATTGATAGGTTGCTTGATCTCGTGCGCAGCAAAGATTGGGCGGCGGCGCACGCCATGCTCGATGACGATGAGAAGGCCGACCCCGGCGAGCAAACGGTGGCCCATTGGCGTGCGACGGTTTTACGCTATGAAGGTCGCAAGGATGAAGCGCTTCAATACCTGAAGGACAATCTTCATCGGTTTAACTGCAAGACCAGCGTTTTCCACAAACGGGCCTGGATTTTCCACGAAATGGGAAATCACGCCGCAGCGCGCAACGAAATCGAAATGGCGCCATTCGAATCCGAAATCGAAGACAATTGGGCGCTGGTGATGGAGGCGAAGTTTTTCAGGCTTTACCTTATGGCGCAGGCCGGGCTGCCGATTTCCTCCCGAACAATTGGCGGAAATTCCCGACGATTATATTTCTCTTTTTCCGACGGGTGAGCGGATTTCGAAAGAACAGCTGACTGAAAGCGCCAAACGCCAATAAAATATCGTTGTCTGACCTATGCGGGAGTGGACGATGAAACATGTAAAAAAAGACGAGGCAAAAGTAATTTCTGAACTTGCGCTTGGCGTTTCCCGAGATCTCAATCAGATCCTGATTGAGCTTTTGAAAGACGCCCCTCCCGAAAAAGTTTCCGAATTAAAAAAGATGATCGGCGCGTTGATGGGAGGGGTCCTGCTCGATATCCTGCACCCGCTCTATGATGAGCATCCCTATCTTGCGCCAGAAGCAATTGAAAACCACCAAATGGCGAGAGGCGGAAGGGCGACTGAAGGCGGAAGAGTAAGCGAGTTCGTCGCCTGATCCGCCCGACGGCTAAGCGAGTATGTCCTGTAATGCACTCGTCAGTCGGCCTGTCTGCTCCGCCGTTCCGACAGTGATGCGCAAGTAGTCCTTGATGCGTGGCGCGGAAAAATGGCGGATCAGCACGGCGCGGTCGCGCAAGGCTTGCGCCAGTTCGGGACCCTTGGCCTTTTCATGCCGGGCGAATACGAAATTGGCGCTCGACGGCAGGACTTCGAAACCGAGTTCGCGCAATTGCGCGGCCATGTTTTCGCGCTCCGCGACAATGATCTTGAGGCTGGCCTGAAAATAGGCCTCATCCTCGACCGAGGCGACCGCGCCCGCCTGGGCGATGCGTCCGACCGGATAGGAATTGAAACAGTTTTTCACCCGCGACAGCGCCTCGATCAGCGACGCGAACCGAGCGCGTAGCCGACGCGCAGGCCCGCCAGCGCGCGCGATTTGGAAAAAGTCCGCACCACCAGAAGATTAGGATGATCGGCCAGCAGCGGGATGGCGGTCTCGCCGCCGAAATCGACATAGGCTTCGTCCACCACCACCGGAACCCCGGCGTTCTGGTCGAGCAAGCGCGCGATCTCGCCGCGTGGCAAAGCGATGCCGGTCGGCGCATTGGGATTGGCCAAGACAATGGCGCCGGCCGAAGCGCCGCGATAATCGTCAACGTTTATGCGCATGTTTTCGTCGAGCGCGACGGTCTTGAGTTGCGACGCCATAAAGCTCCGCCCAGACCGGATAGAAACTATAGGTCACGTCCGGAAACAGCAGCGGCTTTTCGTGCTTGAGCAATGCCTGAAATGTGTGCGCCAAAACCTCGTCGGAGCTGTTGCCGATGAAGATGTTTTCGACGCCGAGGCCGTGATAGGCGGCGAGGCTGGCGCGCAGGGCGGTGGATTCCGGATCGGGATAAAGCCGCAATGACTCGTCGACCGCGTCGCGCATCGCTTCAAGCGCGCGCGGCGAGGGCGGCAGCGGACATTCATTGGTGTTGAGTTTGACCAGGCCCTCGATGCGCGGCTGTTCGCCGGGCGTATAGGGGCTCAGGCCCTGCGCGACAGCGCTCCAGAACTGCATTTCGGCTCAGTGCCTCTTTTTCGCGCCCGCAATCGAGCGAGGCGCTTCTTTAGCAAAAAAATCGTCCCGAAGGCCAGTCCCGTCGCAAGCGGGGCTGGCGCATCAACCAGGAGCGCCCGCGTGTCGGATCAACTTAACTTGTTCATTCCCCTCAGCAAGGCGGACGCCGCCCAGCGTCTGATATATGGCTACGCCACGGCGGAATTGCCGGACCGTTCGGGCGAAATCTGCGATTACGCAACGACCAAGCCCTATTACGAACAATGGTCGGCCGATTTCGCCAAGGCCTCGGGCGGCAAAAGCCTTGGCAATCGTGCGCGCCATGCACGGCAAGGTGGCGGCCGGAAAAATCTCCGCCATCGCCTTCAACGACGATGAAAAACGCATCGAGATCGCCGCCAGGATCATCGATGACGAAGAATGGCGCAAGATCGAGGAAGGCGTCTATACCGGCTTCAGCCAGGGCGGCGCCTATGTGAAGCGCTGGGCCGACCCGGAAAATCCCGATTTCACCCGCTATACCGCCTGTCCCAGCGAGATCTCGCTGGTCGATCTGCCTTGCCTGCCGCAAGCGACTTTCGAACTCGTGAAGGCCGACGGCGCCAGCGAAACGCGCGCCTTTGCCGGACAAGGCTGCGCCTTCGCCGGTTGTCGGCGTCGGTCCGGCCTTGCGCGATTGGCTCGCTGGCAATGTGGAAAGCGACGCCGCCGCCGCCGAGACGATCGCCGCTTTTTTCGCCGCGATCGAACAGGATCTCAACGCCGATCCGGCCATGCGGACTGCTGTCGGCGCTGCTCGCGAGGCTGAAAAGCCAGTGCGTTGCGGCGTTGCAACCGCGGGCGGCGCAGAAGGCGGCCTCGTTTGACGCGCGGCTGGAAAAGCTGGCGGCGGAAAATGAGGCGGCGCGAAAAACCGCCTCCGATCTCGCGCCGCGCCTCGCGGAATTGGCCGAGCGGGTGAACGCGCTCGAAAAGACGCCCGCGCCGCCGCCGCTGATGCCGGGTTTTGCCCCTGTGTCGAAATCGGCCGAGGTCAACCTCGACAACCTCGCCGCCGAACTGGCGCTCCTGTCGCCGGAAAAAGCCTCCCTTCTGCTGATCAAGGCCGCACAGGCCCGGCCGCAACGATTTGGCTGAGTCCCCATTTTCCCATCGCAACCCAGAAAGCATGTCCATGACCGCACAACACACCGCGCTGGAATTGAATCAGGCGATCCGCAAGGCGCAGTCCGCTCCCTTGTCCGATCCGCGCTTCGCCAGCATGGAAAAATCGAGCTTTTCACAGAGCTCTTCCGCGACCTCCGGCCTCGACCTATTACGATCTGGAGACCGGCGCCAAGCTGCTGTTTCCGGCGCTGACGCCGCTGCGCAATTCGATTCCGCGCGTCTCCGGCAAGGGCGGCGTTCAGGCCGCCTGGCGAGCCATCACCGCGATCAATTCCACCGGCCTGCGCGTCGGCGTGTCCGGCGGCAATCGCGGCGGCGTCGCCGCCATGACCACCAAGGATTATATCGCCACCTACAAGGGGATCGGCATCGAGACCAATGTCGATTTCGAAGCCCAGTACGCGGGCCAGAATTTCGACGATATCCGCGCGCTCGCCGCCCAGACCGGTCTCGAAGCGCTGATGCTCGGCGAAGAGGCGCTGATCCTCGGCGGCAATACCTCGATGGCGCTCGGCGTCACCGCTACGCCGACCCTGGCCGCCTCGACCTCGGGCGGCTCGCTGTCGGCGGGGACGCTGTCGGTGATCTGTGTCGCGCTGACGCTCGATGGCCTGATCAATTCCTCGCTGGCGTCCGGCATCCAGGCTTCGATCACCCGAGCCAACGCCGATTTCTCCTCCGATACTTTTGGCGGCGGCGCGGCGCAGAAGTCGGCCGCCGCCGCGGTCGCCGTCACCGGTTCGACCGGCAGCGTCACCGCTTCGGTCGCGGTCAAGCGCGGCGCCTTCGGTTACGCCTGGTTCTGGGGAACGGCCGGCGCCGAAGCCCTCGGGGCCATCACCACGATCAACAGCGCTGGTCATCACCGCCGCCGCCACGGGAACCCAGACCGCGGCGTCTCTGCCGGCCGCCGACTGGTCGTCCAACGCGCTGGTGTTCGACGGCCTGCTCACCCAGGCGTTCCAGCCGGGCTCCGGCGCCAATGTCACGATCCAGCCGACCGGCGCCGCCGGCGTCGGCACGCCGCTCACCGCCGATGGCGCGGGGGGCATCGTCGAGATCGAAGCGGTTTTGAAAGCCAACTGGGACCAGTATCGGCTTTCGCCTGACGAGGTCTGGGTTTCGTCGCAGGAAGCGGCCAATATCTCGAAGAAGATATTCGCCGCGGCCGCGAGCAGCGCGCAGCGGTTCGTGTTCGATTCCAGCCAGGACATGATCGGCGGCGGCGTCATGGTCTCGACCTACAAGAATAAATATTCGCTCGCCGGCGCCAAGTCGCTCGACATCAAGATCCATCCCAACATGCCCGCCGGCACCATGCTGTTCCTGACGCGACAAATTACCCTATCCGCTGTCCAATGTCAGCAATGTCATCCAGGTAAGGACGCGGCAGGACTATTATCAGATCGAATGGCCGCAGCGCTCCCGCCGTTACGAATATGGCGTCTATTCCGATGAGGTGCTTCAGCACTTTTTCCCGCCGTCCATGTCTGTGATCACCAATATCGGCAACGGCTGATCGCAAATCGCCGCCCCGGTTTTCCGGGGCGGCAGGCGAACACCGATGTTAAGAAAGCGAGCTGACAATGGCGCAGGGCGATCTCATTTCCCTTACGCAACTCAAAGCGCATCTCGGCGTCCAGTCGAGCGCCGACGATGTGCTGCTCGCCGGCCTGATCAGCCAGATCAGCCGCGCGATCTGCACCTATCTGAACCGGCCTTTCGTCTGGCCGCGCGATGTCGTGGACGTGTTCGACGGCAATGGCCGCGACCGTATTCAACTCCGCCACTGGCCAGTGGTCGCCGTCACTTCGGTGTCGATCGATGGCCGCTGTGTGCCACAGGCCGCGACTGAAATGTCGGCAGGTTGGCTGATCGAGGCGGGCGATGATGTCTCCGCCCGGCGCGATGCAGAAGATGATGCTGCAAGGCGGCGTGTTTTCGCGCGGATGGCAGAATGTCAGCATCGCTTATCGCGCGGGATATCAAGTCGTCGACGAAGCCCAAGTGGCGCCTGTCGGCCCTTGCAAAATCGTCGCCGCGCAACCCTACGGCAGCTACGCCTGCGATTGCGGCGTGACCTACGCCAATGGCGGCCAGCCGCTGACGTGGGTGGCCGCCAATCCCGCGCAAGGTCAATACGCGCTCGATGGCGCCGGCGGCTATCTGACTTCGGCCCAGGACGCCGGCGCCAGCCTGTTATTGAATTATGGCTATGTGCCGCTCGATCTCGCCAATTGCGCCATCGAATGGGCGGCGGATCGCTATCGCTATCGCGAAAGGATCGCCATGACGTCCAAGAGTCTCGGCGGCCAGGAAACCACCGCCTTCCGTATTTCCGCCATGCCGGAATTCGTCGTCATGGCGCTGCGCGGTTTTGCGCGCGTGATCGCGAATTGACCATGCTGCAACTCTCGCTGGAAGGGCAGGCGGAGCTTGCCGAAAGGCTCGGCGCGATGCCGGATCGGCTCCGCGCCGCGCTGGCGGAAAAAGTCGACGCGCTGGCGCAAACGCTTTTTGCGCAGGTGGTCGGCGTCAACCTGAGCGGCGGCGTTTTGAACACGCGGAGCGGCGCCTTGCGGGATTCGATCCGGATGCAGGCGTCGCAACAGGACGGCGCCATCGGGGTTGAGATTTTCTCCGACGGCGACGTGCCTTATGCGGCGATCCAGGAGTATGGCGGCAAGACAGCGGCGCATGAAATCCTTCCGGACAAGGCGCGCGTTCTGGCCTTCGTCGCTGAATGGCAGCCGCGTTTTCGCGCGAAGGATTCAGCATCCAGGTTCGCAAATTCCCGAGCGTTCCTATTTGCGCTCCGCATTGGAGGACCAAGGCGACGACATCGCGCAGGGCTTGACCACTGTCGTGACGCGCCTCTCCAAGGATTTGAAGGGTTCGGCATGATGAATTCCCGCGAAACCATTCTCGAGGCGCTCTGCGCTCTGTTGGCAAAGGCCCAATTCGTAACGCCGATCAATGGCTGCGACACCTGGGCGCTGCTTTCGCGCCGTCTCAAATTGTGGACCGATGTCGCCGCCGCCGACCAGCCGGCGCTGTTTGTCACCGACCATGGCGAAACGGTCGCCTATGCCGCCGGCAACGTGCCCGGCAAGACGGTGCTGAATGTCGATCTTTTCGTTTACATCGCGGCAGGCAAGGATCCGGATTGCGTTCCGGCGCGCGATCTCAATGTCGCGCTCGATGCTTTGGCGGCCTGCCTCGCGCCTGGGTTAGCCGATGGCCGGCAGACACTCGGCGGACTGGTCGAGCATTGCCGCATAGAGGGAAGGATCGTCAAAGATCCCGGCGATCTCGACGGCCAGGGCCTTGCGCTGGTTCCCGTCAAAATTCTTGCAGCCTTGAATCCCTTGGCTTCATGCGCGACCGAACAAAACATAAACATCAACCGCAAGTTTTGCAGGAGCGCTCATCCATGTCGAATACAACTTCCGTCGCCTTCGGCTCGGGCGTTCTCATCGCCACGCCATCGGGCGCCAATGCGACGCCGGTCCAGTTCGGCGCCTTGCAAGATGTCTCGCTCGATTTCAGCTTTTCGTCGAAACAGCTGTTCGGCCAGTATCAGTTCCCGATCGCCTTTGCCCGCGGCGAGGGCAAGATCACCGGCAAGGCGAAATTCGCCAATATCGACGGACCCCTCTACAACGCCTGCTTCTTCGGCCAGACGCTGAGCGCCGGCCAGAAGCTTTGGTCCTATAACGAGGCTGGCGCGGTTCCGACGTCCTCGCCCTACACCTATACGGCCGCCAACGCCGCCAATTTCGACGCCGATCTCGGCGTCGTCTACGCGTTGAGCGGGCTGGCCCTGGCCAAGGTCGCCTCGATGCCAGCCATCGGCCAGTATTGCGTCACTGCGGGCGTTTACAGCTTCAATGCCGAGCGACGCGGGCAGGGCGTTGCTGATCTCCTATTCCTACACGCAAGCGGCCGCCGGTTCCGGGTCGCGCGCCTTGCTCGCCAACAAGCTGATGGGCACGGCGCCGACCTTCCAGATCGACTTCTACCAGACCAATCCGAATAGTGCGGGCGCGCAATGGTCGTTGCGGCTCTACAACTGCGTCTCGACCAAATTGAGCGTCGCCTCCAAGAATCAGGACTTCGCCATTCCCGGAACTGGATTTCGAGGCCTTCGCCAATACCGCCAATTCGATTGGCGAAATCAACACGGCGGTCTGACATGAAACCTGATCCAAAAATCGACTGCGCGCGCGCCCAGATCGTCGAGTTGGGCGGCCAGGAATTTTTCGTGGCTCCGCTGGCGTTGCGCCAGGCGCGGATTGCCGTGCCCGGCCTGTTGAAATTGATGCCGCGCCTCAACGCCATTCAGGCGCGGATCGGCGCCGGCGATCCGCTGGGCGCGGCGCTGCTCGACCAGGACGACGTCGAACTGATGATCGACGTCGTCCACTCCGGCCTCAGCCGCGCCTATCCGGATTTTTCGCGCGAAAACCTTCTCGATCTTGAGGCGGGCTTCGCGGAGTTGATCGCGGCGCTGGCGGTCATCGCGCGCCAGACCGGCCTCTTCGCCGCCGGGGAAAATCCGCCGCCGGGGGAGTGAGTGACGGCGCTCCGGATTTCGACCGGATCGTCGCGCATTATTGCCAGATGTCCGGCGAGGCCTGGACCGACGCGCTGGAAGCCGAACTGACCTTTGCGAAGATTTTCGCACGGCATGAATTCTGGCGCGAAAACCCGCCGACTGTCGCCTTGCTGACGGCGCTCGCCGTCGGCATTCGGCGCCTGGACGCCGAAAGCGCGCGCTGACGCCGACTCGGTCGGCGCCTTGCGCGCGCTCTTTCCTGCCGGACGTTTTTGAACAGAAAAGGATGGGCATGGCCAATTCAAATGTTTCCATTTCTTTCGGCGCCGACGCTTCCGATTTCCTCGAAGGCGTCGCTCGCGTTTCGGCGGCGTTGCAAACCCTGCCGGCCGGAGTCACTCAAGTCGCGCAGGGCGTCGACCGATCGTCGCAGAGTTTTGCGGCTTTCGGCGCCGGCGCAAGCAACGCCTTGACGAAAATCGCGCAAGTCGCGCGTGATACCGGCGCATCGCAGCAGGATCTCACGCGCGCCAGCATGATGGCGATCAATGGAGAGATCTCCGCCGAGCGCGCCGCGCTGGCCGAGAAGAAATCGCTCTACACCGAATTGACCAAGCTGAAGGTGATGAGCGCGAGCGAACGCCTGGCGGCGACGCAGGCTGCTCTCGACGCCGAATATGCCTCCGAGCGTTCACTGCTGGAAAGGGAATTGCAGATCGACGGGCTGCGGCTTCAGCAGAGGCAGCAGATCCTCAACAGGATGCTGATGCTCGACGCCAAATATGCGCAGGACAGCCAGAAGGTCATGCTGCAATCGGTCGAGCAGATGGTCGCGCCAATGAACAGGACGATCGATTCCATGTCATCCTCGCTCTCGTCGGGATTGACCGGGATGATCTCGGGAACGAAAAACTTCCGTCAGGTTGTGCAATCGCTGGCTTTATCGGTCGAGTCGCAATTCGTCAAGATGGGCGTCGATGTCGTCGCCGACTGGGGCAAGAAACAGCTCGCCCTAGCGGCGCTTTCCGTCGCCGGCGAGGGGCAGAAAACCGCGGCGGCGCAGGCCGGAGCGGCGGCTCGCAGCGGCGTTTCCGCAGGCGAGGCGGCGGCGGGGCAGGCGTCGACGCTGGCGAGTGTGCTCAAAAGCATCACCGCCTCGGCGGCGGAATCCTTTGCCGGCGTGTTCGGCTTTCTCGCGCCGGTCATGGGACCGGCGGCGGCCGGTCCCGCCGCAGCCGCGCAAGGCGCGGTCTTGTCGGTGGCGGCCTTTGACATTGGCGCGTGGTCGATCCCGCAAAGCCAACTCGCGATGGTCCACCAGAACGAACTCGTCATGCCTGCCGCCGAAGCCGGCGCTTTTCGTTCCATGCTGTCGGCGCAGGCCAACGGCGGCGGCGCGGGCGCGGGCGCTGCTTCAGGCGGCGACACGCATGTTCATTTGAACGTGTCGGCGCTCGACGCCGGGTCCGTGAAGAGCTGGCTGGCGAATAATTCCCGGCAGATCATGAAGGCGATGGACAAGGCTGTCCGCAACGGCGACCATCTTGGGCTTGCGCCGCCTCGCCGCAAGTTGAGGGGCGAACATGGCGCAGGTTTTCGGCGTTTGCCTTCTGCCGGCGACGGGCGAATTCTCTTATGATACCGTCGCCGCGACGGCGCGCGCTGGAACCCCACCGGCGGGGCATTCGGGACCGGCGCGCTCGAAACGCCGTCCGCGATCAATTGCTATTACGCGCCGGGCGGGACCAAGACCGATTATTCCTACTGCGCTCGACCAATTGCAGGCCGCCCATCCCGAATGCCAGACGGTCGCGCTTGTCGTCGCCTGGTTCGGCAATTCGACCGATGCTTCGGCCTGCAAAATCTATCCCGTCGACGACCTATATCAAGGGCGCCTTCGCAGAGCTTGGAGCGGCTGGCCTTTGGGGCGACGAACTGGCAATGTCTCGGGCCTGACGCAGAATTCGACGGGCCTTATCCCGATCAGCCAGACGGACGGCTCGTTCACCTATGGCGGAACGCCCTCGGACCAGAGCGTCGTCCGCTGCATCCAGGATCTACGCGCGAGAGGCTTGCGCGTCATTTTCTATCCGTTCATTCTCATGGACTGACTCCGGCAAATCCTGGCGCGGGCGGATCGGCTACGGATCCGATCTTTCGAGCGCGGCGACGCGCGGCGGTGGCGTCCTTCCTGGGATCGGCCTCGACCGCGCAATTTGCGCGCGACACGACCAACCTGACGGTTTCCTATTCCGGGTCTTCGACCGATTTCAGCTATCGCCGGATGATCCTCCATTACGCCAACCTTTGCGTCGTGGCGGGTGGCGTCGATCTGTTCCTGATTGGCTCGGAATTGCGCGGCCTGGAAATCATTCGCGGGCCGGGCTGGACCAAGGCGGGCGGCGTCGATGGCAGCGGAAAAGCGACCTGGGATTATCCCTTTGTCGCCGGGCTGACGACAGCTCGCCGCCGATGTGCGCTCGGTCTTCGACGGCGCGGGTCTGACCAAGAACCTGACGACCTGGAAAAACCTCATTGCCTATTCCGCCGACTGGTCGAGCTGGAACGGCTGGCAGCATCCCGGCGCGAACGGCCAATGGCCGCATCTCGACAGCCTGTTCGCTTCGCCGAATATCGACGTGGTTTCGTTCGACAATTACCTGCCGCTGTCCGATTGGACGCACGGCGACGGCGGGCTCGACGCCAGAATTGGACGGCGGCGGCGCCTCGTCCTGGCCGCCGTCCGCCGACGCCATGAACGGCCTTGGCCTGTCCGGGCCAGCCGACGCTGCACAACGCGGCCTATCTGCAGGCCAATATCGAGGGCGGCGAGGGATTCAACTGGTATTATGACGACAGCGACAACGGCGGGCGCGGCCTCGACCCGCTCGGCACCGACCAGCGTTGTCACCCTGCCGCAAGGCGACCGCGCTCACGCAAACCCGCAATCCCTTTCGCCGCCAACCAGCAATTGCTCGGTGCGCAAAGGCAATTGCGCTGGTGGTGGAACAACACGCATCAGGCGATCTACGACAACGGCGATGGATTCGGCTGGAGCCCCCACGGCCCGGCGACGCCATGGATCGCCGCAATCGAAGCCGATCATCTTCGCCGAATATGGCTTCGCCACGGTCGACCGCTGCACCAACCAGCCGAACGTCTTCTTCGACGCGAAATCAAGCGAAAGCGCCACGCCCTTCTGGTCGGTCTGGAATCGGCTCGGACGGCGAAAGCTGGACGCCGCAGCGCGACGATTTCCTGCCGATCTCGCGCCTGCAGACGATTTATGATTATTGGACGCGCGCGAACAACGAGACGTCTGCCGCCGGCGTCCCGATGATCCTGACGCCCTTCTGTTGCGCCTGGAATTGGGACGCGCGGCCTTTCCCGACTTTCCGCTCAACGCGAGCGTTTGGGGCGACGGCGGCAATTGGGCGACGCGGCAACTGGATCGGCGGCAAGGGCCCTTATGTGTCGCTCCCATCGCCCGACGCGCCGCCGGGGCCGGGGTCTTATGCCGTCTTCCCGACGCTTTCGGGCCAGGCCTGGAGCGTCCATTACAAGCCGCGGTTCTCGACCAGAACGGCGGCCAAGGCCAGCGGGCGCGAGACGCGCGCGGCGGCGATGACCTCGCCGCTGTGGGACATCGAACTGACTTTCGACGTCCTGCGCTCGGACCCCGGCCTTCGCGGAATTGCAGCAGGTGATCGGCTTTGTCGCCGCCAGCGCGGGCGCAGCAACGCCCTTCCTGTTTCCCGCCGCCTGCGGTGCACAGTTCCACCTCAGGCATCGCCGCTCGGGCTCGGGCGACGGCGCGACGAAGGCCTTTATCCTGAGCGGTCGATCGGCGGGTTTGTCGAGCGCGTCCAGGCGCTGATCGGCGCGCCGACGGTTTACCAAAATGGCGTTGCGGTTTCCGCCGCGCTCTATTCGGTTTCGATCCTGCCGGCGACGATCACCTTCACCACGGCGCCCGCTGCCGGCGTCGCCCTGACGGTCGATTTCAGCGCCGCGCATCTCGCGCGCTTCGTCGACGACGACTGAAGATTTGGAGCAGTTCATGTCGGGATTTCTGGCAGGCCGGAACGCGATCCGGCTGGAGACGGTGCGCGCATGAGCCCGCCCCTTTTTCCGACCCTCCCCGGCCAGGGATGGAGCGTCCACAAAAAGCCGACCTTCTCGACCCGCGTTGCGTCTCACATCCTCGGGCCGGGAAGTCCGCGCCAGCCTGTTACGCCCGGGCGCTCTATGAATTCGAACTGACCTTCGACGGGCTCGATTCCTGCGGGCGGCTTTCCAGGCGCTGCAATCGCAGTCCCTTCAAACGCTGATGGGCTTCTTTCTGACCGCGCAAGGCCAATTGAACAGCTTCCTTTATGCCGACCCGACCGACAATCCGCCGTGACGGCCCAAAACATCGGGACGGGCAACGGCTCGACAACGGCTTTCACGCTCGGGCGCGCGATCGGCGGCTATTTCGAGCCGGTCAGCTATGCGACGGCGATTTCAAGCGTCACGCTCAACGGCTCGCCGACAGGCGCCTATACCTTCACGGCGCCGAACACGATCACCTTTTCCAGCGCGCCCGGGGCCGGCGTCGCCGTCGCCTGGACCGGGACGTTCGCCTTTCTCATGCCGCTTCCTCGACGACCAACTGGACTTTGAGGAAATTCGTGACCGGCGCTTTGGCAGAACAAGAGCGTCAAATTCAGGTCAATCCGATGAAAACAGCATCAGCCGCCCTTGTGACCTACTTTGAACGCCTTGCGCCCGACCTCTGACGCGCCGCTTTGCGTTGGCCGACCTTTTCACGGTCTGGCTCGCCAACGGCACGATCTTGACCTTTACCAACCTTGACTTGCCCGTTGCGTGGAACGGTTACGCCTTTTCCGCCTCTCGATCCTGGTTTCCGGCCTGCAATATAAATGCTCGCTCGGACTGAATGTCGACAGCCAGCAAATCACGATCGACGCGCGCCCGACCGACACGATCGGCGGCATTCCCTTCCTGCAGGCCTTGCAACAGGGCGTGCTCGACGGGGCGATTATCCAGCGCGAGAAAGCCTTTTTCGCCTCATGGGCGACCACGAACGGCGCGCTGGTCCCGATTGGGACCGCCATCATGTTCAAGGGCCGCGTCTCGGCAGATCGACCAGATCGGCCGCACCACGGCGCAAGTCACCGTCGCGGCCGACACGGTTCTTCTCGACATCGACATGCCGCGCCGCCTCTGGTCGCCGCAATGCTCGCATGTGCTTTACGACTCGGGTTGCTCGCTGGCGCGCGGAACACATTCGAGCGCCGGAGCGATAACGCGGCGCATCGAACCCGACAAATATCACCTGGACCGGCGCGACGGCGGCCTATGCGCAGGGGTCGATCACATTCACGTCCGGCCTCAACGCCGGCGTCATTCGCACCATTAAGGCGAGCGACCGCGGGCGTCCTCGGCCTGGCCTATCCCCTCCCGAACTGGCCCAGCATCGGCGACGCTTTCACCGCGGCGCAGGGCTGCGATCACACCATGAGCAACTTGCCAGAGCAAGTTCGCCAACCTGTCGAATTTCCGGGGCTATCCTTTCGTTCCGCCGCCGCAAATCATGACCGGTCCGCTCTCGAGCACATACACCGTCGGAGGCGGCAAGTGATCCTCGATTTGACGGAATCGGAAACGGCGGCGCGCGCGGCCGTGGTCGCCGAAGCGCGGAAATGGACCGGGACGCCCTATCACGAAAGCGCCGACATTCGCGGCGTCGGCGTCGATTGCGGAATGCTCATCGTTCGGGTCTTCGTCGACCTCGGGCTCGTTCCGCCCTTCGATCCGCGCCCCTATGCGCGCGACTGGATGCTGCACAACGACGAGGAAAAATATCTCGCCTGGATGCAATCCTTCTGCGCCGAAGTCGCCGATCCGCAGCCGGGCGACATTGCTATTTTCCGCTTCGGCCGGGTCTATTCGCATGGCGGGATTGTGACGCAGGCCGCACCGGTCGGGCTCGTTCACGCCTACGCCGATTGTCATTGCGTGATCGAAGAAAGTTTTGCGCAGAACGCCGATCTGACGAAAGCGGCGCGCCGCCCGCGCTTTTTCTCGCTGTGGGCCAAATAGGATATTCCTGATGGGTTTTCTTCGCTCGCCGAGCCAAGCAACGCAGATCACCAAATATTCCGGCCTGCAGATCCAGACGACGTCAAGCGCGATTCCCGTGCCGATCGTCTATGGCCGGAATTTGATCGCGCCGAACGTCCTCTGGTATCAGAATTTCAAGGCGCTGGCCGCAAAAGACGGGCGGCAAGGGCGGTGGAAAAGGCGGCAGCAGTTCCAGCGCGACGAGTTGGACCTATACCGCCGACATCATCATGGGCGTCTGCGAAGGGCCGGTGGCCGCGATCGGCTACGTCTGGCAAACTTCGACGATCCCGACCACTTTGGCGGCGATTGGCCTTGGGTTCTTCGGCGGCACGACGCCGCAACCGGTCTGGTCCTATCTCGCGTCCATCTACCCGACGCAGGCGCTCGACTTATGGCGGGACGTGCTATGTCGCGGCGGCGAATTTCAGCCTCGGGTCTTCCGCGGCCATCAGCGACAACAATTTCGAGGTTGCCGGCATCCTGGCCGGAAGCGGCGTCAATGGCCTGGACGCGGACCCGGCGCAGGTCGTCTATGACTTCTTGACCAACGCGCAATATGGCGTTGGCTTCCCTGCCGGCTCCATTTCGGGCGCGACGCTGCTCGGCAATAACAGCGCCTCCTTTCAGGCCTATTGCGGGCCCTTGGCCTCTCCATGTCGCCGGTTCTCAATTCTCAGGAGCCGGCGACCTCGATTCTGGCGCGCTGGCTGCAACTCGCCAACTCGACGGCGATCTGGTCGGGCGGCCTGCTTAAATTCATCCCCTTCGGCGACTCGGCGATCACCGCGAACGGCTGGACCTTCACGCCCAACACGACGCCGCTTTTCAGCCTGACGGACGAAGATTTCATCTATGCGCAGGGTGAGGATCCGATCCAGATCATTCGGGCCGACGCTTATTCGCTGCCGAACTGGCAGACGGTCGAAATTCAGGCCCGAAGCGACAATTACAACACGGGGCCGCTGATCGCCTTCGATCAGTCCATGATCGACCGTTTCGGCCTGCGGGTCGGCTCGACCATTACGGCGCATGAAATTTGCGACATGACCGTAGGGCAGACAGTCGCTCAATTGATGCTGCAACGCGCGCTCTATATCCGCAATACTTACAAATTCAAGCTGGGCGAGGAATTCTGCATCCTTGAGCCGATGGATCTGGTGCAACTGACGGACTCGGCTCTCGGCCTGTCCGCGACCGCGGTGCGGATCACCGATATTGAGGAAGACGACAGCGGCATTTTCACGATCACAGCCGAGGAATACCCGGTGGGCGTCGCGACCTCCGTCGCCTACCCGACGCAGGCCAAAAGCAATGGAGCGCCGAGCGCCAGCATCTCGCCGAACCAGGTCAATATTCCCTTCATTATCGAGCCGCCGCCGGCCTTGACCGGGAATGACTCGCAACTGTGGATCGGCGTCAGCGGACAAAGCGGCGACCCGAATTGGGGCGGCTGCATCGTTATGGCCTCGCTCGACGGGACTTCTTACGCCCAGGTCGGAACTATCGGCGCGCCGGCCCGGCAAGGTATCTTAACAGCCAACCTTCTGGCCTATGGTGGCGCCAATCCAGACGCTGGAAACACGCTCGCGGTCAATCTGACCATGAGCGGCGGGTCTATGGCGTCCTCGACGGGCGCGGCCGCCTCCCAGGGCGTGACCATGTGCTATGTCGGCGGCGAATTCTTGTCTTACACGACGGCGACGCTGACGGGCGCGAACCAATATAATTTGACTGGGCTCTATCGCGGCCAGGCCGGGCTTCCGAGCATCGGCGCAAGCTCTGGCGCGGTGTTCTGTCTCCTGGACTCGTCCATCTTCAAATTCTCGATCCCGAGCGCGGAAATTGGTCAGAAGATTTGGTTCAAATTCCAATCGTTCAATATCTTCGGCGACGCCTTGCAAGATCTCTCGACTTGCACGGCTTACACCAAGACGATTTCCGGAATCGGGTCGCTCGGCCCCGTTGCCTCGGCCCTCGCAATGGGAACGGCGATGGATTTCGGGCGCATCGCCGGCGACGCCATTTCCGAAACCGATGATTACGGGCCCGTCTCTTCGGCGGTGATCACCGCGATCGACCTCGGAAACGTCACCTCTTAGCAAGCCGTCCCATAGCCCGTCGAAAAGGCGAAAAAAGCCGCCCCTTCTGGTCCCGTTCGGGCCTAGCGCCGCTTCGCTGCGCGGTCACTCAAAGGAAAATCCATGTCCGTTCAAGTGAAGCGACGCCGTGACACGGCGGCGAATATCGCTGGATTCACGCCCGCCCAGGGCGAAATCATCGTCGACACGACCAATAATCGCATGATCGTCGGCGACGGCGCGACCGCTGGCGGCTTTGCGGCCGCGAAACTATCGGAAGTCCTGACGGGATCGACGGCGCTGGCGCAATTGGCGCTCGGCGCCTTCGGCTCGGCGCTCAAATTCCAGATCATCGAGCAATTGGTGACGCTTTCGGGCGCGACCACCACGGCGCCGACGCAAATCCCGGCCAATTGTATCGTCCTTGGCGTCGGCTCTCGCACGGTGACGACGGTAACGGGCGCGACCTCCTATTCCGTCGGCGTGACTGGAACGACGGGGCAATTCGGCTCGACGCTCAATATCGCCGCCGGCTCGACCAATTACGGGATCATCGGGCCGACCGGCTTTTATTCGGCCACCAATCTGATCGTCACATCGGCGGGCGGCAGCTTTACCGGCGGGACCGCGCGATTGGCGATCTTTTGCCTGCTCATTACGCCGCCGACGTCCTGATGTTTTCTCAACCTTGAAGGATCTTCCGCCAATGAGAATTTTCGCTCTTTGGGGCGCGCTCGCGCTCTTGACCTCTGGCGCTCAAGCACAAAGCGCCAATCCCATCGTTTCGAGCAACGTGATTGTCAGCGCTTCAACGGCGTGTCTTCCGGCGCGGTCGCTGTCGTCCGGGGTCGTGTTGAAAGCGGGCCCCAACAACGCGGGAACGGTCTTTGTTGGCGGCAGCAGCGACCTCGCCAATTCCGCCAATTGGTATCCTCTCAACGCGGGAGAGGCGATTTCCTACGGCGCCACATCGCTTTCGGCGGTCTGCTATCTCGGCCAAAACACGTCCGACCAACTCTATTTTACGGGGAATTGAGCCATGCGTCGCTTTATCTCGGCGCTTCTGGCGTTGGTTGGCTCAGCCGATCTTGCCGACCGCCGCCGCCCTTTCGATTCCGCCTCGCGCGCCTCCCGCGCTCAACGCTCTGACCCATCTCAATACCTTCGCGCTCGTCGGAACATCACGCGAGGCGCAGCAGCAGAATTTTGGCAACACAAGCTGGAATTATTTCAATCAGGCGTCCGCCCAGAACGGGCGCAAGTACCAGCTTGTTTACGATGGCGGCGTCAGCGGCTACACCACGCGGCAATTTTTCGCGGGCGGCGCGCTCCAGACCGGGGCTATCGGCTCGCAATACGGGATCGGCCTGGCGGGCGCCCTCGCCAGCAAGGCGCGGTTTGTCGTTCTCGGCGGCATCATCAACGACTCGTCCGCCTATACCGCGCAGCAACTTTGGGATGCGACCGTCAGCGGCGGACCTGGCGGCATGGGTTATGTCCAGGCCATCGCGGCGATTGTCGCCAACGGGCAAATCCCGGTCCTGACGTTGGAATATGGCCAGAACGGGCTCAACACTCCGGCGAAGATCACGCAGATCGTCAATTTCAACCAGCTTGCGCGCCAGTATTGCGCGCGGGGCATGGCGGTTTGTGTCGATTTCCCGGCCGCGATCTGGAACCCGTCAACCACTACGGCAACCACAATCAATTTCCTGGCGAACACGACGCAGGATAACACGCACACCAATCAAATCGGCGGCTATCTGCTCGGAAAAGTGTTCGACGCCGCCTTGTCGCCGCTGGTCCCGCCGCTGCAAAATCTGAGCGACGGTCTGACGGATAGCGGCTTGCCAAACTCGAATTTCGCCACTGTGACGGGCGGCACATTCTCCGGGGCGGGAACCTTGACCAGCGGCACGGTTCCGTCTGGCTGGACGATCACGGCCCCCGCAGGCGTCTCGGTCGTCATAACGGAGCCGGCCGACCCCAACGGCTACGGAAACGACCTTCAGATTGCCATCACCAACGCGGCGGGGGCGCTTCCGGTCATCACGATAGGCTCGCTGTTCACGGGCTCGCCCGTCGCTGGATCGCAGATTTGGGGCGGCGCCTATATCACCGTTGCGTCCGGATCGACGAACTTCGTCGGCGCAGCCTGCACGGCTCAGTCCTGGTATTCGGCGAGCTGGCAGTTCTCACAGAACGACTATCAGACCTCAAGCGTCTCAGGCTACGGGCCGACCACGGCCTATTCCTACACTTGCCAGACGCCCATTCCGACCCCTGGCGTCGCGCAGCAAGTCGGGAGCGCCGTCTTTACAGCAACCGGCTCGTCGACGGGGATTTCCATCGCCCCGATTTTCACGGCCAACGGCTCCGCGACGATCACGATCGCAAGACCCTGGCTGCGACTGGTGCAGTAACGCAATCAAAACCATAATCAAAACCGCTCTTGTGCCGCGAAGGATTCGTGCATGACGACCATCTTCAACCTGCGCGCGGCGACCAACGCGACCTTTCACTGGACGCGCGATCTATCGCAGATCGCGGCTGTCTATGCGGTGGCCTCGGGCGTCATTCGGATGCAGGCGCGCATCCACGCCCGCCGCAGCCGATCCCCCGGCTTATCAATGGGTGACGGGCGCCAGTTCGGGCGGCGTCATCACCTTCGACCCGGCCAGTAATCTTTGCGTCTTCGCCGCGCCCAAATCCGACATGGCGGGCATGACCGGGACGATGGCCTACGACTGCCGCCTCGAATTGCCGGGCGGCGAATGTCTTCCCCTGTTCGCGGGGCGGATCGTCTGGACGCCGGGCGTGACGCGGGCGACGGGCGACGCCTCGGCGCAAACGGGCGTCTCCGGCCTTGGCGATACCGTCACTGTTGACGGCGAAACCACGGCCTCGCCCGTTCCTCTGCCGCTGTCGCTGTCGGCGGCGATTGCGGCGGCGCAATCTGCGCAAACAGCGGCCTCGGCTGCTGCCGCCAATGCGGCGGGCAGCGCCACGACGGCCGCCGGGAGCGCCACGGCGGCAGCGGCCTCGGCCGCCACGGCGGCGCAAATCCCGACCAATTTCGGCGCGGCCTTCCTCGCCTGGTTCAACACACTCCCGACCTCGCTTCCCGCCTCGACCGGATTGTTTTGGAACGATGGCGGAACGCTGGCCCAGTCCTGAGAGATCAACACATGAAGAGACTCCTTCACGCCCTCGCGTCGCTGCTTTGGGCTTCGGCCGCTCTCGCCCAAACCGCGCCGTCGCCGACCCTCAATAACGTCACCGTCACAGGGCAGGAAACCATCGCCAAAGACGTGTTGCAAGGCCTCTCGACCCGCAACCGGAGCGGCGTCGCGACCTATGCCGGGACGCAATTCTATGGCGGACCATTGGATGCTGGTGGCAATGTCGCGTCTTTCCAGTTTTCGAACGACGCATCGACCTCGTTTTTTGGAACCTTCAAAAGCCGGGGAACGACCAAAGGCCAGCACGTCGCCGTCCAACCCGGCGATGACATTCTGGAAATCAACGGCAGCGGCTCGGACGGCGCGAACTACGTCAATCCGATCACGATTGATGCCGTGGTCGACGGGGCGGTGACGCCCGGCTCCATTCCCGCCAGCTTCAGCATATGGCTGTCAGACGGCATTCGCCCAAGCAAGGTCTTTTTATTGACCACAGCCGCAACGTCTACGTCCGCAACGGGTATCTGGCCATTGGCTCCGACTTTGGCTGGAAGCCGCCGTCAGTCACCGGCGCCGTGCCATCCGCTCCCTTGACCATTGCGGAGCCGCTCGCGGGCGCGCTGGTCAATGCCTACTACTCGGGCTCAAACGGCGGCGGCGCGCAAGTCATGGCGTCGAACGGCTACAGCGCGACGCAACCGATTTACGCCTTCTGGTGGAACAATGGGACGGGCTTAGGCAACCCGGCGCTCAACCAGACGAGCATTATCTCCAATGCCGTCGAAACCGCGCGATTCACCGGGACCGGTCTTGGCATCTTCAAGACGAACCCCGCCTATGCGCTCGACGTTGTTGGCGGCGCCCGCGTTGTGTCAGCGACCGCAACTGACGTGTTTCAGGGCTATATGACCGGCACGTCCGGCGGCGGCGCGGAAATCCTATCGTCCAACGGCTATAGCGCAACGCGGCCAATCTATGCGTTCTGGTGGAACAACGGGACCGGTCTCGGCAACCCGGCGCTTAATGTCGGCTCCCTCATCGTCAATAGCGTGGAGGTTGCCCGCTTCAGCAGCGGCGGTTTCGCAGCTAACGCCTTCGTTGCGCAAGGCTCGATCCTCGGCGCAGGCGGAACGTGCATTATCGGCGGCCGACAGGGCGGGTCGACAGCGGGATCTTTCACCGCAAGTTCCGCATGTAGCGCCGGAACGATCGTCTTGTCGATGAACACAACCGCGCCAAACGGCTGGCATTGCACCTTCAACGACGAGACGACGCACGCCGACACGGCGTTGATCTATGTGACGGCGCATACGGCTTCACAGGTCACGGCAACGGCGACACTGGCGAGCGGTGATACTGTCACCTACGCCTGCATCGGGTTCTGACGCCCGCATCATAAGGAAAACGATGATTTTCAAAAACCTCGCGGCTCGCGGGGCGCTGGCGCTTGGCCTTGTTGGCCGCGGCGCCGGCCGTCGCCGCCGAGCACGTCCGCGCCTCCTGGTATGGCGGCGCGGGCGAAAAACTCAACGCCCATGCGGCGGACGGCTCCCGCTTCAATCCGCGCGCGATGACGTGCGCCCATCGCAGCCTGCCATTCGGGACGCGCCTGCGCGTCGCCTGGCGCGGGCGCTCTGTCGTGGTGCGTGTGTCAGATCGCGGACCCGCGCGGAAAACCGGACGGGCGCTCGATCTGTCGCGCGGCGCCGCTGACGCCCTTGGCCTGACGCGGGCGGGCGTCGGGACGGTAAAAATCGAAAGGCTTTGACATGACTTTCCTCGACAATCCTTCAGGCTTGTCGCCCGCCGCCTTCAAGTCTTACGTCGCCACCTGCCGCTGGCCGGTGTGGAAGCCGAAATTTATCGTGCTGCACAACACCGCCGAGCCGAACCTGAAGCAATGGGCTTATGGCAATGACGGCAAGGACCACGAATATCAGCGCATCCTGAATCTCAACCGCTATTATAAAAGCCTCGGATGGCACTCCGGCCCGCACCTGTTCATCTCGCCAAATCTGATCTGGGTGGCCTGCGATCTTGCCGCCGATGGCGTACATGCGTCCTGTTACAATGCCGACAGCCTTGGCGTCGAAATGGTCGGCGATTATTCCGACGAGGCCTTCGACAGCGGCGACGGCGCCAAGGTGCGCGATCTGACGGTGGCAGGCGCTGGCGATCCTGCACCAGGCGCTCGGCATCGATCCGGCCACGCTGCGCTTCCACAAGGAATGCCTGCGCGACCACCACGACTGCCCCGGCAAGAATGTGGTCAAGGCCGACCTGATCGCGCGTATCCGGGCGGCGATGGCGCCCGTCCCGGTCGCCGCATCCAAAATCACTGGCGCCGGCCGCGCATGTCGAAGCCGTCACCGCAACCGCGGGGTCTTCTGCTTCTGGCTCTGCGCCAGCGGAACCGCTCGAAGAAAAACCCGCGCCTACCTATGATCAGCGCGCTGCGACGATTTATCAATTCTGGATCGCCAACGGCTTCACCCCGGCGCAAGCCTGCGGCCTTCTCGCGCAAGCAGACGCCGAAAGCGCGCTCGATCCCAAGGCGGTTGGCGATCACGGGCAGGCCTTCGGCCTCGACCAATGGCATCAGGCGCGCATTGACGCCATCCGCAACGGCTGCGGCGTCGATCTTCGCGCCCTGCCGACGCTGGAGGATCAACTGAACGCCGCGCTGTGGGAGTTGCAGCACACCGAAAAAATGGCGGCCGCCAAGATCAGGGCGGCGACGACGGCTTTTGACGCCGGCCATGACGCCGCGCGCTTCTGGGAGCGCCCGGCATCCACTGCGCAATATGCCAAGCGCGGTTCGACCGCCGAAAAATGGGCGGTCCACTTTGGCAAATATCCGGTCTGAAAAGGCCAAAAGACACGCGCGGGAGGCAATGCCGCCAAGGCCCGCCCGTCCAGCCTGAAAGGATACTGAAATGAGCTCCATCGTCCCCTACATCCTCGCCCGTCTTGGCGAGGCTTCGACTTATGCTGGCGTCGCGGCCTTGCTGAGCGGGTTCCATATCTCCGTTCCCGCCACCACGCTCGGCGCTGTGACTTAGGTCGGCATCGCGCTGGCGGGCGCGCTGGCCGTGGTCCTCCCGGCATCGATCACGGGCGCCGGTCTGGCCACGAAATGATCACGTCGATCATCTCGGCAATCCTCGCCGGGCTGAAGTCGCTTGGCGTCCTGTTGGGTCTGATTCAGGCCCTGCAGGAACGCCAGGCCGGCGTCGATGAGGTGAATGCCGCCGACGCTTCCGCGCTGGCGGCGGACGAGCGAAAAATCGACGCCATCGCAACGCAAGGACAAGACGATGCGCGGACTGAAAGCGATCTGTCTGCTGGCAAGTTTTAGCTTTGCTGTTGCCGGTTGCAATTCGACGCAGCGGGCCTATTGCCCGGCACTCAAAAATTACTCCGCCGCCGACATGGAAAAACTGGCGACCGAATTTTCGCGGCTTCCAGCCGAGGCTCGCGCCATGGTGGACGATTATGCGCTCATGCGCCGCGAGTGCCGCGCGATCGCCAAATGAGCAATGAGCGGCCGCAGCTGTCTAATCGATATGAAGGGGGCGGATATGAATGGCGGTGAATGGCCGAACTGGCTTGTCACGTTGGCGGCCAGCGCCTTGACTGCATTGGGAGGCTTTGTCCTGGCCCTGGTCAATCGCGGTCCGGCGATGCAATCCGCGGTCGATGGCCGGCTGCGGACCTTGATCGACGGCTATGAAAGGCGCGTCGACGATTTGACGCTGGAGGTTCACAGCCTGCGCGAAGAAGTGATCAATCTGCGTCGCGCTTTGGCCGATGCGCATTTCCAATCAGGTTTCGGCGTGAGCTTCGATCCGGCTTCCAAAGCACGCAAACCGACCGTTTTTCTTCTTGCCCCGTCCGGCGTCAGCCGGACGGGGCTTTTTTTGCGTTGGGCCTGCGATGCTGCTTTATATTAAAAAGTTGAGATTCAAAGCAGGAGGCGAAAAAGGCGGCTTGACTCAAACCGGATTTGGGTTTCTACTAGAACATACCATGAACTGGTGAGAGCGCCATGCACAGGATTGAAGCGCAAAGAGGCGCGCCGCCTCGCGTAAAAACCATGGCGGCGTTGCGAGGGCTCCTCGCCAAGGCTGGCGGCAAAAGCGAGGTTGCGTCGAGTCCTCCGCGCTTCGCCTTGGGTGCGACTACGTCGACGCTTTTTTGGGA
The DNA here is from genome assembly GCA_963813955.1 of uncultured Alphaproteobacteria bacterium. GTDB lineage: Bacteria > Pseudomonadota > Alphaproteobacteria > Rhizobiales > Beijerinckiaceae > Rhodoblastus. The sequence goes on along the minus strand of CAWFBN010000132.1, from coordinate 1,733 downwards.
GGCGGGCTGAGCCGCGCCTGCCTGCATGAGGTTCATGCTCCCTGGGGCGCCGATGGACCCGCCGCCGCTGGATTCAGCTTGGGGCTGGCCTTGCGCGCCGCGCCGGGGCGGCCTGTGTTCTGGGTGCGGCAAGACGTTCTGGAGGGCGAGGGCGGGCGGCTGAACGGCATGGGACTTGCCGAGTTTGGCGTCGATCCCGCCGCCTTGTCGCTGGTGCGCGGCAAGGACGCCGAGGCGGTTTTGCGCGCCGGGGTCGAAGCAGCGCGCTGCAAAAGTCTGGGCGCGGCATTGATCGAAATTTTCGGCGCGCCGCGCGCGCTCGACCTCACCGCAACCCTGCGTCTGGCGCGCGCGGCGGAAGCTTCGGGCGTGACCGTGTTTTTGCTGCGTATTCGTGCAGGGGAAGGAGCCAAGACCGGGCCGCCGCCCAGCGCCGCCGTCTCTCGCTGGCGGGCGCGGGCGCAAAATTCGCGCGCCCTTCTCGCCAATGCGCCGGGGACGCCCTGTTTTTCCGTTTCGCTGCTGCGTCATCGCGGCGGCGCGGCCGATCGTTCCTGGCGTTTGGAGTGGCAGCGTGACCGAGGCCTGTTTCATGAAGCCGCCGACGGCGTCAGCGCGACGCTATCTGGCGCTTTGGCTGCCTTTCCTGCCGACGGAAAGGCTGCGGAGAGCAAGCGCCGCGCCGGATGACGAAGCGCCGTTCGCGCTGGTCGAAAAGCAGAAGAACGCCCAAAGACTCTGCGCGCTCAATGCCGCCGCCCTGAGTCAGGGGCTTGTCACTGGCCTGTCTCTGGCGGATGCGCGGGCGCGGTTGCCGCAACTCGCCGTGGCGGAAATCGACCGTCCGGCGGACGCCCAAATCCTGGCGCGTCTGGCGGCGCGTTGCGAGCGCTATACGCCGCTGACGGCGCTCGACGAACCGCATGGGTTGGTCCTCGACGTCACCGGTTGCGCCCATTTGTTCGGTGGCGAGCAGGGCCTTTTCGCCCGCGTGCTGCAAGATATTGACCAGCAGGGATTTTCCGCCCGGGTCGCTGTGGCCGGCGGCCCCGGTCTTCGCCGTCGAGATCTTCTTCTCGCTCTCCCCACCCATCGCCGCGGTGATCTCCTTGGGTGTGGATCGGCGACGCACTCACGCTGGTCACTGGCTGCCATGGGCGTGACCTTGGCCGGCGTAGCGTGGGTGGTGTTGGAGCAGCCCAACCACGACGGCCCTTGTGCGGCGCCGCATCGAGGGCGAGGCGTAGTGCTGGCCCTGCTGGCCGCTGCCACCAACGCCGTCAGCTATGTCCTATCCAAAGAGGGCATTGGCGACTACGACGCCGTGGCCGCCACCTTGATTCTGCGTGTTGCCGGCCTTGTTGGGCTATGCCGTCTTGGTCACGGTTGGCGCCGGTGGCTTGCGATGCGGGCTGCTCTGCACCACTCGCAGGCGATGATTGTTCTCGGCGTTGTAGGAACCGCGGGACCCTTCTTGGGCGTGGCCCTTAGCTCGGCTTGTGCTCCGCCACTCTCCCACCGGCGTGGTCGCCACGATCATCGCTACCATGCCGGTCTTGGTGCTCCCTTTCAGTGTCCTTCTCCACCACGAGAAGGTCAGCCCGCGCGCTGCTGTCGGCGCGGTAATCGCCGTGGAGGGGTGCTGTTGATGTCGAGCAACGCCACCAGCGTGGCTGCAACACCATGGCCACACACACACACACACACATTGCCCTTCGTATTGCTCACTAAGA
>CAWFBN010000131.1:0-22149 GCA_963813955.1 uncultured Alphaproteobacteria bacterium | reverse complement strand
AGCCAGATGATCGAGCATGTTTTGAGACAGAAATAACTCGGGATTCCAGTCCGTCTTGAAATGAGGATTGGAGCGAAGTCCCTTGTCGTCGATGCAGTCTTCGTCCGAATAAATGATATCCGCGTCCGGATGGTCGTTCAGTTCCACAATCGCTTCATATAGGGCATGTTCCGCCAGACGATCGTCGTGATCGATCAGCGCTACGAATTCGCCGCTTGCCAGTTCGAGGGCGGAATTTGTCGCAACTGAAATATCGCCGTTCTGATCGAGCCGCGCCCATTTGATGCGGGGGTCGGCAGCATGTTTTTTCAGGGCTTTGGCTGCGCCATCCGATGGCGAAGCGACAACGGCAATGCATAATTCCCAATTATCATAGAGCTGTGCGTGAAGGGATTCGATCGCTTTCGCCAGCCACGCTCATTCGGTTGGCGAACCGCCATGACGACTGAAATCTTGGGATGATAGCTCAAGCGCGCGATATGCTGTTTGATGGCGCGGCGATCGCGCCTTTTTAGACTATCGAATTTTTTGATCCAGTCCGCATAGGTGACGATTTTTTTCCTGCGTGGAAAAAAACGGTCCCTGATCGCCTTCCAGCCTCGGGAAAGCGCGCTTTTTTTCTTTTTGGACCGCGCGGCCGGGGCAGAGGTTTTGTGCAAATTGTCCAAGGCTTTATCCGGGTGAGTTGCGGCAACGCAATGATGAAAGAATGTGCGGATAGCGACCGGTTTCGACGAGAATATGGCTGCCGCCCAAATTCACCGCAGTTTCATCTATCGATTTAGATCGAATTCAATATACGCCATATTTCGTCGGCATATTGGCTCCAACTCCGCAAGGGCATGGTCTTGATCCCTGCGGCGCGTTTTTCGCGGTAATCCTCGGCGAGCATTTTCTCGATAGCCGCTTCGAGGGTCTCCAGTTTGAACGGGTCGATATAGTCGGCAAAGTCTCCCGCCACTTCTGGCATGGAACTCGTTTTCGAGGCGATGACCGGCCGCCCGAACCAGACGGATTCGCCGATCGGCAGGCCCCAGCCTTCATAAAAACTCGGAAAAACCGAGAAAAGGCAGTTTTGGTAAAGATAGGCCAGTTCGGCGTCGGAAGGACTATCGACGAGTGCGATGTAATCGTTGAGATTGTTGGTGCGGAGCAACAATCGTTCGAATTCTTCGTTCTGCCAGCCTTTGCTCCCGGCAAAAACCAGACGTGGCAATTTATAGCCATGTTTTTGCTGTAGCGATTGCCAAACCTGCGCCAGACCCCAATTGTTTTTCCGAATCTCGCGCGTCCCGACGCACAGGACATAAGGCAGACGGGCGGCGTGTAAAACCTTCACGCCGACACTGCGATAATCCGGAATCCGCGCAGGTGTTTCCTCGACCAGGAATTCGTGCGGCAGCGGCACAGCCTGGACCATGTTCGGCGACAGATCCCTCGCCTTCAGAAAACGGAGATAGTCCCGTTTGGCGTCTTCGGAAATGGTCAGCACGACATCGGCTGTCGCATTGGTGTGCAAGAGAAAGTTTTCGAATTTGGGGGCGCGTCGTGGGGAACGTATTGGGCGGCCGAAAACAGGTATCAAATCGTGAATGAGTTGCACGATCTTGACGTCCGTTTCCGCCTTGGCCCTTTTGAGCCTGTCCAGATAGACGCTTTTCGTCGGCGTCAGTCCTGGCAAGTAAACGATGTCACCCGGACGGAAGACCGGTTCGACCCATGTCGCCCTGCCGATGTTTTGGGCGATGCTCTTGTTTCGAAACGCGTTCTTGAGGGAAAAAGACTTTATTTTCAATCTGATCTTATGGAAAAGGCGCTTATATTTCAAGTCGTAACGGAGGAGGTATGTATCGAGCTCCGAGACTTTTCTGTGAGGCACGCCAAAAAAGGCACAGAAACGCTCTGCGGAGAAAGGTTCGCGACCAAAAAACGTAGCGTCTGTCGTCACGATCTGCTTGAGCTTGGGGTGATAGGCGATCAGTTTATATTTGCCGGATCCGCCAAGTTGATTGAAACGATCCAGCGTAATTGTCGAAACACGGGGCACGCCGACCACGCGCGAGTGATTTTGGAAATAGCTAAGCAAATCAGAGACGTCATAATAAATCATCAACGCTCCATCAGGCATAGGCTTCGCGGGCATGCCCAGGGCATGCCCGCGTTTACTGTTGCAGGACTGGATCAGCCCTTGTTCAATACCTTGGCCACTTTATTGGGGCGCAGGCGATAGGCGTCGGGCATGTGCGAGCCGAGCAGCGGACGCAGGTACATGCGGAAGGCGTCGGTCACGTCGGTGCCGCTGGAGGCGATAAACTCGTCCTCCATCACGCGGGTCTTGCCGGCGACGGCTTCGAGCGCGATCAACTCGTAATCGACCGAATAATAGCCGGTGCGCTTGATCGCCACCGAGCCGCTGCGGTCGCCCCACATGGCGTATTGCACCGCCTTCTCGCCGACTTCGCGCGCCTCGCGCTGATCAACGTCGGAGACGCAGCCGATGAAGGAGCGCTGCAGATAGCCGAAGGTGTCGCCGCGCACGCGCTTGATGCCGAGCTTGTTCTTGATTTCCTCGCACAGCAGGTCGGCCAGCGCGCCGGTGCCGGAGAGCTGGATGTTGCCATGCGCGTCATGCTCGACCTGTTCGGCCAGCTTGGTGATGATCGGCGCGCCCTCGGCGTCGTGAATGCCTTCCGACACCGCGATCATGCAGCGGCCGAGGCGGTCGTAGACCGCCTTCACGTCGGCGAGGAACTTGTCGGTGTCGAACACGCGCTCCGGCACGTAGATCAAGTGCGGGCCGTCGTCGGGAAATTTCTTGCCGAGCGCGCTCGCAGCGGTGAGGAAGCCGGCATGGCGGCCCATCACCACGCCGACATAGACGCCGGGCAGGGCGGCATTGTCGAGATTGGCGCCGGCGAAGGCCTGGGCGACGAAACGCGCCGCCGAGGGAAAGCCCGGCGTATGGTCGTTCCGACCAGGTCGTTGTCGATGGTCTTGGGAATATGGATGCAGCGCAGGGGATAATTGGCCTTGGCCGCCTCCTCGCTGACGATGCGCACGGTGTCGGAGGAATCATTGCCGCCGATATAGAAGAAGGCGCCGATTTCATGCGCCTGGAGCACCTTGAAGATTTCGTGGCAATATTTGGCGTCGGGCTTGTCGCGGGTCGACCCGAGCGCCGAGGACGGCGTGTTGGCGACCATTTCCAGATTATGGGTGGTCTCCTGGGTCAGGTCGAGCAGATCCTCGTTGACAATGCCGCTCACGCCGTGTGGGCGCCGTAAACGCGGCTGATATTGGCGAATTTGCGCGCTTCGAGCACGACGCCTGCAAGCGACTGATTGATGACCGCGGTGGGGCCTCCACCCTGGGCGACGAGAATTTTCTTGGGCGTCATGATCGGACTCCGGGAGAATTGACGAGCAGTCTTAGCGCAGCTTTGCCGAGAAGGCATCATGCCTCGCGGATTTTCTGCCGCTTTTGACGCATGGCGAGAAGGCCAAGGCTGGACTAGGCTGGAAATCGAGCCTTTTCGCGTCTGGCGCACCGGGGATTTGCGCGCATGTCCGACAAAAATCCCTCTTTTTCCGATCTGCGCCCTGGCGACGTCATCGACGGCTTCCGCTTGGTGGAACGCCTGCATGTCGGCGGCATGGCTTATCTCTGGCGCGTGACACGCGACGATATGTCGCCGCCGGCCATTCTCAAGACCCCCATCGTGCAGGATGGCGACGACGCCACCGCCATCGTCAGCTTTGAAATGGAGCAGATGATCCTGCCGCTGCTGACCGGGCCGCACGCGCCGAAATTCATCGCGTCCGGGGATTTCAGCCGCCAGCCCTATATCGTGATGGAACTCATCGAGGGCGCCTCGCTGCTCGGACGCATCGATGACGCGCCGCTGCCCGTCGCCGAAGTGGTGGAAATCGGGGTGGGGGTGGCGCGGGCGCTGGCCGACCTGCACAGCCAGAATGTCATCCATTTCGATATAAAACCGTCCAACATCATGCGGCGCACGGGATCGGCTTCTGGCGGCGAATACACGCTCATCGATTACGGCCTGTCGCGCCACGATCTTCTGCCCGACCTGCTGGCCGAGGAATTCCGCGTGCCGATCGGCACCGGCCCCTATCTGTCGCCGGAGCAGATCGCGCGCGACCGCGGCGACCCGCGCAGCGATATTTTCGCGCTCGGCGTGGTGCTTTATTACCTTCTGACCGGCTCCGGCCCTTCGGCTCTCCGCGCAAGCGCCGCGGGCTTGGAGCGGCGGCTGTGGCGCGACCCGGCCGCCGAGTTCCACAATCCCGATTGTCCGCCCTGGCTGCAGGAAGTCATCCTGCATTGCCTGGAGCCCGAGCCGGACCAGCGCCACACGACGGCGGCGCAACTGGCGCTCGAACTCGCCGATCCCGACCAGATCCGCTGACCGGCGGGCTTCGAAAAGCAGCACGCCGATTCCTGGTTTACGGCGCGACGGCGCTGGTGGGCGCAGAAAGCTCGCTCCGATGCGTCATTCGCGCAGCATGGCCTCGCGCCGCGCCGCCGCGCCGATCGTGATGGTGGCGGTCGACCTCGCTCCCGAAAACGCGGCCATGGCCGAGGTGTTGCGCGAAACGGCGGGCCGGATCATGCAGACCGCGCCGGCCGCGCGGCTGGCCTGCGTTCGGTGATCAAGACCAATCGGCTGCGACTCGACACGACGCAGGACGAATCTGGGGCGTAACCTGCATGTGCGGCGGCTGGTGGACATGCGGCAATGGGCGAGCGGCCTCGGCCTGACGCCAGCGCGGGTGACGGCGCATGCGCTGGAGGCGATCGACCCGGCGGCGGCGCTGATCGATTTTGCGCGCGAAACCATGTCGATCAGATGTGATCGGCGCCGGCTCGCCGCGCCGCCGCAGCATCAGGCCCTACAGCCGTCCGCATCGCCGCCCAGGCGCCCTGCACGGTCACGCTGGTCCGCCTGCCGCGTCAGGCCGATCTGCCCGAACCGGGCGAGGAGGGGGCGACGGAGCCGGAGCTCGGGATGGGAATTTAGCGGCGCCCGGGATTGATGCGGGGCGCCAATGACGCTACATGCTGATGAGTTAGAATGCAAAAGAGCGGAACGGAAAGCGCGCATGAACCGGTGGATCGCCGAACCCCGATGGCCGGGCCGGCGAAATCGAATATCTCGACGGCGATTTTCGGATTTTGAAGCCCGGGGCCTATGTCATTTGCGCCGCGACCGGCGCGCAAATCCCCGTCGAAGATTTGCGTTACTGGAATGTCGATCGCCAGGAGCCCTACGCCGGGCCTGAGGCGAAGGCTGCAAGGCTGCGGCAACTGGGCGAGATCAAGGGGTAGAGCATTCGTCGTCATTGCGACCGAAGCGAAGCAATCCACCCTGGCCACAAGCCATGGCTTGCTTCGCTTCGCTCGCAATGACGGGCCAGGTCAATACAGGCGAGAAAGCTAATAGGAGCCCCTAAAGCTCGATATGCCCGGAACGATTCCCGTTGGCGCGCGACTTGATCAGCGCGTCCTGGATCATCTGCTTCAACTCCGCCGCCTCCTCCACCACCAGCACGACCGGCAGAGCCTCCGGCTGCGGCAGGTTGCGCCATAGACGGTCCTGGAAGGGCGCGACCTTGACCATGTCCTTCTCCGTCGTCACCAGCAGCGCGTCGAGCGCCCCGGCCTGACGCTGCAAAGCCAGAATATCCTGCAACCGGTAGGGATGATGATCGGGGAAGCCGTGGCGGGCGACGAGCCGCGCGCCGCAGTCTTCCAGCGAATCGAAGAATTTCTGCGGCCGCCCTATGCCGGCGAAGGCCACGACTTTCGCGCCGAGCATTCGCAGGGCGGCGTTGGCGTCGGGCGCAGCCGGCCGTGGAACACCGGCTTGCCGGCGGCGGTGAACAGCGCTGCGGCTTTTTCGCCCGCCTCGCCGGCGCCGATGACCAGCCCGGCTGAGGTTTGCTTCAGTTGCAGGTCGACAGGCGCGCGCAAGGGCCGGCGGGCAGCATCCGCCCATTGCCGAATCCAACGCCGCCGTCGATGACCGCGAGGGTGAAGTCACGCCGCAGGCTGGGGTTTTGCAACCCGTCGTCCATCACGATCAGGCTGGCGCCGCCCGGCCAGCGCCAGCATGGCGCCGGTCGGACGGTCGCGCGCCACCACGGTATTGGCGACGCGCGCCAGCAGCAGCGGCTCGTCGCCGGCTTCCGCCGCGCAATGGCGGCGGCGGTCCACCAGATGCGCGCCGCCATCGGCGCTCAGCGCGCCGCCATAGCCTCGCGACAGGAAATAGGGGGTTTCGCCAGAGCGTTGCAGCCATTTGGCGACGGTCAGGGCGGTTGGGGTTTTGCCGGCGCCGCCCGCGACGAAATTGCCGACGCAGATCACCGGCGCATTCACCCGCGAGCCACGCCTGCCCATGCGCCTGACGACCGCGCGTCCGTACAGGAGGGACACGGGCGTCAGAACAGCGATCAGGAGCCGGGCGAACAGGCCCGGCTTGGGCGACTGCCAGAAATCCGGCGCGCGCATGGCTCCTCGCATTCCGATGTTCATCAAACTTAGACACCGCGGCCGGCGAAAGCCAGATGCAATTCGCAATAATTGCTACTGCTCGGATACAATCATGTGAGCGATATAATGTTCGAGCGCCTGCATGATTTTATCGGTGGCGCCGCCAAGTTCGCTGACGGCCTGACGCGAGGCCTCCGCCGTGCGGCGCAGCAGGGCCGGATCGGTGAAGAGCGCGGTCAGGCTCTCGGCAAGGCTGTCGGCGTCCTTGACCGGAATCGCGCCAGCCTTTTGATCCAGCGCGGCGTAGACCTCAAGGAAATTGCCGACATGCGGGCCGTGCAGGATCGCCGACCCCAGTTTCGCCGGTTCGATCGGGTTCTGGCCGCCTCGGCCAAGCAGCGACTTGCCGACGAAAATCACGCTGGAAAGCCGATAGAACAAGCCGAGTTCGCCCATGGTGTCGCCGATATAGATCTGCGTCGTCGGGTCGATCGGCTGGTTCAGCGAGCGTTGGGCGACGCTGAGGCCGGCGCCGCGCGCCAGGTCGGCGATGTCTGCCGCCGCGATGCGAGTGGCGCGGGGCCACGACGGTCAGCAGGCCGGGAAATTGCGGCTGCAGTTGCTTGTGGACGCGCAGGGCCAGCGCCTCTTCGCCGGCATGGGTCGAGGCGGCGACCCAGATCTGGCGCCCGCCGATCTGGCTGGACAGGACTTCGAGCTTGGCCGCATCGCTGGGCGGCGCATCGACGTCATATTTGATGTTCCCGATCGCACTTACGCGCGGCGCGCCCAGTTGCAGCAGGCGGCCGGCGTCGTCATCGCTTTGCGCCAGGCACAGGTCGATCTTGCCGAGCAAGGCGCCGATGAAGCCGGGAAGCCGCCGCCAGCGCGCGAAGGAGCGCGGCGACAGCCGGGCGTTGACCAAAGTGATGGGAATTTTGCGCGCATGAACGGCGTTGATGGTGTTGGGCCAGAGTTCCGATTCGGCCAGCACGAAAAGGTCGGGGCGCCAATGATCGAGGAAACTCTCGACATAACGCGGCGCGTCGAGCGGCACATATTGGTGACTGGAGCCGGAGGGCAGCCTTTGGGCGAGAATGCGGGCGGAGGTTACGGTGCCGCTGGTGACCAGAACATGGAAGCCTTTTGCCGTCAGCCTCGCCACCAAGGGCAACAGCGCGAGACCTTCGCCGACGCTGGCGCCATGCAGCCAGGCCAACCGGCCCTCCGGCCGGGGCAGGCCGGCGACGCCGCGCCTTTCGCCAAGCCGTTTGCGATCCTCCTTGCCGCGCTGGGCGCGCCGCCACAGGAAGATCCGGCTGAAGGGCGAGAGGCCGTTCGCCAGGGCGCCATAGACAGGCAGAAAGAGCTTGGTCTTCATGAGGAGCAGAGTCTCATTGCGCGCCTGGCCGCATCAACGTCCAAAAGGACGGAAGTCTTGTTCAGATCCGAGAAATGCGGACCGCCGCTTCCGTTTTTCATTTCGATGCAGTTTCGCTTCGCGTCCGGCGCCGGCGCGGCGCCTCATTTTACGCGAGTGATAGCGCAGCCCCGCCCAAAAGGCGAGCGCCGCGCACCGGGGCGTGCAAAAAATTGCGGCAGATGACGGTTGAAAAACCGGCGCTCAGTCGTCCGAAGGATCCATCACGCGATGGAGATGGACGATGAAATAGCGCATATGCGCATTGTCCACCGTCTGTTGCGCCTTGGATTTCCAGATCGCGTGGGCGGATTTGTAATCGGGATACATGCCCACCAGGTCGAGCTTGGAAATATCCTTGAAATCGGTGGTGGCGAGATTTTGCAATTCGCCGCCAAAAACCAGATGCAGCAATTGTTTGGGTTCGACTTCATGGCTCATGCGGCTCTCCATTCCAAATGTTTTTCGGGCGGGTTCAGGGCCGATGGGCGCTGGCCGCGTCGCTTCGATCAACTGCGCTTGCAGCGGGGCTGGTCCCGCCGCCAGCGCCGGGTGTTTCGGCGTCGCCCGATTATACGACGGCGTCCTGCCGAGCAGATCGGTCAGGACGCCGCCCGCTTCATGCAGGATCAAATCGGCGGCGGCAATATCCCAGTCGTAAGAATTTTCCCGCGCCAGCGCCACGTCGAATTCGCCGGAAGCGACCCGAATCAGCCGCATGGCGAGCGACGGCAGCGCGGTTGCGCCGCATAGGCCAGGCCCGAGCGGCGCAGTGTCGCGTCAAAGCTTTCCGGCGCCGCCAGCCGCGCGCCGGTCAGGGTTTTCCGGTCCGAGACGGCAATGTCCGCGCCATTGCAGGTCGCGCCGCCGCCGCGTGTGGCGATAAAGGTCTGCTCCAGCGCCGGGGCGTGGACGATGCCGTAAACCGGGCGGCCGCCGAGCACGACAGCGATACACAGGGCAAAACAGGGGTCGCCGGCGGCGAAACCGCGCGTTCCATCGATCGGATCGACAACGAACAAGGCCTCGCACGCGAGACGGTCCGGCGAATCGACGGTTTCTTCCGACAGCCAGCCGAGGTCAGGCGCCAAAGGCGCCAGATGGGCGCGCAGAAAATGGTCGATGCGCAGATCGGCCTCGGTGACCGGGGAGCCGCCCGCCTTGAAATTGACTTCCGCATGGGTCGGAGCGCCGTGGCGGAAAAATTCGAGCGCGATCTCGCCAGCCTCGCGGACAATCTCCTCGACGCGAGGCAGGATTGCGGCGAGGGCGGACGGAACGGGCAACAGGGCGACCTCGGTTAAGAAAGGATGAGTTCGTGTAAACGCCGGGTCCGCCGGGCGCAAGTCCATAGCTTGCCCGGCATTGCATGGTTTTTGGTCAAGCCTTGCCGGGTCGCCCGCAATTCGAGCTATCGCGTCAACGCCTTGTTTTCCATCCGGGCTTTCGCGCGGGTTTCACTAAAATGCCGCCTATTTTTTTTGCCGGTTCGTGGGAGGTCGCGCCCCAGGATGCTTCCTGTGCGGAAGGTTCCGCCGGGAGGCTGCCATGTTCGCGACCAAAATCCAGACGCCCTGCGGAAAATCCGTCGCGCATTTTGTCGCCGCCGACCCGCGCGCCGACGGCGGCAAGAGGCGGGTGTCACTCGCCGCCAACGCGGTCTCCATCGACCGCCGGGTGGCCGGCGTCGCCATGCGGCTGGCCTTGCCGATCGGCTGTTATCGCGGCGTCTCGCTGGCCTTGCTCGAAAATGCGCGCGGATTTTTCTATCGCGTCGCGCTCGACCACGCCGATCCCGAATTGGCGGTTACGCTGGCCGAATCGGACAGCGAGAGCGACATTGCGCCGGAATGGAAGGCCTGGGCGCGGTTTTTCGACCTGCCACGCCTGACTTTTTCGCCCGACGAGAGCCCGGTGGTTCTCGACCGCCGCCTCGGCGCGCTGGTCATCGGCGCTGTTCAGCCGCGCAAACGCGGTTGGCCGCTGAAAAAACGCCGCTCGGCCATTTCCGCGACAGAGAATTGCCGGGCCGAAAGGACGCGTTCAGGCGGTGTTTCGGGGCGAGCGCGAGATTATCAGCACCGAATGATCATTCGGGCACGAGTTCCCAAACCCCGGAAACCCTGACTTCGATGCGGGTGACGCCCGGCTCGACCGGGATGGGCAAAATATTTCGCGCCACTGCTGGCCGTGCGCAACATCGGCATGTCGGCGTTGGCGATAATGCTGCGATCCGGCTCCGTTTCGATCGCAAGGACGCGGCCAAGCTTCATCGAAGCGCCATGCGCATAGAGCGCAGCCTTGCGCATCGCGTCGCCGACCGCCTTTCCGCGCAAGTCGTCCTCGCGCGCATCCTGGTCAGAAACCGAGAAAGACAAGCCGTTATAGGTATTGGCGCTTCCCTCGACGACGACGCGCGAGGCGATGGCCCCGGCTTTGTCGACGTCCCGAATGCGCACCTGCAAGAGTTGGACGCGCGATAGCCGGTCACATGGCGTTTGATGAGGGCATTGGTCTTGGGGTCCCGCTCCTCGGTGACGACCGGCGCGAGAATCAGACTGGTGGTCTTGATGTCCTTGGGATCGACGCCGAGGCTTTTCAGGACCGCTATCGCGTTGGTCGTGGCTTGCGCGTTTTCGGCCGTCGCTTCCGCTGCGGTGTTTTTCTCGCTGACGACGCCGAGGCTTAACGTCGCAATATCGGGTTTGACCTCGACAAAGGCGCGTCCGGAAGCCGTGATATGGGGCAAGGGCGATTTTTGGCCCGCGTCCTGCGCAAAGGCGGGAGCGCAGGAAAGGGTCAGGGCGACGCAGGCGGCGAAAAGGGATTTTTTCATTATGAATTCTCGAAGCTTGTCTTCCGACCTGACCACGGCCGTCATTGCGAGCGGAGCGAAGCAATCCATCGCTGGCGGATAGCATCAAAGTGGATTGCTTCGCTCCGCTCGCAATGACAGGCACTAGCGCAGATAAAACAGCATATTTTCCGCGAAAAGCCCGGCGAACAGCAAGAAACCAGCCCGGCCGTTGGAGCGGAACAGTTTGAGCGCCATGGCGTCATCGGCGCCTTCCAGCCGCCGGATCTGCCAGGCCAGATGAAAGGCGAAGGCGGCCAGCCCCAGACTGCGCCAGCAGGCCGGCGCCGACGCCGATCAGCGCGAATTCGGCGAAAATCACCGCGGCGAGATAGAACAGGCCCACCGCCAGAACCACATGATCGCCGAACAGCACCGCCGTCGAGCCCACGCCCGCCTTCAGGTCGTCGGGGCGGTCCTGCAGGGCGTAGATCGTGTCATAGCCGATCGTCCAGACGACGCAGGAGGCGTAAAGCCATAAAGCCGGCGCGGCCAATCCGCCGGTCAGCGCCGCCCAGCCCATCAGCGCGCCCCAGGAAAAGGCGAGGCCGAGCACCGCCTGCGGCCAGTGGGTGAAGCGCTTCATGAAGGGATAGACCGCCACCGGCAGCAGCGAGGCGAAGCCCAGCACGATGGAGAAATGATTCAAGCGACAGCAGCACGCCGAGGCCGACCAGAGCCTGCGCCGCCATGAAAAACGCCGCCGCAAGCAGGCTGACCCGGCCCGAAGGCAAGGGGCGTCCGCGCGTGCGCTCCACCTTGGCGTCGATCTTGCGGTCGATCAGGTCGTTGAAGGTCGATCCCGCCCCGCGCATGGCGATGGCGCCGAGCGTGAACAGCAGCATCAGCAGGAAATCGGGTTTTTGCAGGCGATAGACGCCGGCGAGGCACGACGGCATCGACAGGCAGGGCGCGAGCAGCAATTGCCAGCCGACCGGGCGGTCGAGCCGGGCCAGTTGCACGATAGGGCAGCCAGTTCGACGGCAGCAGGCGCCAGAAGTCCCAGAACTGAAGCCGGCGTCGGGCAAATGCGCGACGTCCGCATGTTGCGCCGGCGTCGACATGGATCAGAGCGGTCCGGCGGGCAGTTTAGGCGGTGGCGGCAGGTTTCGTGCGCCGCCCATGCCCCGCCGCCTTCGCTGCATTTTCTTGACCTTGACGGCGAGCTCGCAGGCCTGCCCGGCCATTGTGGCCGGTTTTTTCGCCGTTGGCTTTGAAATTATTGATGAAATCGTCGGGAATATTGCACCAGTCCTTGTTCTTGACCAGATAGGCGAGCATTTGCGTCTCGATCGTTTTCATGTCGCGCAAATGCGGACAGGCCGGCGATGGGGTCGAGCTTGCCGCCATGCGACTTGGAGATGGCGTTCAGCGCCTCGATATCGGCTATTGCGCTTCTTGCCGAAGGCGCTCGAGGTCTTCGTTGCAGCTTTGCGCCCGCGCCGCCGGAGCGCGCCGAGCGACAGCGACCAGAAAGCCGCCAGAAGAAGGAAATAACGCATCGGGGCGACAATTGAGCCTGGACATGTTGAATCCGCTCTGTTTCTCGCCCCGGCAGCCGCTGGAGCGAGCCATGCCGGTTCATAGCAAATGGACGGCGCTGCGAAGCAAGTTTTGCTCAAGTTGCAGCGCTTTTGCGTAGATAGGGCGCCATGCCCGCGCGCGCCAGAGCGTCGGCGCGTTCGTTCATTTCATCGCCGGCATGGCCCTTGACCCAGAACCACTCGATGTCATGGCGTTGCGTCGCCTCGTCGAGCCTTTTCCACAGATCGTCGTTCTTGACCGGCTTCCTGTCGGCGGTGCGCCAGCCGTTGCGCTTCCAGTTGTGCATCCAGCCGGTGACGCCCTGCCGCACATATTGCGAATCCGTGTGCAGATCGATGGCGCAGGGGCGGGTCAGCGCCTCCAGCGCCGAAATGGCGGCCATCAGCTCCATGCGATTGTTGGTGGTCTGCGGCTCGCCGCCGCAAAATTCCTTCTCGACGCCGTTGAAGGTGAGGATGGCGCCCCAGCCGCCGGGGCCGGGATTGCCGGAACAGGCGCCGTCGGTCCAGATCTGCGACGCGCTTCGCGTCATGCGCTCCAGCCCATATTCGCCGGCGCGGTCGATGGTCTGGTGGAAGCGCAGCTTGTCGAGATATTCGAGCGGATTCTTCGGCTTGACCAGCGCGCCGGGCGGCACGTTGAGCCAGTCGTAGAGCCGGGTCAGCAGGAAGCGCATGGCCGCGCCGCGCGCCAGGATCGGCAGGGCGGCGCGCTCTTCGTCGTCGAGCCGGCGCAGGCTCTCGATAGCCTTGCAGCATGCGCGCGGCCCTTGGTGGCGTTGAAGGCGCCGTCCGGCTCGAAACACCAGGCGTTGAGGCAGATGGCGAGGTCATAGGCGCAGCGCGTCGTTGCAGGCGAAATAGAAATCGATCAGGCCGGACAGCTTTTCGCCGATGAAGAACACATTGTCCGGGAAGAGATCGGCGTGGATGATGCCCTGCGGCAGGTCGCAGCGGCCAGTGCCGCTGCAAGGCCGTCCAGTTCTGCGGCGATTTCATCGGCGAGGCCCGGCGACGACCTCGTCGGCGCCGGTCGCGCGAGGCCTCGAACAGGGCGCGCCAATGCTCCAGCGACAGCCCGTTGTCGCGGCGCGAGCGCAAAACCCTCGCCGGCGAGATGCAATTGCGCCAGCGCGCGGCCGGTCTCCAGGCAATGATGCGGCGTCGGGCTTGCGGGTCGAGACGCCGTCGAGAAAGGTGACGATCGCGGCGGGCCGCCCGGCCAGTTCGCCCAGCGCCTTGCCGTCGCGGCGTTTTTACCGGCAGCGGGCAGGAGAGGCCTTGCGCGGCCAGATGCTCCATCAGGCCGATGAAGAACGGCAGGTCGTCCGGATTGACCCGCTTTTCGTAGAGGGTGAGGATGAAATAGCCCGCCTCGCAATGCAGCAGGAAATTGGAGTTTTCGACCCCTTCGGCTATGCCCTTGAAGGACAGGACGGCGCCGAGATCGTAAGTCGGCGAGAAAGGCGAAAAGCGCCTCGTCCGTGACATCGGTGTAAACGGCCATGGCCCAGAATCCCTGGCCGCTGCTGGGCAGCCCCCGTGTTAGCGGCGCGCAGGGCGGGCGTCAAACGGCGGTTGCGGCGGGAGGCGGGCATAGGCGCTCCTCGTCGTCACCGGCGTGCGGCGGTCGAGGCAGTTACCCCAGCGCCTTCAGCGACACCCCGGCCGGCACGGGCGTATCCTCGGGCACGAAAAATCCGGCGCCAGCGGCGATGGTCGGATCGACGCGATAGACATCGAAATCCGTCACGCCATTCTCGCTCAGCAACACGTCGTCGATCAAGAAACGCCCCGTCGTCTCGCGGCTCGGCGTCACGAAAATGGCGTGCGCGGCGTCGGCCATGATCTCCGGCTTGCGCGAGGCGCGCATCAGTTGCTCGCCGCCGAGCAGGTTGTTGACCGCCGCGGTGGCGATGGTGGTGCGCGGCCACAGCGCATTGACGGCGATCCCCGCCGACCGCAATTCGCCGGCGAGCCCGAGCACCGCCAGGCTCATGCCGAATTTCGCCATGGAATAGGCGGTATGCGCGGCGAACCATTTTTCCTTCATGTCGAGCGGCGGCGACAGCATCAGCACATGCGGATTGGCGGCCTTGGCCAGATAGGGAACGGCGAGCTTGGTCGCTCATGTAGGAGCCGCGCGCATTGATCTGCTGCATCAGGTCGAAGCGCTTCATGTCGATCTGCTGGCTGCCGCCCAGCGCGATGGCGCTGGCGTTGTTGACGACAATGTCGACGCCGCCGAATTTTTCCGCCGTCTGCGCCAGAGCGTCGGCGACCTGCGCCTCCTCGCGCACGTCGACCGTCAGCGGCAGCGCCTTGCCGCCCGCCGCCTCGATTTCTTCGCGCCGCGGTGAAAATCGTGCCGGGCAGTTTGGGATGCGGCTCGGCGGTCTTGGCGGCGATGGCGATATTGGCGCCGTCGCGCGCGGCGCGCAGGGCGATGGCGAGGCCGATGCCGCGCGACGCCCCGGTGATGAAAAGTGTTTTGCCTGCAAGCGATCGGCTCCATGTCGGTCAGTCTCCCGCTTATTTGCTCTTGTTGAGAAAGGCGTCGAACGCGGCCTGCGCCTGCGGCGTAGCGCAGCGCCGGCTTTGAAAGCCGCAAGCTCGGCCTCCATGCGCGCCGTAATTTCGTCCTGATCGCCGCGCAGAAATCGGCGGGCTTGCAACAGCGCGGCGCGCGGCTTGGCCGCCAGCTTTCGCCGCCTTTTCGCGCGCGAACTCCGACAGATCCGCAGTGGGGATCACGGCGTTGACCAGCCCGGCCTCCATCGCCTCGTCGGCGCGAAAAAGCCTCGGCGAGCAGCAGCCAGGCGCTGGCCCGCGCCATGCCGACGCGGCGCGGCAGCAGCAGCGAGGAGCCCGCCTCCGGCAGCAGGCCGAGATCGACGAAGGGCAGGGAAAAGCGGGCGTCCGGCGCGGCATAGACCAGGTCGCAATGCAGCAGCAGGGTGCAGCCGACGCCGACGGCGAGACCCTCGACCGCCGCGACGATCGGCTTGGAAAAACGCGCGATTTTGCGCACGAAATCCAGCCGCCGCCAGTTCCTCGCCGCTTTGCGCGGCGCGGGCGAAATCGGCGATGTCATTGCCGGCGGTAAACACGCCGCCCGCGCCCGTGATCAGCACGGCGCCGATGGCGGCGTCGGCTTCGGCCTCGTCCATGTCCGGCGATCAGCGCGCGATACATGGCGCCGGTCAGGGCGTTTTTCTTCGCCGGACGGTTGAGCGTGAGTTCCAGCACGCCGCCCGAGCGGGCGATTTCGATTTCCGCCATCGTCCTCCCCGTTCTGCTTGCCTGCACGTCCGCGCGAATGTAATTGAGCTTTTCGCGTCCTGTCGCCGGCGATAATAGTTCATAAGTGAACCATTTCTTGCCGATCGCGTCAAATTGCGGCAGACAAGATCAGGAATCGGAATTGGAATGTCAGAAAAAAACGACGCGCCTGTTGACCGCCGACGCCGCAGGGGTCGGCGGAGGCGGCGGAAATTTTGCGCGCGGGCGGGCTGTCGCTTTTCCGACCGAGACGGTTTACGGGCTCGGCGCCGACGCGACCGACGCGCGCGCCGTGGCGGAAATCTACCGCGCCAAGGGCCGGCCGAGCTTCAACCCGCTGATCGCCCATGTCGCCGATTTGGCGCAGGCGCGGCGGCGAAGGGCGTTTTCGACGACCGCGCGGAAAAGCTCGCGGAGGCCTTCTGGCCGGGGCCGCTCGACCCTTGTGCTGCCGCTCGCCGGAACGCGCCAGCGTCTGCGATCTGGCGCGCGCCGGCTCGACAGCGTCGGCTTGCGCATTCCCGCCCACCAGGTCGCGCAAAAATTGCTGGCGGCGGCGGGACGGCCGATCGCCGCGCCCTCCGCCAATTTGTCCGGCCATGTCAGCCCGGCGACGGCGGCGCATGTGCTGGCCGATCTCGACGGACGCATCGACGCCGTGCTCGATGGCGGCGCCTGCCCGGTCGGCGTGGAATCGACCATTGTCGCGCTGCTCGATCGACACGCCGCGCCTGCTGCGCCCCGGCGGCGTTTCGCGCTCCGCTCTGGAGCAGGTTCTGGGCTGCGAGCTTCGCGGCGCCGGCGAGGCGACAGCGCAAAGCCTTTGGCCCCGGGCCTGCTCGCCTCCCATTACGCGCCGCGCGCAAAATTGCGGCTCGAGGCGGAAAACTTGCGCGAGGG
The DNA here is from genome assembly GCA_963813955.1 of uncultured Alphaproteobacteria bacterium. GTDB lineage: Bacteria > Pseudomonadota > Alphaproteobacteria > Rhizobiales > Beijerinckiaceae > Rhodoblastus. Next base: position 5,636 of record CAWFBN010000131.1, on the reverse strand, counting down.
CGAGGCGGGGCTCGATTTCGGCGGCCGTTTTGTCGGCGCGGGCAAAATACTCGACCTTTCGCCGCGTAGCGATCTCGCCGAGGCCGCGGCCAATCTTTTCACCTTTTTGCGCGCGCTCGACGCGGGCGGGGCGGAAAAAATCGCCGTGGCGCCGATTCCCGAGGACGATCTCGGCGAGGCGATCAACGACCGGCTGCGCCGCGCCGCCGCGCCGAGAGGATAAATCGGCCGCCTTGCGCTTGGTTGCGAATTGAACCATTTTTGCAGCATGAATCAGATCAGTTGGGACGATTTTCGCCTTGTGCGGGGCATTGCGGAGTCCGGCTCGCTGGTCGGCGCCGCGACGGCGCTCAATCTCAATCATTCCACGGTGTTTCGCCGCCTCGGCGCGCTTGAGGCGATGATCGGCGCCAAATTGTTCGAGCGCTCGCGCAATGGCTATGCCGCCACCGCCGCCGGCCAGGAAATGGTGGCGCTGGCCGAACGCATGGGCCGCGACGTCACCGATTTCGAGCGGCGCATCGCCGGGCGCGACGACAAGCCCTCGGGCCTGTTGCGCGTGACGACCAATGACGCGCTGTTCAATTATGTGCTGAGCCCGGTGCTGGCCAGTTTCCGCAAGTCTTATCCCGACATCCAGCTCGATGTGCTGGTGATCAACCAGCCGCTCAACCTGTCGCGGCGCGACGCCGACATCGCCGTGCGCTCGACCTATGCGCCGCCGGAAACCCTGGTCGGGCGGCGCATCGGCTCATCGGTCTGGGGCCGCTACGTCTCGCGCGCGCTCTACAAATCCGGCTTCGATCCCGCCGACGAAAGCCACGCCTACATCGCCTTCAACGAGCATTTCGGCGGCGTCGACGTGTTCGACTGGATCGAGAAGGAAATTCCGCCGCATCGCATCGCCATGCGCTGCAACACCACGGTGGGTCTGGCCAAATGCATCGCCGAGGGCATGGGGATCGGTTTTCTGCCGCGCTTCATCGGCGACCAGCATCCCGAACTCGTCTGCACCGACGAACCCATGGCGGGCAAGGGCGCCGACCTCTGGCTGCTCACCCATCCCGACCTGCGCCACGCCGCGCGGGTGCGCGCCTTCATGGACCACGCCGGCGCGCAATTGAGCAAGAGACGCGCCGTGCTGACCGGACCAGGCGCCGGGATCTAGGCACGAAGCAGTTATTGCGGGGAGCGAAGCGATCCATCGCGATATCCACAGCGTCCATACTTTGGTCTGGCTCCGCTATTGGCAATGACAGTGGTGTAACTCCCCGATCTCGACGATCACCCGCCCGCGCACCTTGCCTTCCAGAATTTTCGGCGCCGTCTCGAGGATCTGGTCGTAGTCGATGGTCGTGCTGATTTCAGCCAGTTTCGCCGGGTCGAGATCGCGCGCCAGCCGCTCCCAGGCGATAGGCGATCGGCTTTGGGCTTCATCACGCTGTCAATTCCAAGCAGAGCAATACCGCGCAAAATGAAGGGCGCGACCGATGTCGGCAGGTCCATGCCCTGCGCGAGGCCGCAGGCGGCGACCGCGCCTTCATAAGGCGTCTCGCCAGCACATTGGCAAGGGTATGCGAGCCGACGCTATCCATCGCCGCCGCCCAGCGCTCCTTGCCGAGCGGTTTGCCCGGCGCCGAAGTTCGGCGCGGTCGATGATTTCCGCAGCGCCGAGATCTTTGAGGAAATCGGCTTCGCCGCGCGGCCGGTCGAGGCGATGACATGCCAGCCGGCCTTGGCGAGCAGGGAGATCGCAACCGAGCCGACGCCGCCCGCCGCGCCCGTGACCAGGATTGGTCCGCGCGCGGCGTCATGCCTTGTTTTTCCAGCGCCAGCACAGCGAGCATGGCGGTAAATCCGGCCGTGCCGATGGCCATCGCTTCCGCCGCGCTCAGGCCGGCGGCAATGGCACAAGCCAGTCGCCCTTGACCCGCGCCTTTTCCGCATAGCCGCCGAGATGGGTTTCGCCGATGCCCCAGCCGGTCAGGACCACCGCGTCGCCGGGCTTGAACCCGGCTGGGAGGAGGTCTCGACCACGCCGGCGAAATCAATGCCGGGAATCATCGGGAAACGCCGCACCACCGGCGACTTGCCGGTGATGGCGAGGCCGTCCTTGTAATTGACCGTGGAATGGCTGACGCGCACCGTGACGTCGCCGTCCATCAATTTGGACTTGTCGAATTCGGAAGTGGTGGCCGAATCATTCGGCTCTTTGACAATGCGTATGCCCTTGAATTTCGACATGCGGCCCTCCCTTGCGAGCTTATCAGACGATGGGCCTGCGCGAGCGTCAAGGGCGACGATCTGGAGGCTCTTAGACTTGCCACGCGGGAGTGATTCGTGACATCGTCAAGCTTCGGCGCCTATCACAGGCGCCGATCGTTCCAGCTAACCTCATTCAGGGGCTTCAACATGAAAATCACCAGTACGCATTGTTTCATTAGAACTGGGCGCCACTGAGCGCGGGGGCCGCCATCGGGTCCGCGCGAGCGGATGGATTTTTTGAGTATCTGGCCGGCGACGCCGAGGATTTCCGCGCCGCTTTCGAGGCCTATGTTTACGGTTATCCACTGGTGACGATGGAAATGACCCGCCGGGTCATGACCAATGTCGCCGCCGCTGAGGGAACGCGCGCGCCGATGGGGCAGTTCGTGCGCATGCGGACCTATCCCGATGCGAGTTTCCGCGACGTGACCGCGCCAAACGCCGATACGCTCTACACCAGCGCCTGGCTCGATGTCGGCAAGGAGCCGTGGATCGTCAGCCTTCCCGACATGAAGGACCGCTATTTCCTGTTTCCGATGCTGAGCGGCTGGACCGATGTGTTTCAGGTTCCGGGCACGCGCACGACGGGAACCGGCGCAAACCTACGCCATCACCGGACCGGGTTGGCAAGGAACGCTCCCCGAAGGCGTGGTCGAATATAAATCACCCACCGCGATCGTCTGGATTCTGGGACGCATCTACTGCACCGGGACGCCCGAAGATTACGCCGCCGTTCATGCGCTGCAGGACGCCTGCAAACTCACCCCGCTCAGCGCCCATGGCAAGGACTGGACGCCGCCGGCGGGCAAGGTCGATCCCGCGATCGACATGAAGACAGCCGTGCGCGCACAGGTCAATGCGCTCAGCGGCGTCGACTTTTTCCGCTTGCTGGCGGAATTGCTCAAGGCCAATCCGCCGGCCGCCGCCGACGCTCCGATCCTGCCCAAACTGGCGCAGATCGGCGTGGTCCCCGGCAAGGATTTCGACCCTTCCGCCGCCGAGCCTGCGGTTTTGAACCGGGTCCCGAAGATCGCCGTCGACCGGATCATGCTGCATTTCGTCACCGGCCCGGAGATCGAGAACATCAACGGCTGGCGCTATACGACCAAGACCGGCCTTTACGGGACGGATAATGTCCAGAGGGCTCTGATCTTTAACAGGCCATCGAACTCGGCCGCGTACCGGCCGGAAGATGCGGTTTATCCTCGACATCGATGAAGGCGGGGGAGCGGTCTGCTGGCGCGCAAATATGACAGCGTCAATCAATATGTGATGCATTTTGCCAAGGGAGGAAATCTTGCCGCCGGCCAAGGGTTTTTGGTCGCTCACCATGTATAACGAGACTTATTTTCTTCGTCGCCAACCCCATCAACCGCTATTCGATCAGCGCGCGGCAAAATCTCAAGGCGAACCCGGATGGTTCAGTCGATCTTCTGATCCAGCATGACTCGCCCGGGCCCGACAAGGAAGCCAATTGGCTGCCGGCGCCGGCGGGCAAGTTCGTGTTGATGCTGCGGCTCTCTCTGGCCAAAACCGCAAGCGCCTTCCATTCTTGACGGGTCCTGGGTCATTCCCGAGGTCAAGAAGAAAGTCTGATTTTTCCAGACAGGGCCGCGCCAGCCGCGCGGCCCTGTCGCCTCAAAGCGACCTTGCCAGGATTGAGCGTGTTGTTAGGGTCGAGCGCCGTCTTGAAACGATGCATCACGTCCATCGCGACCGCATCTTTGACCGTGGCAGCAGGTCGCGCTTCAGCACGCCGATGCCATGCTCGGCCGAAATCGAGCCGTGATATTTGGCCACGACTTCATGCACTTTGGCGTTTAATTCTTCCCAGCGCGCGAGATAGGCCTGCTTGTCGGCGCCGATGGGCTGGCTGACGTTAAAATGGATATTGCCGTCGCCCATGTGGCCGAAGGGAACGGGCCGGGCGCCGGGAATGGTCGCCTCGACCACCGGGATCGCGTCGGCCAGAAAGGCCGGGACCTGCGCCACCGGCACGCAGACGTCATGCTTGATCGAGCCGCCCTCGAACTTCTGCATTTCGGACAGGTTTTCGCGCAAAGCCCAGAAAGCTTTGCGCTGGTCGAGCGAGGCCGCCACCACTGCGTCCTCGATGATTTCCTGCTCGAAAGCCGCCTCCAGCAGGCCCATCATGACGTCGCTGAGGCCGCTCTCGGATTGCGACGCCAGTTCCAGCAGCACGTACCAGTCATGCGCGCCTTCAAGCGGTTCGCGGGCCCCGGCGGAATGTTTGACCACGATCTCGACGCCGAAGCGCGGCACGAATTCGAAGGTTTTCAAATCCGGCCCGGCCATTTTCTGGCCAGCGTCAGCAGCTTTAAGCATTTTTCGGGGCTGGCGAGGCCGATGAGCGCCGTCTCCACCGCGCGCGGACGCGGTAAAGCTTTAGCACCGCCGCCGTGATCACGCCGAGCGTGCCTTCCGACCCCATGAATACATGCTTGAGGTCATAGCCGGTATTGTCCTTGCGCAGTTTGGACAGATTATGCAGCACGCTGCCGTCGGCCAGCGCGACTTCCAGCCCGGTGACGAGATCGCGGGCGTTGCCATAGGCCAGCACGGCGGTGCCGCCGGCGTTAGAGGCGAGGTTGCCGCCAATGGTGCAGGAACCTTCCGCCGCCAGCGACAGCGGGAACAGCCGGTCGACGCTCTCGGCGGCTTCCTGCACTTTTTGCAGGGTGACGCCGGCCTCGACGATCATGGTGTTGGAGGTCGGGTCGATCTCGCGGATCTTGTCGAGCCGCCCGAGCGACAGCAGGATTTCCCGGCCTGACGTATCGGGAGTCTGGCCGCCGACGAGGCCGGTATTGCCGCCCTGCGGCACCACCTTGAGGCCGTTCTGGTCCGCGAAGCCGAGGATGGCCGCGACTTCGCCGTCGAGCCGGGACGCACGACGCAAGCGGCCTTGCCATGCCAGAGATCGCGCGGCTCGCTCAAAAAACCGGCCATGTCGGCGGGCGCGGTCAACACATGTTTGCTGCCGAGATCGCCGCGATTTTGAGGGCGATTTCGCCGGGGGATAAGTCGTCATTCGTTCATTTCGCGCGTCGAAAATTCGGCCCTGTTTGCCCGATGCGAGGCCGCGCCGCACGCTTTCAACCCACCAGACCCCTCTTCGCCTTCTTGACCGCCGTTTTGGTGAACACGCCGACCAGTTCGACATGCGGCGAATAGAAGAATTGGTCACCGGCGTCACCTTCGCAAGGGCATAGCCGCCGCTCATCAGGATTTTGGCGTCGCGCGCAAAGCTTTGGGCATTGCAGGAGACGCCGACCACCGTCGGGACGGCGCTCTGGGCCAGTTCGCGCGCCTGTTTTTCGGCGCCGGCGCGCGGAGGGTCGAAAACCACC
>CAWFBN010000130.1:0-4770 GCA_963813955.1 uncultured Alphaproteobacteria bacterium | reverse complement strand
CGCGCAGGGCGCCTTGTTCTTCGATGAGTTGACCGCCGCTGCGCATTTGTTGCGTTCGCAGGTCGAAGAGGCGCTGAGCGAACTGGTGGCGCTGGGGCTGGTGACTTCCGACAGTTTTGGCGGGCTGCGCGCCATCTGGCGCCCTCAGCGCAACGCAAGCCGCTGAACGGCGCCACACGGCGCGGGCGCGTGTCGCCCTTCGACATGGAGAGTGGCGGACGCTGGGCTTTGGCCCGCCGCGCCGCGCCCGGCCTCGATGAGGGGGCGATAACCGAGACCGTGGCCAAGACCCTGTTGCGCCGCTATGGCGTGGTGTATTTTCGGCTGCTGGCGCGCGAGGGCGGATTTCTGCCGCCATGGCGCGATCTGCTGCGAGTCTATCGCCGCCTTGAGGCGCGCGGCGAAATTCGCGGCGGCCGCTTCGTCGCCGGTTTTCGGGCGAGCAATCGCTTTGCCAGAGGCGATCGGGCTGCTGCGCGAGATGCGTCGCAAACCTGCTTCTGAAGAGTGGGTCTCGCTGTCGGGGGCGGACCCGCTCAACCTCGCCGGCATTCTGACGCCGGGTCCGCGACTGGCGGCGCTGACGGGCAACCGGATCGTCTATCGCGACGGCCTGCCCGTCGCCACGCTGGCGAGCGGAAAGCTGGGTTTCTGGTCCCGCTGGACGGCGCCAGCCGGTCCGAGGCGGAAAACGGCTGATCCGCTCGGCGGCGCGCGGGCTGCTGGTTTCCTTCGCCTGAAGTAAAGATCAGTCGAGCGGGGCCACATCGCGCCAGTCGGGATGTTTTTCGACCTGGGCGCGCACATGGGGCAGTTCGCAATAATCTTAAATCCGGACTTTCGCGCATCGGCGATCATATATTCGACCAGCGCCTTGGCGGCGCCGGTTCCTCGCAGCGAATTCAGGCGCATCGGTATGGTCCGCGCTGACGAGCGCCGGTCCAGGACCGTGAAGGTGAGTTCCGCCTCGCCTTCGCGCCCGTCGATGCGGGCGACATCGCGGCCGCCAGTGTTGGAGATTTCCTTCTCGATCGCTATCGATGACATCGGATGATCTCCTTGGATTGGGCCAAGCCTTGCAAAGTTTAACACACCAACGACTGGAGGCGCTCCGTCGCGGCGATCTCGCCGGGGCGCGCGAATTGCGGCTTCATGGGCTGAGCGAATTCCCGCGCGAAATTTTCGCTCTCGCCGACACGCTCGAAATTCTCGATCTTGGCGGCGGCGCGCTGACCGCGCTCCCCGACGACATGGGGCGCCTTCACAGGCTGCGCGCGCTGTTTTGCTCCGGTACTCCTTTCGAGCGGCTTCCCGAGGCGCTGGGCGATTGCGCCTCGCTGAGCCAGATCGGTTTTCGTGGTTCCGGGCTGCGCGAGATTCCCGGACAAGCCCTGCCGCCCATGCTGCGCTGGCTGACCCTGACCGACAACCAGATCGAGGTCTTGCCCGTCGAATTGGGGGAAAGGCCGCAGTTGCAAAAACTGATGCTGGCCGGAAACCGCCTCCGCGATCTCCCCCCGAGCATGAGTGATGCGACTATGCTTGAGCTCTTGCGGCTCAGTTGCAATCGCTTCGAGACGCTGCCCGCCTGGCTCAGCGACCTGCCGGGCCTTGCCTGGATATCCTGGGCCGGGAACCCGCTGGAGCGCGGACTGCACGCCGCAAACGCCACTGTCGTTCCCTGGGCGCATCTCGACATCGGCGAGCAACTTGGCGAGGGAACTTCGGGGCGCGTGCATCGGGCGAACTGGACCATGGACGGCGCCGGTCAGCGCCAGGACGTTGCGCTGAAGCTGTTCAAGGGCGCGTTGACGAGCGATGGCTTGCCCGAGCGCGAAATAGCGGCCTGTCTCGCCGCTGGCCAGCATCCCAATCTCACCAGCGCATTTGGCAGGCTGACGGGGCATCCCGAGGGCATGGATGCGCTGCTCATGCCGCTGTTGCCCGCAGATTGGCGCCCGCTCGCGGGGCCGCCGAGCCTCGCAAGTTGTAGCCGCGACATTTTTTCGCCCGAACTGCGCCTTGATCCCGAGACCGCGCTGCGCATGGCGCGCGACATCGCCGCCGCCGCCGCCCATCTGCATCGCCGGGGGATTTTGCATGGCGATCTCTATGCGCATAATACGCTCTGGGATGGAGCGGCGGGCGAGGCCGTGCTCAGCGATTTTGGCGCGGCTTGCGCGCTTCCGGCGGGCGTGAGGGCGACCGCTGGCGGCGGATCGAAGTGCGCGCCTGGGGCCTGCTGCTGGGCGAATTGCTCGATCTTTCCGCGCGGGAGCAGGTCGATGCCGCCAGATGGCGGGCGCTCGAACGCGCCTGTGTGCAATCGCCGCCGAGCGCTCGCCCGCTGATGGATGACATAGTTGAAATGCTGGCGGGCATCTGACGGCTTTATGGCTCGGCGGCGGCGCAGGTCTCCAGTCTCCAGTCCGCCAGCCATTGCTGTATCCTGTCGGCCGCTTCGACGCCTGTTTTCATCCAGACCACCAAGGCGGTCCCTTCCTCGGAGATCATGAACACGCCGTCCATGCCCTTTGCGCGGCGCAATGTATCGATCGCCTGGACGGGCGTTTGCGCGATCGGTCCCCCGACGTTGAAGGACGTGTTCACCGCCACCTCGACGCCGTTTCTTCGCCCCAGCGCCTTAGATAGGCATGGGTGACGGGATCTGTGTGCTCGCGCACGATCTGCACCCGCGCGGTTCCGTCGGCGTGGATGACGGCGGGAATCAGCTCGAAGGCGTGCGGCTTGGCCCGCACCGTCAGCACCATGTAATTATAGGCGTTGTAGTCGTCGTCCGACGCCCCCTCGGACAAGTCGAACAAGTCCTTGGCCGCCGACAGGGTCGCCATCGGGGCGAGAGGCCGGATCGCTTCGCGGTATTTTACGCGCGCGTTGAGCATTTCGCGCGTGTGGGGATTGCAGGGGTTGGCGAGGATGGAGCGGTGGCCCAGCGCACGCGGCCCCGTCTCCGCCGGCCCCTGGAAAAGCGCGATGACGCCGTCCCTCGCAGTGATGAAGGCCATGAAATCGGCGATGGCGTCCAATCCGGTCGGCTGCGATGCATCGCCGATCTCGACCCAGTCCACATCGGCGGCGCGCTTCAGGGCGGCAAGGATCTCGGACTTGCGCGAGGCGCGCCCGCAATAGAAGGCGTGCTCAAGCGTGGGGCCACCGCGCGCCCCGGCGGCGGCGGCGAAGGCGTAGGCGGCGCCGACCGTGCACCCCGGAATCGCCGGGCAACGGGCGGAACCCAGAGTGAAGCCGGGTCGGACGCTTGAGGACGCGACCGTAATAATCCTCGTCGAAATGCTCCAGCAGGCGCATGTTCGCCACGCGCGTTGAGCGCCGCGCCTCCCGTCAGCACCAGTCGGTCGCTGCCGGTCTTGCGGATCAAGCCGTCGATGATGTGAAACAGGGCGTCCTCGAACACCATTTGCGTCGCCGCCGCCTTGTCGAGCCTTTCCTGCGTGTTCGGCCGGTGCTGAATGTCCTCGACCCGCAGCACCGCATCGGGGTTCCACATGTCCTCCGGCGCGATGGGCGCCCCAGAATATCGACGAGTTTTTGCGTGTAAGGCTTGCGGAACAGGCGCTGTGCCAGTTCGCCAGGGACCGGTTGAGCCGCACCTTCGCCGCCGGCGCGCAGATCGAAAATGTCCCGCAGCGCGGGTATTAAGCGGTTGGTCGCGCGGTTCATGTCGCCATAGGCGGCAGGCCCATGTAGCGGCCTTCGCTGCTGAGCAGTCGTCCAGCCGCCCTGGGTCGCGCTGATGACGGCGTAGAACATGCCAAGCGAGTCGAATAGGCTCTTGTTGCAGCGATCGGCCGCAACCGCCCGTTCTCCGCGAGATAGAGCGAAATCGAAGCGACAGTCGCCCGACCCGTCGATGACGGCGACCATCACCGGCGACGTTCCCGGCGAAAGGCGAGACCAGATAGGAAAAATAGGCGTGATTGTCGTGGTGCGGCATGCCGATGATCGGCGGCGCTGCGCCGAGCCCGAACAGCGCGCGAGGTCCGCCGGGGCGCGGAGGCCTTCCAGCAATTGGTCGCCGTCATAGGTCGGCGCGTGATCCTCGAAATCAGGTCCAGGCTCGCGGGAAACTCCTCCAGCATGGACGCGAAGACCCGAGGCGATGAACAGCGGGTAATCATAGGTCGCGAGCCAGGCGACGATCTGCTTCGGGCGATGCCCAGGCTTTCATGAGTTCGGCCAGGGCCGCGAGCGAATGGCGGGGAGTATCGGTTGGAATGTTTTTGGCCCGAAAACCGTTCCTCCTCGTTATTGCAGATGACGCGCAGCCCGCCGTCGGGGCGTCACCTCGACCAGCGCGGCGCCGGTGTTGTGAAATCCGCCTATGCTGATCCCGCTAGTTACCGTTTTCGCCGCGCGCGAGTCGGGCGGCCAGATCCTGCGACCGCTCCGCCGCGAATTCGCTGTTCCACCGGTGAATATTCTTGCGACGGAAATACCGTTCCGCAATCGGCAAAGCCGCCCGAACGCCGCCGACCCAAGCCGGGGCCGCAACGGCCCGAAACGCGAGCTTTTGGATGAATTCGGCATTGCCACTCTCGACGGTCCGGCTTCAGCATCGCAACAAAATTCCCATGAGGATTGTTCCATCGGACGGCTGAGCGTGATCGCCGATTTCGCATCGCGAAATTCCGCCGCCGCCAAAATCCTGTGAATGCTTTGCGTGTTCCGCCCCATGCCGGGCCTCGGGCGTGCTACCAAAGCCGACTCCGGCAATTGGACATGAGGGAGAGC
>CAWFBN010000129.1:0-50080 GCA_963813955.1 uncultured Alphaproteobacteria bacterium | reverse complement strand
GCCGCCGCGAGTTCGGACAGGGCGAAAAGCCTGACTTCGCAAGGAAAGATCGGCCGAAACAGAGCAATCGCAGCGCGAATCCACGGCACATCGGCCACCACCGCGATGCGTTTGAAGTCATGCCAGTGTTTGGCGCCGAAACCCGCATCGTCCCACAGGGCTTCGGGCTTGTAGGACGAGAAGTCGCCGCCGAGGACATAGAGCATCTTGATCGGTCCCTGCGCCATCAGCGCCTCGGCCCTTGAAATCAGAAGTCGCGATAATCCTCGTGCGTGACCTTGCCCGACGCTTCGATGCCGAGCACGTCCGACGGCAGACCTTCGATGAGTTGAAACATCATTTTTGCTCTCATGCTGGTGTCGATCCGATAGAAACGCGCCGACTTGCCGAAAAACTCAAATCAAGGCATGTTCCCGGCCAAATCATATTAAACAGGCGAATCGGGACTCCATGAAAAAACATCTCATTCTGGCCGCGATGGCGGCCCTTTTGGCTTTTCCCGTTGTAAGCCCGCCGGCATAACCGAGTCAACCGAGACTGCCGCCCAGGCCAAACAGGCCTTGAGGATCACGCCACCCTCGTCGAAGCGAAGATCTCCGCCCTGAAAACGGGCCTGAAATTGACGGCGGCGCAGGAAAAAAACTGGGAAAGCCTCGAAAAGGTTTTGCGCGAAGTCGCCGCCACGCGGATCGCGCGCAAGGCCGAAGCGCGGCGACAGGCGAGCGACATGCTCGACAAGGATGAAGTTCTCGCGGGCATGAAGCTCCGCGCCAAGCTGCTCAAGGCGCGGAGCGAAGATATGGACAAGGTCGCTGAAGCGGCTGCGCCCCTGTTCGCCAGCATGGACGAGGCGCAAAAGCATCGTTTCGCCCTGCTCCTGCATACCTTCGCACCACGCTCCTCTGAGCAGTGAGCCAGGCCGCGCTTGTCAGGTTTTGAAAAGGGTAATGAAATGCGTAAACGCACTCTGGCGGCCGGGGTGCAGGGTTTTGCGCCGTGCTGGCTTTTGGGGCTGTGGCTCAGCAAAGCTGACGGTTCATCGCCGTTTTGACGTTCCCTTGCCGAAGAACGTCACGACGAGCGACGATTGGCTCGACATGGGCGAAGACAACAGCGCCCCCGTGGGCTCGATGAACAAATATTCCCACATGGACAATAACAACTCGCTCGACCAGATCCAGGCGGGACCCTATCTCGGACAGAATTGGTGATTTGCCCTGACGTCCGGTCTTGCGCCGGGCGTCGTTCGGATCAGGCTCCGGCGCGGACAGCGTGCAGCACGACCGGGCCTCGGGCCAATTCCGCTTCCGCCTCCTCAGCGCTCAGGGTCGAGAAGATGCGCTGGAGTTCAGCGCCGGGACGCGGAAAATAGTTTTTCATCCCCTCGCGGCCGTAAAAGGCGAAAAACATTTTTCGCGCGCAATCCAGCGGCAGCGGCCCCACTTCGATCACCTCGTCGATGCGGCCCGGCCGGACGATGGCCGGATCGAGCCGGTCGAGATGGTTGGTCGTGACGATGAATTTCAGGCCGTCCGGCGTCAGCATCCCGTCCATGCTGTTCAGGATTTCATGCAGCGGCGAGCCTCGCAAACGCCGTCTCGTCATGGTGGTTTTCGGCGCCGTCGCGGTTCAGCGTGCCGGATAGCGCGTCAATGTCCTCGATGACGAACAGGTCGTCTTTGCGTCCCGGATCCTGAAGGCCCCGGCCAATCCGTGCAGGGATTTGATGTATTTGATGTTGAAGCCGAAGTCTGAAGCCAGGGCGTAAATCAGGCTGGTCTTGCCGGTTCCGGGCGGCCCAAAAAGCACCACACCCAGTTTCCAGGGTATGCCGCGCGAAGAATGCCAGTCTTCGGCGCCGTCGAACCATTTGAAGCGCTCGACCAGCCGCTGCTTGATCTCGGGATCGACGAAAACCGTCTCAAGACCCCTTTTTTGCCGGCGCATGCCGCCATCGGCGCCGGCGGCGTTGAACATGGCGATATGGATGGAGTTTTTGTGCTCGTCCGGCCGGCAATCGCGCATGAAACGCTCGACCACCCCGCGGTCGCGCGTGAGAAAGGACAAGGTGATGGTCTCCATGGGGACGACCTGCTGTGTGGCCTTGGCCTTGGAATATTTGAACAGCACGCCGTCATAGAGGCCGAGCCCGGCGCCAAAGCCGGTTTTGAGGTCGCCGTCCTTCATCTCCAGCGAACGGCTGAAAAAATTGAGCCGCTTGCCCTCGATATAGGCGTCGACGTCGCGAAAAGTCGTTGGAAATACTTTCCACGAAAACCTGGGTCCAGGCGGTCTTTTCGATCAGGTCCAGCATTTTCAGCGGCACGGCGCGCAAAACATAGACGAGGCCGCCGAAGGCGAGGGTGCCGATGCCGCCAGCCAGCAGCTGGTTGGCGGCAAGGGCCGAGAAAAAACTGTCGAAAAGCGTCATTTTCCGCCCGCAAGGTTTGGAGAACCGCGCGGCCGCGGCTTGGGCTGCAATGTTGGGACGGGCAGCGGCAAAGGTAAGGGGCGCGGCGGCAATTATTCTGCAAGAGGCCTCAGGACCAGATCCCATTCCTGCGTTCGTCAACTCGCTTGGCCTTGTGCGTCGCGCGCGGGCTCTAGCAGATTGAAATGATCTCAAGCATTTGACCGGATGCGCCGGCTTCATCGCCAACAGCTTTGCTCATCAGGAGCCTCGCCACTGGGGAGACGAAGGAAATAGAGCCGCACTTGGGGTCCGCTTCATCCTCACCCACGATGCGATATGTCTGTACGCGCCCATCCTCGCGTCTAAAAGTCACCGTGCTCCCAAAGGCAACGGTATCGGTTGACAGGGGATCGGCGATGACCTGCGCGGTCCCAACTCTCGCCACGAAGTAGCGGATATCACGCAAGGGAATGGCGGCTTGCCGCCGTCGTTCATTCACGTCCTCGATCTTCTGCGCCAACTCGTAAGCCTCGCGGGCCTGTTCGAGTTGAAATTCAAGCGCCTTCAATCCCGTTTCCGTAACAAGGTTCGGATGAGGTGAAACCGGGCGGTCGGGCAGCAACGTCTCCGACGCTGTTTCCGCACTGTCTTCCTTGGTGAAGGCGACGCTCAACTCAGGCTCCTTTTAAACCGACGCGCCAAATCGCTTCGTCAGCGCCTCCGTGCAGACAATCTTATAGATTGCCGCCACGGTTTGCGATCCTCGATATGGAAACCATGCGCGCATCGACGCGTGAGTAAATTCCGAGCCTGTCTCCGGATCTTCCGTCGCCTCAAAATTGGCGCAGGAGATTAGACATGCAACCCTTTTCCACATCATCCTCGCGAGCAAGAGAAAAAAGAGTTGATCGCACATATTCCAAGATTGCGCGCCTTCGCCCTTTCATTTTGCGGAAACCCCGATCAGGCCGACGACCTGGTGCAGGAGACGCTCGTGAAGGCCTGGACCCATCGGGAGTCGTTCACCGAGGGCGCCAACCTGTTGGCGTGGCTCTTCACAATCCTTCGGAACGCCTATTTCTCTCAATACCGGAGGCGCAAACGCGAAGTTCCGGACATTGACGGCATGTATTCGAGCAGGCTCGCCGTCGCGGCTGGGCAGGCGTTCCCACATGGAGATGCTCGACCTCCGGGTCGCGCTCGCACGTTTGCCCGACAATCAGCGCGAGGCGTTGCTTCTGGCGGGCGCGGCAGGACATTCATACGAGGAAGTCGCGCAAATCTGTGGCTGCGCGACCGGCACGATCAAGAGCCGCGTCAATCGGGCGCGGCGGGCGTTGGCCGAAATGCTAGGTATCGAACCCGTTCCAGAAATTTACGAGGCGGGTGCAACGACGCGGCAGCGCGCCGCCGCGGCGCCGGAAGTTGCGTATTCGCCATGACTGACCGGAAGCCCGCGAGCCAGAAAGAGCGCTGACCACCCGCCAATCGGATTTCACGCGAAATTCCTGGGCAAAACCTTGCGCGCCGCCAAAGCCATGGCGATGAGCGCCGCGCCGCCAAACAGCAGGTCGATGCCGACGAGCAGGCCAAGCGCCCAGAAGAGCGTCCCGGGCAATCCGGAGATGATGATCCCGGCAAGGATCAGATCGATGACGCCATTCATCAACATCCATTCCCATTTGCCCGACAGTTCGCGGCGATGGACGATAGCCAGAAATATGATCGCGGCGCCATCGACGATGAAATAGGCGACCAGCACGACTGTCAGTGTCGCCATGCCTTGCAGCGGGTCCCAGAGCAGGACCGCGCCCGCGATGAGCGCCGCCGCCGCCGACACAATCGCCCAGCCGAATCCCGGCGCGGAACTCGCCCGGAACGTGAACGACAGGCCGACGATTCCCGCGACCAAAAGCAGCCAGCCCAGGAAAACGGTCGTGGCTAGACCGGCAATCGGAGGAACGACGATAGCGCCGAACCCGAGGACAGTCAGGATGATCCCTTCGGCTAGAAACAGCTTCCAATGATCATGCATCGACTGGCCGAGGGTCCCCGCCAATCCGGATTTCAGCGTCGGCTGTTGCATGGACATGGTCGACCTCCCTTCGCTACCTAAAAATGATGTTCTACAGGATCGCGCGCTGAAGAACGATCGCCCCGCATAAAAAGTTCGCGCCCTCATGACCAGCCTCGCGGCGCATGAACCTGCGCGCACGGCTGACGTAAAGCCGCTGGGGAACCGATTTCCGGCCAAGATAGTTGCTACGACTTAAGGAAAGCCCAAGGACAGGGGCGAAAAAATGCCAATGTTTTTTTCCTGGTTGGCGGGACCGGCCGCAATGGCGACTGTGTCGCTGCCTCTCTATCTCTACGCTCCCGACAAGCCCCGCGCCGAGTTGGAGGCGGCTTATCCCGGCGACTACCGCGCGGTCGAAGGGGTGCGCCTGCGCTTGCGTGACACCGGGCCGCGTGACGCCCCGGCAGTGATCCTGCTGCACGGCTTCTGCGCCAGCCTGGACACATGGGAACCATGGGCGCAGGCCTTGTCGGCGGATTATCGGGTCATCCGTTTCGACCTGCCGGGCTTTGGCCTGACCGGCTCCGATCCCACGGGCGACTATAGTGACGCCCGCGAAATGAAGATCCTGACCGACTTGATGGACCAGTTGGGGATCGCACGCGCAACCCTTGTCGGCAATTCCATGGGCGGCCGGATCGTCTGGAATTTTGCCGGCCTGCATCCAGAACGTGTGTCCCGGATGGTGCTGGTCTCCCCGGACGGGCTTCCCAGCCCGGGCTTCGCCTACGACCAACCGCCCGACACGCCGATCATCATGCGAGCGCTGCAATATGTGGAGCCGCCCCGCAGCCTTGTGAAGGCGGGTCTGGGCGCAGCCTACGCGCGCCCGGAGGCATTGAGCGAGACGACCTTACTCGCTATCGCGACCTCCTGATGGCGCCCGGCGTAAGGCGGGCTATTCTGGGCCGCATGGGCCAGGTGATCCTGCATGATCCCGCCCCGACCCTGGCCCGCATCAAGGTCCCGACGCTCCTGCTTTGGGGCGAGAAGGACGGAGTCATCCCCATCCGCAATGCGGAGGCCTTTTTGCGCGACTTGCCCCAAGCGTCTTTGGTGCGCCTGCCTAATCTCGGCCACGTGCCTTTCGAGGAGGATCCGGCAGCCTCCCTCGTCCCGCTGCAACGCTTTCTATCGGGCAAGGCGCCTTGAGCCATGGTGGACCAGAAGCGGGTTTCTCATTAAAATCTCTATCGCAGACCTTCGGATCATTATCCGATTGCACGGCTGACATTAACATCGGTTTTTCAGACAAGAGACTAAGGAGTTGGAGATGTTGAGATTCATCTTGATCGTTCTTGCGCAAACCCTTGTTTTTCCGGCAGCTGCCGAAAGTGCAAAGTTTATCGATGGCGTCTGGTATGGGAAGGGAACATTTCAAATGGGCAATCAGATATTGGGTTGCAGTGACATCATGATGAAATTCAGCGGCGACGATAATAGTTTCGTGGTGCGCGAAGCAAGTATGAAATGTGATGGCTTGGATACTCAAAATTTTACTGAAGTCGACACATTCGCTCTTGACTCCAATGGAGGCCTCACCTTTCAAAAAGGCGTCGCAACTCAAATCGCAGCTGGCGCCAAAGTCGGTAAAGTGACTGGCAATCGCTTGACGATGATCAATCCAATCGACGCCAAGAAAGTGGACGATATAGACATGCGCTTGGCAGGAGACACTCTCGTCTATAGCCAAATTGCTGGCGCTGTTGGCGCTCAACCTGATTACGCATTGCTGGCTTTTTTAAAGAAAAAGTAATTTTGCTGGCAGCCGTTTCCGTCTCGCCATAACCTCCGCGTCCGACATGCAACTTGTCGATCTCAATTCCCTCAAGCGCCGGGATAGAACGAGACGCCGGCGCACGATCGGACCCAGCCACGCCTTTTGGCGTGCCGCGAATGCGTGACATCCTCAGGCTAATACATTGATTTATAAGAGCTTATTCACCACGCATTACGGGGTTTTTGTAGATTGCCTTTCAGTGCGATTGCAGCGCCTTTCCAACGATCCGGTTTGCTCGAATTTGCAAAAACCTGCAATTCTAGCCATCTCCGGAGATTTAGCTTTGATCGAATTTGCTTCAGATTTCCCAAATTTGATGCGCCGTGGTAGCTATGTGGTAGCTAGATTTTCCCAGTTACCACAAGGCGATTTAATGCTCACACTGAAATCGATAGGCGCATTGGAACCGGATTCCGTTGAATGGGATGCGGGACGCGGCGCGGTTTTCCGCTCTGCGCCAGGCGTCAAAGAAGCGATTCCGTCACTTATGTCTTGAAATATCGGACAACCGATGGACGGCAACGCTGGCAAAGCATCGGCCGCCATGGTGCGCCTTGGACGCGGACCTAGCTAGAGCGGAGGCCCGCCGCATTCTCGGATTGGTAGCTAATGGCGAAGATCCTGCCGGACGAAAGCAAACAGATCGGAAGGCGGACACTGTTGGCGAACTTTGTGACGCCTATATCGAGGCCGTCGAAGACGGGCGATTGCTCACAAAGCGGCGGACGCCCAAAAAGGCCAGCACCATCGCTACGGATAAGGGTCGGATATTGCGCCACATAAAGCCCCTGCTCGGAAGCCTCAAAGTTGCCAGCGTCACAAGTCGCGACGTAGAGGGTTTCCGCGTATTGGCTGACAAAAGGGCGCGACGGCGGCCCGGATCAAGACCGGAAAACACGGTTTGGCGCGCGTGACTGGAGGAAAGGGCAACCGTGACACGGACGATGGCCCTGCTTGGCGTCATCTTTACTTATGCCGTTCGGCGAGGCCTGCGCTCGGACAATCCTGTTCATGGCGTAGAGACGCATGGTTATGAGCAAGAAGACTTCCGCCGATTTGAAGCGATAACGAGTTCAAGGCCTTGGGAACGGCGCTGGCGGCCCTTCCGACAACTTGGCCTATAGGCTTGTCGGCATTCAAGTTTCTCGCCCTGACGGGTTGGCGTCGAGGCGAAATGCTCTCGCTGCGTTGGCAGGACTTGCACTTGCCGCGTGCCCGAACGGCGCATCTGCCAATTTTGAATACGGGGCGATCTGATGCGCCCTCTTCGCAAGCCGCATGCGATGTGCTGAGCTCCCTGCCCCGTCTCGGCGCTCTTGTATTTCCCTCATCGAAAAATCCTGAAAAGCCGATGGCGGGCTTTCAGCGGATATGGCTTCGCGTCGCGGAAAAAGCTGTCATGCCCGATGACGTTTCGCCTCATGTGTTCCGCCATTCCTTCGCCAGCGTCGCCGCCGATTTAGGTTATTCCGAACTGACCATCGCCGCGCTGATCGGCCACAAGAAAGGGTCGATCACGTCGAAATACGCGCATCACGCCGACGCGGTATTGTTGCAGGCGGCAGATGCTGTGGCAGACAATATTCGAATTAAGATGAATTCAAAATTGGAAGGTCATCAAAATGTCGGACAGTGACCATCCAAAATTTACCCCGTTACTTGCTCCGCCCAACATCGAGGAGATCAACAAGAACAATCGCAAATTTTGGGAAAACGCTAATCGGCTGGTTGAGAAACGGTTAGCCGATGCTCCAAGCGCCGGGCAAGCAGCAATCAATCAGATCAATGACATGATGCAAGACGGCGTTCCGGCCAAATGGGTTCCGTCTTTTGAGTTGCTAGTGCTCAAGGGGTCGAACAGCCTTGAGCAATCGAGGCGCGGGGGTGCAAAGCGAAAAATCGTCAAAGGTAATCGCGTAGATGCCATTGATGAACTCGCTCTCGAAATATGGCGTCATAAAACCTACCGCGATTTGCCTGCAGCCTTCGAGGATGTTTGGTCAGAAATGGTTTCCCGTATTTTAGCGGGCAAAGCGGACTTGAATTTTGAGGTCTGCGAAAACGGCAACAGAATAATTCTTTATCCCGCACCACCTCCGGATGATCCAACTTCAAAAAACGCTAAAAAGCCGAAGCCTGGTCGGATTAGATCAATGTCAAAAACGTCTTTCAAATTTAAATTTTCGGAATTGAAGCGGGCCGGTTAACGGGAACCGGTTTCGATTAATTCCGGGTCATAATCATGAAGCCACCAAACGCGCGCAATTGCGCAAGAGAGGTGGCAAACATGACAGACTTTAACGACCTCGACACCCTTCGCGACCGCAAAACGACCGCCGAAAATTTGACGAGCGCGGGCTTTCCCGTTTCTCCCGCGACACTCGCCACGATGGCGACGCGCGGCGGCGGCCCTCGCTATCAGCTGTTTGGGCGCAAGCCGCTCTATCGCTGGGGCGACGCACTGGAATGGGCAAAAGGGAGACTTAGCAAGCCGATCCGCTCGACTTCCGAAGCGGAGGCCGCCTGAGGCATGAAAAAGAAAAACCCGGTAGCGCTGCGATTGCACAACCGGGCGGTAAATTTCGAAGTTAAGCAATCGGAATTTAATCCGTCCGCTCTCGCCGCGCAACAAATTTCTCAAAGATTTGGCCTGACCCCGACGCTTGCGGCTATTGTCGCCGACCTCGCGGGCTTGGGCGGAGGCGCGCGCCCATGAGAAAGATAATTCATTCAATTGAGACGAACGGCGGACGCAAGCGCACGGAGCTTGCATCCGAGATGAAGGCAGACGGATTGCACTATGAAATCTGCCGGAGCGAAAAAAACGGCCGCGGGGAATTCCGCCAGGCCGGCAGTGCATTTCGGTATCACGAGAAGAATGCGGACATTGTTTTTGCACTCGTCTCCATGTCGAAGGAGGCGCGGAGATGAGAAATCTTTGCATCTTCGCAAACGATCCGGGAGCCTCCGGAGCCGGCGCGTTCTATTTCACCGCGCATCCTGAAACTGTGAGCGTCGAAGATACGCCTCTTGCCGATGGTCGCGTTGACGGTGCGACATTGGCGCGGCGGCTCGAAATCATGCGCCCCGATCTGGCAATCATCGAGCGCGTCGGCGCCATGCCCGGCCAAGGCGTCACCAGCATGTTCAATTTCGGCGCAGCCTATGGAACCGTTATCGGGGTTGTCGCAGCGCTGAAGATCCCTGTCCATTTCGTCACGCCAGGCAAGTGGAAAAAGCACTTTGGCCTTTCCGCCGACAAGGAGGAAGCGAGAGCGCGCGCCTTGCAGCTTTGGCCGGCGCGCGCCGAATTGTTCGCCCGCAAAAAAGATCACGGAAGAGCCGAGGCGGCTTTGATCGCCCGTTTCGCCGCTGAAACGATTGTCGGGAGGGACGGCCTTTGATCGACCTCCGCACACTCGCCAAAGCCCTCGGTGGCGAAGTCGCCAGTGGTCAGGTTCTCGCGCCTGGGCCGAACCACAGCCCCCGCGACCGCAGTATGACCGTCAAACTGTCGTCAACGTCTCCCGATGGCTTTATCTGCTTCAGCCATGCCGGCGACGATTTCCGCACGTGCCGCGACTATGTACGCGGGCGCCTTGGCCTTGATCCGGATGGCTGGAAAAGGCCCATTGAACCGATAAGCCGCAACGTTCGCCCGATAGTCGAAAACTCAGGAAAGGCGGAAGCCGGAGCTATCTGGAAAGCCAGCGTTGATCCTCGCGGAACGCTTGGCGAGGCTTATCTTCGCAGTCGGGGCCTCGATTTGCCGGACGATCTCGCCGGGCCGGTCCTGCGCTGGAACGTCTCGATTAACGCCCTCATTGGCCTGTTCCGGAACGTCCACAGCAACGAGCCGCAGGCCGTAACTCGCATCTTCCTCGACGGGGAAGGGCGGAAACTCAAGCGCATGTTCAAGGGGCCTGTCGGCGGCGCGCTGTCATGCTCGATCTTCATGAAGATGTGACCTACGGAATCCACATCGGCGAAGGTGTCGAAACGTGCATGGCAGGCCGCCAACTCGGATTTAAGCCGGCATGGGCAGTCGGCAGCGCGGGCGCGATCGGGACTTTTCCGCTCCTCGCCGCCGTCAACAGCGTGACCGCCTTCGCGGAAACAGACGACAGCGGGACGAATGCCAGGGGAGATCGGAAAGCTTGCGGCTAGGTGGCAGGCCGATGGGCGCGAGGTGTTGACTGTCACGCCGGAAATCGGCGGCGACATGAACGACGCCTTGAACGCCAAAGGGAGGGTTGCTTGAACTATCCCCCTCCGCATTCTGAAGACAGCCATTTAATCCGCCTGGAATTCATGAGGCGCCCCATGGTGGGGCGTTTGTCGATTTAGGGGCCGGTGATTACGAGCCGCCCGGAGTTTTGGCGCAAGTTGCGCAGAAACCCAAGTTTGTGCTCGAACGCTATTCCGAGATCACATTCGAGTTTGAAGAGGAATGGCTTGTTAAAGGCGTCGTTTCGACCGGCAAGAGGCAATATTCCAATATGCTGATTGGCGACGTTATCGTCACGACCGATGAAACCTCGGAACACGCACTGAATTTCACGGTCGCGCTCAAAAAGGTGAACATCGTCTCGACGCAGACGACCAGCGGCGGCGCGACATCGAACGACAAGCAGGCGAATCCAGCGAGCACAGCAAGTCCGACCAATAGCGGCACGGTGTCGCTTCAACAGACCTACGGCGTTCCGGAATTCGCCGCGCAATCCGATGCGCAACTATATGGCCCAACGACCGTCGCGCCCGGTTCGTTTGCCTCGCAATATCCGCTGGAATCGCCGGGGAATGTCAGCACTGGCGGCATCGTGCCATCATACGCCCCTGACCCAATGATCGCGCCGCCGTCGCCGCCCATGGCTGAGGTTCCGCTTTATCCCTGATCATCAGCCGAAAGCAGAACGCCCGCCACGGAGGCACTGGCGGGCGTTCTTGTGTCGGATCGCCAAACATGCAATTTTCAAATACAGCTAACCTAATTTGCAAAAAATAATTATGAGGATGACGCAAATGTCAAATCGTAACTCGTTTATTAGAAATCTCGTTACTAGCACATTAAGCAAAATAATCGATTTTATGAGCGTTATTGTCGTATTAATTGGAGCTGGCGTCGGTTACGAGATCGCAGAAACCAATAAAGGCGAGCCGATCATGGGTTTGATCGTGGGCGGATTCGCCGGTATTCTGGTATCAGCGCTGCTATTCGGTATGATTTATTTGCTGATCGAAATCGCGGAACAGACCAAACTTGCTAATCTAAACGCGAAGGAATCCCTTGAACAAAATGGCCGCCTGCTCGCAGCCATCGAACAGAGGTTGGCGACGAACGAAATCAACATGGCAAGCATTTGCGATGCACAAGCGAGAGCCCGGGTCGCAAGACCCGTCGAGGCCGCGACCGCCGGATCATGACGAATTCGACGGCACTTGGCGCATTGGAATTCCCGCCAAGGATTGCGAAGCTGCGTCAAGAGCTCCTGAAAAGAATTCCATGCACCGAACAAGCGCGAAAAGAACTCGAAGATGAGCCGCTTCGAGGATTGATAGTCCATTATCTCAACTATGCATCGAGATTTGTTCCGCCTCGCCCCCGTCAGGTCTCATACGCGGGAGGTTTTTGGACGCCCAGGGCGCTCGAATTCTTCCCCGAAATTTTCGCAATTGAACGTGAAGTTGGCATGGGCGTCGACCTGACCGCAAGATTATCAAAGAAGTTGGCATGGGATGGGTTCACCGCGCGAAAAAGCCTTGATCAAAAACGCCCCGCGAAATGGGCATCAAAAGACTTCGCCTTAAACGCATTCGGTGTTCACCATCTCCATATCGGCGAGCGCAATAAGAGGGGATCGATAAAGAAAGCGGACGAACTGCTATACGTCCGATTTTTCCGCGACTGGTCCGCCTTCGTCATGATTGGCGATCATGAAAGCTTTGACGATGGATCACTTGCCGAGGCCGTGGCCCGCTGGCACGCCCAGGTCGGACTTGAGGTTAAAGGCATTATCACTCCGGAAGGGCAAGGGTCAGACTTTGGCGAGCAAACGCAAATTGCCAGACGCGGATTCAGCAGCTTTGCCCAAATTGACGGGAAGACGGTGATTAGTTCAAACGTTGCCACTTCTGGCCATTCCTCAGAAGTCTCCATTCTCTCCGGGCGTGCAATGCGCGCTCTCATCGAGATTGAGCCGCAACTAGATGACCGTGCTTACGTCGAGAAGTTTTTTTACCAAGTGGCCGATCGCCTGCCACAAGAGTTGGAACTGATTTGGACGTTTGATATCTGCGATTTGATGTTGACCGCGCCGCAAACCGATGCTGCTTGGCGACTGCAGCTTGGCTGCTAAAAGCCCGCTCTGCGGCCTCCCGCTTGGGGTTTTGCGTCAGGTTGGCGCGGAACCGTAACCGGGTTTGTGCTGTGAGACGAGCCCCCAGAATGTGCTTTTAATAGCGAAGTTATGCGATTATAGCTATTTTTCGCTATAATTAGATAAGGTCGATCAATATGGACATTGTTCGGAACCCCTACGCCCCTGGCGCAGGGACCCCCCCGCCCGAATTGGCTGGCAGAAACGTGCTCATTGAAGACGCTCGAAATGCAATCCTAAGGGTCGCTGCAGGACGCCCTACCCAAAGCCTTATTATGGTGGGGCTGCGCGGCGTGGGAAAAACGGTTCTCCTAAATAAATTTGAGGAAATAGCCGAGGCTTCGGGGTGCAAGACTGCGTTTGTTGAAGCTCACGAGGGTAAACAATTACCCGAACTGCTTGCGCCCAAACTGCGTCAAATCCTGATCGGACTTAGCACAGTTGAAGCAGCAAAGGATTTATCCCGAAAGGGCATGCGCGCATTGAAAGGATTTTTGAGCGGGCTGAAAGTCACAATGGGTGACGTTGATTTCGGATTGAGCATCGACCCCGAAGCCGGCCTTGCGGATAGCGGTAATATTGAAGCAGATTTACCAGAACTTTTTGTAGCTATTGGCGAGGCAGCGAAGGCAGCTTCGCGCCCAGTTGCCATTATAATTGATGAACTTCAGTACTTATCAGAATTTGAGTTTAGCGCTCTGATCATGGCAATTCATAAAACAAATCAAAAAAGCTTACCCGTAATAATTATTGGCGCAGGTCTCCCTCAAATTAGAGCGCTCGCCGGAAACTCGAAATCTTATGCCGAGCGACTATTTAGGTTTCCTGATATCGGCGCGCTCAACTCTCAGGACGCTATTGATGCATTACAAGTTCCGGCAAAAGCAGAGGGTGCTGAGTTTAGCGATACGGCAATAAGTCATATTCTTTCTATAACTGAGAGCTATCCATACTTTTTACAGCAATGGGCATATACATCGTGGAACATGTCCCCAACGAATATCATTGACATTGAAGTCGCCAAGTCGGCTGATGCTCCAGCTGTTTTAGAGTTGGACAAAAGTTTTTTCCAAATGCGGCTTGAACGCTGCAATCCATCTGAAAAAAAGTACATGAGAGCGCTTGCTGAATTAGGTGCCGGAAAACAACGGTCTGGAGATATAGCTGAAATGCTTGGAGTTAAAGTTAACTCCGTCGCACCAACACGAAGTGCCTTGATAAAAAAGGGTATGATATACTCACCATCTCATGGAGATACAGAATTTACGGTTCCTCTTTTCGATCAATACATGCGACGCGCCATTAAGAACGTCAGCGAAGCTGATGAAATATAAATTCGTAAGGCTGTCGTTCCTTTCGCCTAATCCTTCCATCCCGCTTTTCTCAGTCTCACGCCAGCACCGCCGCCATTTTCGGGGATGAACTCGACGCCAGCAGCTTCGAGGACGTTGCGCACCGCCGCGACGTTATTCGCAATGCCGGACGCTTGGCCCTCGCTGGCTTCCATCCGGCGAAGCGTCGGGACAGAGATTTTTGACGCAGCCGCAAGATCGGCCTGGCCGATCCCCGCCAGCGCCCGCGCCGCCGCGATCTGGCGTCCTGTGATTTGATTGCTTCCGCTCATTATGATTGAAACCGTTTGACATATCGCCTAATTTGAGCGAAAGATATCACGTTAAGCGATAAAAATCAACTTAGGAGCAATGCTAATGTCTGGAAACACCGCTTCGGCGAGCGCTACCGATTTGCCTTTCGCCATGACAGCGCTCCGCAAGGCACGAAAGGCCGACGACCCCGTAGAAGCTTTGTCTAGGGCGCACGAGGTGATCAACGCGGCACTTGTCGAGACTTGCGACTTCGACGACTACGTGAAGGAGGGTGATCCGAATTATTCGGTTCTCGCCGCCGAAAACGACCGCCGTCACGAAGCTCTACAGGGTTCCATCTTGAGGATTTGCGCGTATCCGCCGAAGACGCTGGATGAGGCCAGGCGGAAGGTAGAGCTCCTGATCAAAGCAACGGCCGGCTGCGTGATCCCTGAAAATCAAGTCAAAGCGCTGTTGCGTTCATTCACGGGCGTGAGGGAGGTCGGGGCCAATGGCAAACGCTGAAGAGATTTTGAAGAACCTGCCCCGCCAGGTGCTGGAGTTGAATGAAATCCGTTACGCCCTCGACGCCGTCAACGCGGCAGTGAAAGGCGCGGACATGAACGACACCAGCGAACAGCGCGGCATCTCGTATTGGATCAGCGAGCTTGATTGCAAGCTCGGCGATCTGATCAAGGAAATGGAAGGCGACGACGCCGAGGAGATCGATCTATGACCACGGAAAAACCTCTCGGCGTCAAATATCTCCATCATCCTAGTCGGGCGAACAATCTGGAAACGACCGAAGAGCATTTGGACGCCGCGCAGAATTTGGCGCGGGCGCTTTGGCTCCTATTGGACGACGGAGGGTACAACAACGACGATCCGCGCGATGCGCAGGCGGTGGCGGAACTCGCCAGCGCCGTCGCCGACCACGCTAGCGCCGCGAGCGTCGCCTATCACAAGGAGACCGTTGACCGGATGGGGAAGCGCGCGGCTTGCCCGCCCGATGCCGTGGCACCCTGCGCTTGCCACGACTTGGTAAATCACAGGGCCATGGGTGCGTCTCGACACAAATGGTGACAGCCGCCGCTTGGTAGCTATGTGGTAGCTAGAGAAAATCGGATCGAGGACCAAAATTCTAACTATTTGGTTTAGTTATGAATTTTGGTGGAGCTGAGGGGAATCGAACCCCTGACCTCTGCAGTGCGATTGCAGCGCTCTCCCATCTGAGCTACAGCCCCGTTCCGGAGGCGGTGTTTAGGGCGCGGGCGCCTTCCTGTCAATCTCCGCCGACGAAAAACGCACCCAAATCCCAAAACCTATTTGCCGAAACTTGTTTGCGGCGCCGCGAGGGCTTAAACATTGCGGGTCGAAAACATCATCGGCGCATTTCCGGAGTCGCCATGTCCACCGCCGCAGCCTTTATCATCCCGGTGTTCCGGGTGCTCAACATGGTCATCGACCTCTATTGGTGGGTCATCATCGTCATGGCGGTCATGTCATGGCTCCTCGCCTTTGACGTCATCAACATGCGCAATGATTTCGTCCGCTCGATCTGGAACGGCGTCAACGCCTTGACCGAACCGGCGTTGCGGCCGATTCGCCGTTTCCTGCCCGCCATCGGCGGCATGGATATTTCGCCGATCGTGCTGCTGCTTCTGCTCTCCTTCATCCAGATGGAGATGAATGCGGTCGTGGGCGCCCTGCTGAGTTGACGCCTGTGTCCGCGCCGCCAGACAGGCCTTGGGCGGCGCGGACGGATGGCCTGACCCTGCATGTCCGCCTGACGCCCAAATCGTCGCGCGACGCGCTGGAGGGCGTTGAAACGCTGTCCGACGGCCAATCTGTGCTGAAGGCGCGGGTGCGGGCGGTTCCGGAGGATGGCAAGGCCAATGACGCCCTGATCAAGCTGGTGGCGAAAAGCCTGAAGATCCCGGCCTCCCGAACCAAAATCACGTCAGGAGCGACCTCCCGACACAAGGTCCTGGCGCTCGAAGGCGACGGCGGCCGAACTCTCGGCAAAACTGGAGGCGCTGGCTGGCGCAAAAGCGCTGAGCCGCCGGTTGCCAAGCAGCGTCCATTTGCCCTAAAGCTCGACGACAAGAATTCATGTTCGGGGGCCCTGATGAGCAAGACCAATACCGGCAATTTCTTCGAGGATTTCAAGCTCGGACAGGTCATCGTCCATGCGACGCCGCGCACCGTGACGGTCGGCGACGTGGCGCTTTACACCGCGCTCTATGGCCCGCAATTCGCGGTGCAGTCTTCCGACGCCTTCGCGCACGCCATCGGCTACGCCAAGAGCCCGGTGGACGACCTGCTAGTTTTCCACATCGTCTTCGGCAAGACGGTGCCGGATATTTCGCTCAACGCCGTTGCCAATCTCGGCTATGCCGACTGCCGCTTCCTTGCTCCGGTTTACCCCGGCGACACCCTCTCCTCGACCTCGGAAGTCATCGGCCTCAAGGAAAACTCCAATCGCCAGACCGGCGTGGTCTATGTCCGTTCGCGCGGCTTCAACCAGCGCGGCGTGACCGTGCTCGAATATGTGCGCTGGGTGATGGTGCGCAAGCGCGATCCGAATGCGCCGGCCCCGGCCGAGGTCACGCCGCAATTGCCGAAGGCTCTGGCCCCGGACCAGCTTGGCGACGCCTGCCCGATCATCGACCCGCGCAAATATGACACCGGCCTGGCCGGCTCAAAATTTCGCTGGGGCGACTATTTGCCCGGCGAGCGCATCGACCATGTCGATGGCATGACGGTGGAAGAGGCCGAGCATCAGATCGCCACTCGCCTCTACCAAAACACCGCCAAGGTCCACTTCAACCAGTATACCGAGGGACAGGGCCGCTTCGGCCGCCGCCTGATCTATGGTGGCCATGTCATCTCGCTGGCCCGCGCCCTGAGCTTCAACGGCCTCGCCAACGCCTTCCATATCGCGGCGATCAATGGCGGCCGTCATGTCAGCCCGCTTTTTGCCGGCCTCACGGTCTTTGCCTGGACGGAAGTGCTGGAGCGCGCCGAAATCCATGGCCGCTCCGATGTCGGCGCATTGCGCCTGCGCACCATCGCGACCAAGGACCAACCGACCCACGAGCATCCGCTCAAGGATGGCGAAAACTACCACCCGAGCGTGATTCTCGATCTCGATTACTGGGCGCTGATGCCGCGTTGAGTCGGCGGGCGACGCTTAACCTTAGCCTTCTGCGATTGCTTCGTGGACGGCTTTTATTGTTCAAGGGCGATGATTTCAGCCCAATGGACATCAAAGCCGCATGACCGCGCAGCAAACTCAATGAAATATAAGCCGCCCCTTTCGGAGCGGCCAAGGTGCAAAACCCTTCCAGACCGGTTGACCGTCCCGAGGCGGCTTTATCTCATGCTCAGCCGCGCGTAACCACCACAGTGAGCAGCAGCATCAGAGCCGTAGCGATCATCGCCAGAACGCCGATGCCCGCGAGACCGAACAACCAGCCGACGGCGATGCCCGCGACCAGTATGCCGGCGACGACCGCCACGAAAACGCGCAGGGCGAGGGCTTCGTCATTCTCATTGGCGATGGGGCTCATGAAATCCTCGAATTCGGGCGGCCGCGCCGCCATTTTGCGGAAGGTACGTCTGGATTTCCGACCGTTCAGGAGGCGCGGAAAATGACGCAAGGCGAAGGTTGCGCCGCCACAAAAAACCTTTTTTGCGCCGCGCCCGCAAGCCTTAATCTGGATTTTAGTCAAAAACTATACGTCTAAAGCTCTATTGCCCAGCGAAGTTGCAACGACGTCGATCAGGCGCCGTTGCCTTTGAGGAATTCCCAGATCGCGCGGGCGGCGTCGAAATCTTCTTCCTCGGCGACGGGCTCCAGACGGTCGGTCCTGCGCCCGGGAATGCGATGCCCGCCGCCATCGACCCGAATCAACTCCACCGGAGCCTTGCAGCCTGTGTAGGTCAAGATCGAGCCACGCACGAATTTCGTCGCGCCGCGCGGTTCATGTTCCGGAAAGGTCTTGTCCTCGCGCCGGGCGCTCGCAACTGTTATTTTTGGCGAAAAGCGCAAAGGCGCTCTCCGCCGGCAGGGCGTCGAAACTCGCCTCCGTCAGGGTCGCCTTGCCGCCGGCAAAGGGAATACGCGGATCGGACACATTGCTGACCGCGACATAGGCCACCGGCCCGGGCGCGCAATTGGCGAGGTCGGCCGGCATGGCGGAAATCAGCGTCGCGAGACCGGCTACTGGACGGCCAATGCCGGCGCAGACCGCACGATAGGCGAAAACGCCGCCTGACGACACGCCGACTACGAAAATCCGGCGCGGATCGACTGCGCCTTGCTTGATGAAATGCTCGACCAGATCGTGCAGGAACTTGACGTCGCGATCGGCGTCGGCGCCCGGCGCAGCTGGCCAGACGCCGTTGATCGCATCGGGATAGACGAAAATCGGCTTGTTCGATTCCGCAACTTCCTCCAGCCCGAGGCGGCGGCGGATATGGGCGCCCATCCCGCCGCCGCGATGCAGCACGATGACCAGCGGGCGACGACGCAACTTCAGCCGGTCGCGCAAGACCACCACGGCGGAGCGCGAAACCCCACCCGAATCGATGGAAAGCCGCGCGGCTGCGGAAGCCGGCGAAGGCGGGAAAAAAGTCACGGCCGCCAGCGCTGTCAGCGCCAAAACAAGGAAACGAATCCACCGGCGGACCGACATATCCGACGGGTGTGAAGTTGAAACTTTCAAGCGCGTAATCCTCGTTGAATTGAATTTCGCCTGTTTGCATCGCGTTAGCAAGAGTTTTGGCGCCGCATCCGGAAGCGGCGCGCGTCCACCGAAGGGTTTAGTCGCTGACGATTGCGCTGCAGCGTGGTTTCGATTAGTGAGAGGCTCCGACCGTATAAGCGGCTGAGCCATGTCGCGACAGTCGCGTCGTTCCAATTCGTCGAACTGCAAGGGTGATTTTCATGGCCGAGGCCGATCCCGCCCCGCTTCCGCTGGAGCAGCGCCGCCCGCTCTCCCCGCATCTGCTGATCTACAAGTTGTCGCCGACCATGGTTGTCTCGGGCGGACATCGCGTGTCAGGCCTGTTTCTCTA
Source organism: uncultured Alphaproteobacteria bacterium (assembly GCA_963813955.1). GTDB lineage: Bacteria > Pseudomonadota > Alphaproteobacteria > Rhizobiales > Beijerinckiaceae > Rhodoblastus. Next base: position 30,765 of record CAWFBN010000129.1, on the reverse strand, counting down.
CATCGGCACGCTTCTGCTGGCGTGGTATCTGCTGGCCGCCGCCGGCGGCTCGCATTCCTTCCAGACCGCGTCCGCCTTTTTCGGCTCGTTCTTCGGCCAATTGGTCCTGTTCGGCTATACCTTCGCGCTGATGCTTCATGCCGTCGGCGGCGTGCGTCACGCCATCTGGGACGCAGGCAAGGGCTTTGAGCCCGAGGAGCGCAAAAAGCTCGCCTGGGGTTCGCTCATCGCGGCCGCCGCCCTTACGATCCTGATCTGGGTCGCTCACTTCATTCTGCGCTGAGGAGCCCCGCCATGAAGCAATCCTCGCTGAAATCCCCTCTCGCGCGCGTAAAATCTCTGGGCTCGGCCAGGTCGGGCACGATGCATGCCTGGCGCCTTCGCCTGACCGCCTTCGCGCTGCTGCCCTTGACCTTCGCCTTTGTCGTCATCGTCGTTTCGCTCGCCGGACGCGATTACGACAGCGCGCGGGCGCTGCTCGGCTCCCCCGTCGCGGCCATCCTGTTGATCCTGTTCGTCGGCGCCGGCATCTGGCACATGACTCTCGGCATGCAGGCGATCATCGAGGATTATGTTCACGTGGAACATAAAAAGCTCATGTCCCTGATAGCCAACATCTGTTTCAGCACACTGATCGGCGTCTCCATCATCTACGCGTTGCTGCGCCTGAGCTTCACCTGAGTTTTCGGCGGGGCGCGCTGAAGGCGCGCCTCCGAGATTGTCTTCCCATTCGCAAGGGTTAATCCAATGGCATCCAACGACGCCCCGGCCGCAGCGGCCATCGGCGGCAAGGCCTATCCGATCGTCGACCACACCTTCGACGTGGTGGTGGTGGGCGCGGGCGGCGCGGGTCTTCGCGCCACCGTCGGCTGTTCCCAGGCGGGCCTTCGCACGGCCTGCATTTCCAAGGTCTTCCCCACCCGTTCGCATACGGTGGCGGCGCAAGGCGGCGTGGCCGCCTCGCTCGCCAACATGGGGCCGGACAACTGGAAATGGCACATGTACGACACCGTCAAGGGCTCCGATTGGCTCGGAGACCAGGACGCGATCGAATATCTGTGCCGCAACGCCCCGGCCGCCGTCTATGAACTGGAGCATTGGGGCGTCCCCTTCTCCCGCACCGCCGAGGGCAAGATCTATCAACGCCCCTTCGGCGGCATGACCACCGATTACGGGCGCGGCCCGCCGGCCCAGCGCACCTGCGCCGCCGCCGACCGCACCGGCCATGCGATGCTGCATACGCTCTATGGTCAGGCGCTGAAAAATTCGACCGAATTCTTCATCGAATATTTCGCCATCGACCTGATCATGGACGCGGAAGGCCGCTGCCGCGGCGTCGTCTGCCTGAAAATGGACGACGGCACCATCCATCGCTTCCGCGGCCAGCTCGTTATTCTGGCGACCGGCGGCTATGGCCGCTCCTATTTCTCCGCCACCTCGGCCCATACCTGCACCGGCGACGGCGGCGGCATGGTTCTTCGCGCGGGACTGCCGTTGCAGGATATGGAGTTCGTGCAGTTCCATCCGACCGGCATTTACGGCGCGGGCTGTTTGATCACTGAAGGCGCGCGCGGCGAAGGCGGCTATCTGACCAATTCGTCCGGCGAGCGCTTCATGGAGCGCTATGCCCCATCGGTGAAGGATTTGGCGCCGCGCGACATGGTCTCGCGCGCCATGACCATGGAAATCCGCGAAGGCCGCGGCGTGGGCAAGAACAAGGATCACATCTTCCTGCATCTTGACCATCTCGACCCGAAAATCCTGCATGAGCGCCTGCCCGGCATTTCGGAAAGCGCCAAGATTTTCGCGGGCGTCGACGTCACGCGCGAGCCGATCCCGGTGCTGCCGACCGTCCACTACAACATGGGCGGCATCCAGACCAATTATCACGGCGAAGTGCTGACCAAGAAGGGCGGCGATCCGGACGTGGTGGTTCCCGGCCTGATGGCGCTGGGCGAAGCGGCCTGCGTCTCGGTGCATGGCGCCAATCGTCTCGGCTCCAACTCGCTCATCGATCTCGTGGTGTTCGGCCGCGCCGCCGGCCTGCGCGCCGCCGAAATCATCAAGCCGGGCGCCAAGCAGGACTATCTGCCGGAAAATTCCGCCGATCTCGCCCTGTCGCGCCTCGACCATTACCGCAACGCCAAGGGCGGCACGCCCACGGCGCAGCTGCGCCTGCGCATGCAGAAGGTCATGCAGGACAATTGCGCGGTCTATCGCACCGGCGAAGTATTGGAGGAAGGCTCCAAGCTCATCCATGACGTCTGGAAGGCCCGCGACGACGTGCGCGTGACCGACCGCTCGCTGATCTGGAATTCCGACCTGATCGAGACGCTGGAGTTCGACAACCTGATCGTTCAGGCGGTCGTCACCATGGACGGCGCGGCAAACCGCAAGGAATTGCGCGGCGCCCATGCGCGCGAGGATTTCTCGCAGCGCGACGACGTCAACTGGATGAAGCATACGCTGGCCAGCATCGACGACACCGCCAAGGCGGTGAAGATCGATTACCGTCCGGTGCACAGCTACACCATGACCGACGAAGTCAGCTATATCGAGCCGAAAGCCCGCGTGTACTGATCAAGGTCCAACCGGGACCGGGGCAAGGCCCCGGTCTTGAAAAAATTTCGCCCGGCGACGGGCGTTCCTTTGCTTCGCCTCCGACCGAATTGCGGCGACGGCGCACGTAAGAGAGCAAGCCCCATGGTCGAACTCGCACTGCCCAAGAATTCCGTGATCCGCCAGGGCAAGACCTGGCCCAAGCCTCTGTCGAAAAACGTGACGGAATTCCACATCTATCGCTGGAATCCCGATGACGGCCTCAATCCCGAGCATCGACACCTATTACGTCGATCGCGACGATTGCGGGCCGATGATCCTCGACGCGCTTCTGTGGATCAAAAACAAGATCGATCCGACCCTGACGCTCCGCCGCTCCTGCCGCGAAGGCATTTGCGGCTCCTGCTCGATGAACATTGGCGGGGAAAACTCCCTTGCCTGCACCACATCCACCGATGATTTAAAGCGCCGATCAAGATCTATCCTCTGCCGCATCTGCCGGTGGTCAAGGATCTCGTGCCCGATCTGACCACTTTCTACGCCCAGCACGCCTCGATCGAGCCCTGGCTCAAGACCGAGACGCCGGAGCCGGAAAAGGAATGGCTGCAAACGCCGGAAGATCGCAGCAAGCTCGACGGCCTCTATGAATGCATCCTCTGCGCCTGCTGCTCGACCTCCTGCCCGAGCTATTGGTGGAATGGCGAACGCTATCTTGGGCCTTCGGCCCTGCTGCAATCCTATCGCTGGCTGATCGATTTGCGGGATGAGAGCACGGGCGACCGTCTCGACTTTCTCGAAGACCCCTTCCGGCTCTATCGCTGCCACACCATCATGAATTGCGCCCGCGCCTGCCCCAAGAGCCTGAACCCGGCCAAGGCGATCGCATCGATCAAGAACATGATGATTGCGCGGCGAGTTTGAGACGACGCGAAACAAAATGCAAAAGGCGCGCAAACTGGCGCGCCTTTTTTATGAGCTGAACCGGTCGCGCTTAGCGCATCGCGACCCTTTATAACAATGTCCGCCGCCTCTTTCAGTAACGCTGGCGCGGCAGGCCGACAGACTGGGGAAGCCGCATTGAGCATGCGCCCCGGAGTTCATGCGCTCCTCGCCGCCCACGTATCTGGCGCAATATGCAGCCTGGGCGGTTGCCATTGGCGCGGTGACGCCGATGCTGACAACAAGTCCGATCACAACGGCTCTAAGCATTTTCTCCTCCCGCTTATGATGCTTTCTTGGATTGCGACCGGCTTTGCGGCTGCCAACCCCCGGCCGAGATCAAGGCCGACCAGAGCGTGGTTCAGGCCATCACCACAACGCACACCCGGTGAGAAGGGTTTCGCGCCATAAGCGAAGGCGCGTTCTTTTGCCCGACTCATAGAAAAAGAGCGTCTTCCCTGTTCAGGAAAACGCTCTCATTCATTGTTCAGGCCCGAAAAACTCAGGTGCGTGGCTGCATTGAGAAGACGCGGGTTTGCAAATCGAGCATCGCTGTCGCAAAACTCGTCGCATTATCAGCAAACTCGCCCCAGACCGAAGAGACGGACGGCGCACGCGCCACCAGTTTGCCCGTCATGTCGTCGGTTTCGAAGCGCAAATCCGCGGAGAATTTGCGGGCGAGCGACTGCATGGCGACATTGCGCGCCAGACAGGACATGTAGAGGGCGTCGGCGCGGCGGTTGCGCGCAGCGCGCACGATGCGCGACAGCAGTTCCGTTCCGACGCCGCGACGACGCCAGATCAATTCGACGCTGAAGGCCGCTTCCACGGACCCGCCGATGATGTTGTTGCCGACCGCGCGCAATTCGCCCGCCCCGCGCAACGTCCCATCGACGTAATAGCCGTAGATCACATCGTCGATGCCGAAGCAGCGCTCGGCGTAACGGATGAGGAAGTCGTCATTGACCGCCATGGCAAAGCGGTCGAACCGGCTTTGCGCGTCAAGGCGCAGTAGGTGCTCCCGAAAAGCCGGGAGATCGGCTGGCCATAGTCTGCGTATGACGCCGCCATGGATCATTGCCTGTTCCATGTGGTCTATTCCTTATCTGTTTCGCGGCGTTCTCGCCGCTGTGGAGACAACCTCCGGAACGTTTCCTCACCCTATACCCCTATATGGTGCACTGCAGCATTTAGTTCAAGCCCGAACTTTAGGCAGGTCTTTAGTCACATATTTGTGATCCTTCCAATGCGCCAAGTGTCACACTTGCGCCGGCATTGCGCGTATCGATGAATGGCTGCGCCGCAAACGGTGAATTAACCGTCAACGGCTGAACAGGCCATGAACAGTCCCTAATGCATCGCAGCGTAAGAAGTTCCGAAGATTTTTCAGGCCAGAAGTTCGACCAGCGCCGGAATCAGCGGTTCATCAGCCGGCGGCATAGCATAGTCACGCAAACTCCCGTGCCAGAACCCATTTGAGCCCCTGCCCCTCGCGCGCCGTGACAAAACCTTGCCAGCGGCGGCAGACATAAAGCGGCATCAGCAGGTGGAAATCGTCATAGGCATGGCTGGCGAAGGTCAGCGGCGCGAGGCAGGCGTCCTTGACCTCGATTCCCAATTCTTCATGCAATTCGCGAATCAAGGCCTGTTCGGGCCGCTCGCCGGGATCGACCTTGCCACCGGGAAACTCCCACAGCCCGGCCAGCGACTTGCCTTGCGGGCGCTGGGCGAGGAAAATCCGGTTATCGGCGTCGATCAGCGCAACGGCGACGACCAGCAACAGCCTCACGAGCGATAATCGCCGTTGATCGCGACATAGTCCTTGGTCAGGTCGCAGGTCCAGACCTTGGCCTTGCCCTTGCCCAGGCCGATGTCGGCGCGAATCACGATCTTGTCCTGCTTCATGACCGCGGTCGCCGCCGCCTCGTCGTAATCGGGATCGCGCAAGCCCGCATGGGCCACGCGAATATCGCCGAACCAGATCGACAGTAGATCGCGCTCGGCCTTTTCGCCGGCTTTGCCGACCGCCATCACCACGCGGCCCCAATTGGCGTCCTCGCCGGCCGCCGCGGTCTTGACCAGCGGCGAATTGGCGATGGAAAAGGCGATTTTCTTGGCCGCCTTGTCGCTGTCGGCGCCCGTCACCTGCACTTCGACGAATTTCCGCGCTCCCTCGCCGTCGCGCGCCACCTGTTGCGCCAGATCGAGCAGAACCGCGTCGAGTTTTTCCGCGAAATCCTTCAGGCTCTTGTCGCCGGCCTTCTTGATCTTTTTCTGACCGCGCTGTTCCGCCGCGCCGGTCGCGAAAAGCATCAAGGTGTCGGAGGTCGAGGTGTCGCTGTCGACAGTGATCGAATTGAAAGTTTCCTTCACGCCCCTGGACAACAGCTTTTGCAGGGCATCGGCGCTGATCGCCGCGTCGGTGAAGACATAGGATAGCATGGTCGCCATATCAGGCGCGATCATGCCCGCGCCCTTGGCCATGCCGTTGATCGTTACTTCCACGTCGCCGATTTTCGCCTTGGCCGTCGCGACTTTGGGGAAAGTGTCGGTGGTCATGATCGCCCTGGCCGCGTCCAGCCAGCCGTCGGGCCGCGCCTGCGCCGCCAAAGCCTCCAGAACGCCGTCAAACTTGCTCGCGTCGAGCGGTTCGCCGATCACGCCGGTGCTGCTGAGAAAAATCTCCTCCTCATCGGCGCCGACCGCCTTGGCCGCCAGTTTTGCCGTCAATTCCGCAGCCGCCTTGCCGGCTTTGCCGGTAAAGGCGTTGGCGTTGCCGGAATTGACCACCAGCGCGCGCGCCTTGCCTTGCGACAAATTCTTGCGGCACCAGTCCACCGGCGCCGAGGGGCACTTCGACTTGGTGAAAACGCCGGCAACCGTCGCGCCTTTATCGAACACCGCCAGCAGCACGTCGGTCCGGCCCTTGTAACGGATGCCGGCGGCGCCCGTCGCCAGACGCACGCCGTCGATCGGCGGCAGATCGGCGAAGGTTTTCGGCGCGAGCGGGGAAACGTGGGCGGCTTTGGCCATGGGGCGGTATTCCTGTGGAGTGGACCTGACGGGATTTGCAGCGCACAGCGGACAAGCGTCAAGCCGATTTTTTCCGCGCAAGGGAATAAAGCGGCCGAAACCTGAGTCTCCTCATCGACGCCCAATGTCGAAGGAGAGCGCCATGACCAGCAAACGCGAATCAACACCCAACCGCCGCCGCGTGCTCGAATGCATGGCCTGGGCCGGGACGGGCGTAGTGTGGAATTTTGCCGGCGGCGTCCCCGCCTCGCGGCTGATCGGTTCGGCGCAGGCGGCGGCGACGGGATTTTCCTTCGTGCAGATTTCCGACAGCCATGTCGGCTTCGACAAGCCGGCCAATCCCAATTCGCTCGGCACATTGAACGAGGCGCTTGATCAGGTCGCGGCCCTGCCGATCAAGCCTGATTTCATGATCCATACCGGCGACATCACCCATCTCGCCCTGCCGCAGCAATTCGACGACGCGGCCAAGGCCATCGGCCGGGTGCGCCTCGATGTGCATTACGCCCCGGGCGAGCATGACATTTTAGACGCCGCCACCGCCAAGACCTATATGGAGCGGTTCGGCAAAGGCGCGCGGGACGGCGCCTATTATTCCTTCGACCATCACGGCGTTCATTTCATCTCGCTCAATAACGTGGTGGATCTGAAAAAAAATGGCCTCGGCTTCCTCGGGCCCGACCAATTGGCGTGGCTGGCCGACGACTTGCACGGAAAAACCGCTTCGACGCCCATCGTGGTGTTCTGCCATATTCCGCTGTGGACGATTGCGCCCGAATGGGGCTGGGGCACCGAGGATTCGCAGCAGGCGCTGGCCCTGCTCGCGCCCTTTGGTTCGGTCACGGTGCTCAACGGCCATATCCATCAGGTGATGCAGAAGGTCGAAGGGGCCGTGACTTTTCACACCGCCCGCTCCACCGCCTTTCCGCAACCCGCCCCCGGAACGGCGCCGGCGCCCGGCCCCCTGCGGGTTCCGCCGGGAAAGTTGCGCGAGTTGCTCGGCATCGCTCAGGTCGCCTATGCGCCCGGCGCCGGCCCGCTCGCCGTTACCGATACCGCGCTTGCCGAAGCAGCCCTTGCCAGGTGAACGCGTAAAAGTGAGGGCTCGCCATGTCGGTCCGATTTTTTTACGCGCTCGCGCTATTGGCGCCCGTGGCTTGCGCTCCTGCGGCTTTGGCTGGCGGCGACGCCGCGCGCGGCGAAGCCTTGTACGAGGGCTGTCAGGATTGCCATTCGCTCGACACCAACGACATCGGACCGCGCCATCGTGGCGTCTTCGGGCGCAAGGCCGGATCCCTGCCCGACTTCGCCTATTCCGACGCGCTGAAAAACGCCGACTTCGTGTGGGATGAAGCCACGCTCGACCAATGGCTCGCCGATCCGCAGGCGTTTCTCCCCGGCGCCAAAATGTTCTATCATCTCGATCAAGCGAAGGATCGCGCCGATATCATCGCATTTTTGAAGACGCGCGCCCGCTAATGCCTGGTCGGGGACATTTGCCTTTGACTGTCAGCGAAACGGCGCGGCGACGGTTTCAGGCCGTCGTCCTTCCTCATCTTGACGAGGCCTACAGCTTCGCCAAAGGTTTTGTACGCAATGGCGTCGACGCAGAGGACATTGTGCAGGACGCTTGCCTGCGCGCTTTGGCGGCTCTGGAGACCCAACAGGTTGAACAGCCGCGCGCCTGGCTGCTGACCATCGTTCGCAATGTCGCCCTGACGTTTCTGACGCGAAAAAATGCCGCAGCCACCGCCGACGCCGAAATTGGCGATCTCGAACGCCAAGGGATTTTGCAGGCGCACGAGCCATCACCCGGCGCCGAAGCGCGGCTCATCGCCGCCGACGAAAACGAAAGCCTGCGTCGCGGCCTCGCCGACCTGCCTCTGGCCTTGCGCGAGACCCTGACCCTGCGCGCGATCCACGGCTTGAGCTATCGTGAAATTTCGACCGCGACCGAGGCGCCGATCGGCACCGTCATGTCGCGTCTCGCCCGCGCCCGCTCGGCGCTGGCGGCGCTTTTGGGAGAAAACAGGTGAGCGCGGCGGAAGACCAGATCTTGCAGCTTCAAGCCGCGCTCGACGGCGAACTCGACGCGGGCGGCATGCTGGCTTTCGAACGCGCCTGCGCCGCCGATCCGCAGCTTGCGGCGGATTTTTCGCGGGCCAAGGCGTTGGACGCGGCGCTGCGCCGCGCCGCGCCGGTCGAGCCGGCTCCGGCTGCGCTCCGCGCCCGTATGGCGGCTTTGGCCGCGCCGCCCAAACAATCCTGGCGCGAGAGATTTTCCGTCCCAAGTTTTTTTGCCGCGCCTTGGCCCGCCATGGCAGCGTCGCTGCTGGTGGGCGTGATCGCCGGCGCCGGCGCCCTATCCTTGCGGCCGCAGGCCTCCTTTATCCCCTCGCCCGATCAGGCATTGGTGTCGGCTTTCGTGCGGACGCAGATTGGCGGGCAGAGCGTCGATGTCGTCTCCAGCGACCGGCATGTCGTCAAGCCGTGGCTGGCCGGACGCGCGCCTCTGGCGGTCGCCGCGCTCGATCTCGCGTCTTCGGGCTTTCCGCTGGCGGGCGGCCGGGTTGAGGTCATCGACGGAAAAGTCGTCCCGACCCTCGTCTATCGGCGGCGCGAACACCGCATCGACGTGACCGAACTGCCCTTGTCCGGGCATGACGACAGAATTTTGAGGCTGGACAGTCTTGAAGGCTATCATCTGGCGCGCTGGAGCGACGCCGACCGCGCCTATGTCGCCGTCACCGACCTGCCGGTGGCGGAACTAACGGACTTCGTCACACTTTTTCGCGCAGGCGCCAAGGGCGAGCGGGAGGATGTGATCAAGCCCAAACAGTGAGGCCGGGTTCTCGCTCGTCCGTCGGCGCGATTGATCTGTGTCCTTTTCCTGCGCCTGCCAAGAGCGCAAAATCACCATTCAAGAGCGCGGAAAGCCGGTTCCACTTTTTCGCACGCTTTTCGGGCGCACTCGAAGCACGGAGGCAAAAATGCCCTAGCGGCCTGAGGATGCGCCCCGTCAAACGAAAAAAGCCGACACAGTCGAGCTTTGCCAAATGTGGAGTGAAGTGGCGAACAAGGTGCTGGCCGACACTGGCGATGAAGGCCGGGCCGTGCGTACCGCCAATGCAGTCGTCGCCCGCAATTGGTCGAAAGCGTTCTGGAAACGTCCCGGATGAGGAGCAACTAGAAGGTTTCGAGGAGCTAGGGCTGCACGACGCGGAGGTGCGGAAATCCTGCTATTTTGAGCATGAAAGCATAGCTGGGATGCGAGCGTGCGTCGCCGACGTATCGAATCGGGGAGAGAAAATGAGATTTATTCTTGCCACAGCCTTTTCTTGCGTCGCTTTCTGGAGCGTCTGCGCAGAGGAACAAGCCGTCGCCCCGGGCGCTCGGGACCTTGCCGACATTATGAGCGCAACGCAATTGCGTCATTTAAAACTATCGTTCGCCGGCGCGGTGCAAAATTGGGATCTTGCTAAATACGAGGTTGGGCAGATGCAGAGGAGCTTCGCTTCCGCGGCGCAATACTATCCCGTTTTTGGCGAAGTCCCCGTCGCCAGGCTCATTGACGATATCAGCGAGCCGGCGCTGGCGGAAGTCGACAAAGCTATTGCGGGCCATGACCGCGACGCCTTTCTGAAATCATTCGAAAAACTCACCGGGGCTTGCAATGCGTGCCATCAGGCCGCCAAGGTCGGCTTCATCAAGATCCAGGTTCCGACCGCTTCCCCCTTCAGCAATCAGGTCTTCTCGCCTGTGAAATGAGCATCTTCCCGGAGCACCCGCACGCCCGCGCCGCCATGGCGTCTTCAGGGTGCGCCAAAAAGCCGGCGCGGTCGAACTTGCGAAACGTCCCGCGACGTAGCGAACCAGGTTCTGGCCGAGACTGGCGACGAAGGGTGGGCGGGGCTGTCGAGGCCATCCTCTCACGCGGCCGGCGGAAGCAGCCATTGCTCCCGGCAGAGCTGACAAGTTAGATCGCCAAATTGACCAAGCCTTGCAGCGTCTCGTCCCCTCACGCAAAGCAAAGCCCCGCCGAAGCGGGGCCTGACTTGAGGGTCGAGAAGCCGAAGCTTACTTCTTCGGCGCTTCCGCCGGTTTTGCGGGCGCGGGCGCGGCCGGAGCCGGGGCCGGCTCGTCGGTGCGGGTGATCTTTGCCGTTTCGCGCAGCTTCACGATCGCCTCGCTCTGGGCCTTTTGGGCGACGAAATGTTCGAGCTGATCCTTGACCTGATCCATCGGCGGGAAAGGATGCTGGCGCTTGTCGAGCAGCTTGATGACATGCCAGCCGAACTGGGTCTTGACCGGATCGGACACCTGTCCGGGCTCATCTTGAACGCGGCGGCGCCGAATTCCGGCACCATGCGCTCCTGGGTGAACCAGCCGAGATCGCCGCCCTTGGAGCCCGGATCCTTGGACAATTCATCGGCCAGCTTGCCAAAATCCTCGCCGGCCTTCAGGCGCTTTTCAACGGTTTTGGCCTCTTCCTCGGTCGGGACGAGAATGTGCAGGGCGTGGATCTCGACTTCCGGCTTCTGCGCCTTGGCGGCCTCGTCATAGGTGGCCTTCATCGCCGCCTCGGTGGTTCCCGCCTTGGCGACCTGACCCAGATAGCCTTCCATCAAAAGCTTCTCGCGGAAATAGGCGAGCTTCTTCTGGAATTCGGCGGACTGGTCCATCTTTTCGGCGGCCGCCTTCTGCGTCACCAGCTTCACGTCGATGAGATAGTCGAGCATCGCCTTATCGCGCGCCTTTTCGTCCATCTGCTTGGGCAGGGAGGGGCCGACGTCGTCGCGCGCCGCGGCCATGTCGGCGTCGGTGATCTCCGAGCCATTGACCGTCGCCAGAACTTTGGCTTGCGCTGGGCGAGAGCGCCACGGCGCAAAGCGAGATGAGAAGAGCGGCGCGAAGGGCGCCCGCGAAAGGGGATTTGGAAAGGACCATATGAAGTCTCTTGGCTCCGTGAATTTGCGACAGGCGCAAACGTCCGCTTTTCTGCCCCAAAAAGCGACCCGCGACAAGCGCCGGGGTTTATTTGCCGCTTGGGACGGCGCTGACAAGCCGCATTGCGCCGCGCCGGGCAATGGTTTAGAGCTTCGCCACATTCATAAGGGCCATTTTCATGTCCGAGAAAAAATCCATCGACTGGACCCATGCCCGAACCTTGATCGCTTTGGCGATTCTCGTCGGCACCGAGCTCGTCGGCGCCTCCTGGGCCGCGGGCTGGGCCCTCGGCGGCCTGTTCCAGCTCGGCTCGACCGGCGGCCACGCCATTGAAATCCTGTTCATTGTCATCGGCTTCGTCGGCTTGTTCTATTTCATGAAAACGGCGATCGCGCACGAACCCTACCGGCGCTGAGCCTCCCGCCTTTCTTCGCCCCCTTTTCCGCCCAGCACGGACCGGAACGCCATGCCAAACTCACTCACGCCAAACTCCCTCGATCGCCGCACCTTTTGCAAGACTCTCGCCCTCTCGACCGTGGCGGGTCTGGCCGTCTCCGGCGGCGGCCCGGCCATTGCGGCGACGGCCGGGCTTAAAACTCGGACCGGCAAAACCCTTCACTTTCGACACGCTCAAGGCGCAGGCCAAGGCCATGGCCCATCAGGCCTATCGCGGACCCGCCACGCCCTCGCCGGAAATCCTGCAAAAGATCGATTATGAGGCCTGGGGCCAGATCCGCTTCAACAACGATTATGCGCTGTTCGCCGAGGGGCCCAATCGCTTCCCGGTGACGTTTTTCCATCTCGGCAAATTCTTCAAGAAGGCGGTCGACATCTATGTCGTCGAAAACGACGCCGCCCGCGAGATCGTCTACGATCCGTCCTATTTCGACATGCCGGAAAACGCACCGGCCAGGAGCTTGCCCAAGGGCGCCGGTTTCGCCGGTTTCCGCTTCCAGGAAGCCAAGGACAGCCCGAAATTCGATTGGCATCACAACGACTGGGTGGCCTTCCTCGGCGCCTCCTATTTCCGCGCCATCGGCGACTTGCATCAATATGGCCTCTCCGCGCGGGGCGTCGCGCTCGACACCGCCGTCGCCGACCGCGACGAGGAATTCCCGGACTGGACCCAGATCTATATCGGGCCGCAATCGGGCGACACGGTCACGGTTTACGCGCTGCTCGAAGGCCCGAAGATCGTCGGCGCGGTAAAATTTCTGATGACGCGCGGCGAAGGCGTGATCATGGACATCGACCAGTCGTTCTTCTTGCGCGGCGACATCGTGCGTTTCGGCATCGCGCCGCTGACCTCCATGTACTGGTTTTCCGAAACCGCCAAGGCGACGGCAACGGACTGGCGGCCGGAAATCCATGATTCCGACGGTCTCGCCATGGCGACGGGCTGGGGCGGTCGTCTGTGGCGCCCGCTCAATAATCCGCCGCATATCATGGCCTCGGCCTTCAGCGACACCTACGCCGAAAGGCTTTGGACTTCTCCAGCGCGACCGCGTGTTCGACCATTATCTCGACGGCGTGAATTACGAGCGCCGGCCCAGCCTGTGGGTCGAGCCCAAGGGCGATTGGGGCAAGGGCGCCATCCATCTGGTCGAGCTTTCGACCGACGACGAGATCCACGACAATATCGTCGCCATGTGGGTGCCCGCCGCGCCGGCCATCGCCGGCTCCGAGTTCAACTTCTCCTATCGCCTGCACTGGCAGGCCGACGAGCCCTTCCCCTCGCCGCTCGCCCGCGTCGTCGCGACGCGCCTTGGCAATGGCGGCCAGCCCGGGCCAGCCGCGTCCCAAAAACGTGCGCAAATTCCTGATCGAATTTCTGGGCGGCCCGCTCAACGACCTCCCCTTCGGGACCAAGCCGGAACTCGAAATCGAGGCCTCTCGCGGAAAATTCACCGACTACCGCGTGATCGAGCCGGTGCCGGACGGCGTGCCCGGTCATTGGCGGGTGCAATTCGACCTCGCCGACGTCGAAGGCAAGGACCCGGTCGAGCTGCGCGCCATGCTGAAACAGGGCGGCAAGGCATTGTCGGAAAACTGGATGTTCCAGTATCATCCGTTTGGAACCGTGGTGGGGCTCTAGCTTCATGAGCCAGACCTCCCTCACCGGCCTTATCTCGCCGATCGTCGCGGGCGCCGGTGTCGTTGGCGCGGGTTTCCTCGGGCGCACGCCGGTGCTGGCGCTGGCCGACGGCGCGGTCGTTCTGGCGGAGATCGGAGCTGAAAAGCGCGTCGGGCCGCACGATGACGCGGCCATTCTGGTCGCCGTCTTCAATGGCAGGCGTGTGCTGACCGGCGGCGACGACGGCCGCGTGGTTGCGACCGACGCTTCCGGCAAGATTGAAACCATCGCCACGGAAAAAGGCTGGATCGATGCGCTTGCCTGCCGCGACGACGGGGCCGTGGCTTGGTCAAGCGGCAAAACCGTGCGCGCCCGCGACGCCAAGGGTGAAGTGAAATCCTGGGCCGCGCCGTCCAGCGTGCGCGGCCTCGCCTTTTTCCCCAAAGGTTACCGTCTCGCCATCGCCCATTATAACGGCGCCAGCCTCTGGTTTCCCAATACCGCCGCCGCGCCGGATTTTCTGGAATGGAAGGGCTCGCACCTCGACGCCGAAGTTTCGCCGGATGGGCGTTTCGTCGTCACCTCGATGCAGGAAAACATGCTGCATGGCTGGCGCATCGCCGACAAGAAGAACATGCGCATGACCGGCTATCCGGCCAAGAGCCGCTCGCTCGACTGGTCGCATGACGGCGGCTGGCTCGCCACATCCGGCGCCGACGGCTGCATCGTGTGGCCCTTTTCCGGCAAGGACGGCCCGATGGGCCAACCGCCGCGCGAATGCGGCGTGCGTCCGAACGTGATCGTCACCCGCGTCGCCTTCCACCCTAAGGCGCCGATCGTCCTGATCGGCTATGACGACGGCTGGATTCTGATGGTGCGGCTGAACGATGGCGCCGAAGTTCTCGTCCGACGCACCGAGGAAGGCGCGCGCGACGCCATTACCGCTCTGACCTTCGACGCCACTGGCGGCAGGCTGGTGTTCGGCACCGAAGCGGGCCAAGCGGGCGTGCTGGATTTTCCGGCCTGACGCGGGAACGAATTCGGGCGTTTGATGGTCGGGTCCGTCAAGAAGCCTGATCAGGGTCGAAGCCATGAGCGTCCCGAAATCTGACACTCTTTTTTGTGATCGCGGCTTTCGCGCTGGCCTGCGGCCCGGCGGTGGCGAGGCATGGCTTTCGTCCGCATCGCCCGCCCCGCTTCCCAATCCCGTTTTCCCCCACCCCGGTGCAGCCTCCTCCAATCTTCGTTCCGCAGGGTCCCGTTTCTGAGCCCCCGGCGCCGATGGGCCTCCCGCCCCTCAATTACGGCGGCGCGTCGCCGCCTTTGCCGGGAGGCATGGTGATCACCATCACCAAAATCCTGTCCGAGGACGCTAAGACCTTACCCAAGTCAGATGACGCGCCATCATCCACGGCTACGATAAGCCGCCCGAGGCAAGCCGCCGAACAGACTCGCCGCCTGCTGGTCGCCGCCGTTTCCGCCCGCGGGGATACGGTTGAAATCACCATCAGGTTTGGGTTCGACAGCCGTGGCCTCGTGCAGGGATCGCCGCGCATCACCTATGTCAAAGCCGCGCCAGGAATGTCCGACGAGGCCGTGCGGGACTCGATCGGCGCCGCGATCAAAGCCTGCACGCCGATGCATTTTACGGCGGCGATGGCGGCCGCCGTTCCCGGCTACCCTTATTCCGTGCGCTTTATCGGTCGGCGCGCCGATGAAAACGGCACGCGAAACGAGTCCCGGCCGACGCCATGAAGCCTTAACGAATTTTCCTTGGCGAGAACACTGTACACAACTCATTGATTGGAAATCGATTTAAAGGCCAGAGCCGCGCGCCGTCTCTGAGCGTGACAGCCAATTCCCCTTAAAAAAAAGCGCCTTTTTTTGCGAATTGTTTTAGAGATGAAGACTCAGCAAAATCTTGAGCTTGCCTGCGAGTTCGGATCCAGTTCCATTCCAATTTGAGTTGATCGTGACTGCATCCATCACAGCCCCCGCCTCCGACGCCCTTGTCGAAACTCTTGGCGTCGCAGCAGGGTCGCGCGCGGAAGGGACGGAGCAAGACGCGGTCAAAGCCGCGCCCACCGACCTTTCCCGCGAGGTCGAGGTCAAATTCGTGACCGACGCCGAAGGCTTTGCCGCCGCCCTCGCCTCGCCGCTGTTTCCTTCGACCGGCGCCGCCTCGCCCGCGCGCAAATTGACCACGATCTATTTCGACACGGCGGAATCGGACTTGCAGCAACGCCGCATCGCCCTGCGCATCCGCCGCGACGGACGCAAGGCGCCGGTCATGACCCTGAAATGGATTCCCGCCGCCAGCGAAGGCCCGTTTTCGCGCGGCGAAATCGAAATTCCAGCGCCTGGCCTCCTGCCCGACCTGTCGCTTTTCGGCGGCGAAATGGGCGAAATGGTGCGGGGTCTGGTCGGCGACAAGCCGCTGGAGGCCCGATACGAGACCCGCGTCTCGCGCATCGCTGCGGTTGATCCCTCGCGGCGCCGCCCGGATCGAGGCGGCCTTCGACGAGGGCCAGATCGTCGCTGGCGAGCGCACACGCCCTTTGCGCGAAGTCGAGTTGGAATTGAAAACCGGCGAAGCGCGCGACCTCTATGAATTTGCCGCCACCGTGGCGGAGAGCCTGCCCTTGCGGCTCGACATCGTCAGCAAGGCCGAGCGCGCCTATCGCCTCGCCACGGGCCTCCTGTCGAGCCCGGTCAAGGCCAAGCCAGCGGCGCTGCCGCCCGAACTCATCTTCGACGAAGCCATCGCGCGGATCATTCTCGGCAATATCGATCATTTCGTCGCCAACTGGGCGTCCCTGCGCGAAGGCGACGATCCCGAGGCCATCCATCAAATGCGGGTGGCGCTGCGGCGGCTGCGCGCGGCGCTGGCCATGTTCAAGCGCGTCATCCCCTGCCCCGAATTCGAGCTTTTCCGCGCGGAGGCGCGCGACCTCGCCACGACGATGGGAACGGCGCGCGATTGCGACGCCTTGCGCGAACTGGTCGAGGAAGGCCCGCGCGCCCATCTCGGCGACAAGAAGAATTTCACGCCCCTGATGGAGGCTTTGGAGGCGCGCCGCCTCGAAGCTTACAGGGACGTCCGCGCCCTGCTCAAATCGCCGTTGGCCACGGGCTTCGTCATGCGGGTCAGCGCTTTCGTCGAGCGGCGCGGCTGGCGCAATTCCGTTTCCGGCCCGCAACTGGCCAGCCTCACCGAGCCGGTGGTGGTTTTCGCCAGCGAAGCGCTGGAGCGGCTTTACAAGCGCGTCCTGCGGCGCGGCAAAAATCTCGCCGACCTGCCCGACGAGGAGCGGCATCTGGCGCGCATCGCCTTGAAGAACCTGCGCTACGGCTGCGAATTTTTCGCGTCCTGCTTTACGGATGCGCGCGACGCCTCAAATTTCATCCGCGGGACGGCGCTGCTGCAAGGCCTGCTCGGCGCCCATAATGACGCGGCGAGCGCCGAACATTTTCTGAGCCTGCCGCATGACATTGACGCGGCCCGCGCCGCCGGCGTGGTCACCGGCTGGTTCGCGCGCGGTTCGCTCATCGCCGACGAAAAGCTGGCCAAGAGCTGGAAGAAATTCAAACAGGCCCGGCCGTTCTGGCGCTAATCAGCTCCGCTGGCCTGGTGATACGCTGCATCAGGTCATTGAGGCCGCTGCGGTTGCCCATGTCGCAGAATTGCGCGTCGAGATCGGCCTGTACCGCCTCCGACAGCCACCAACTCATCGACACCTTGGTCATGGCCAGGGACTTGCCGGCCAGGCGTTCAGGCGCCGCATTCCGCCTCGAAGGACGGATCGCCGCCGGCCACCGGAGCAATCTCAGGCTGCTCGCGCACGCCAATCTTGAAAAAGCTGACGCCGTCGGTCCCGTTGAGTCGCGCCAGGGTCTGGTCCGCCAAATCGGCGGCTTCCGCGCCATGCCCCGCGCGCGTCGCGATCAGCGTGTCGACCGGCGCGGCCAAGATGCCCAGGGCGGCGGTCGACAGGCTCCGGTCGAGCGGCCCGACCGAAGGCGTCGCGGCGGGGCGCGGCGGGGTCGACGCGATCACATGGTCGCTGGTGGGATCGTTTTGCACCCAGAGGATCGCGGGCGTGACGTTCAGGCGTTTTAAAGCCTCGGCGAGATCAAGCGCGGTTGTAATGCCGGCGTTTTCGAAATAGCCGCCATCGACCACGCGGTCTCCCATCTTCCCCTTTTCGCGACGCAACACGCCCGCCGGAGAAATGATCGGAAAACGCGCGCTGAGCAGGGCGGCGGTCGAGAGACGCACATCGGGCGCGTCGCGCGACTTCGGGTCGTCTTCCGGGAAGCGCGGTCCATGCGGACAGGGGTCGCCGTTTCCGGCGCAAGGCGTGGAAAGCATTTCAAAGAAATCGTAAGCCGCCGAATAAAGCGCGAGACGCGAGGGGATCTCGACCTGTCTGGCCGTGGAAACGAGATCGGTGGCGATGATCCGCCGGCCGGTTTCGACGGACGTTCCGTTGAGCAGCAGCAGCGGCAGCCACTCGCCGGCGTTCTGGACGTAGCCGAGCGGGCGGGTCAGTCCTTTGGAGCCATCGGCGGCGCCGGTGATGCGGGCGAAATGCGCCTCCCAGGATTGTTCGAGCAAGGCCGCCCGATCATCAAGCCAGGACGTCGGGCCGATAAACCATTTGCGCGGCGCAAAATTGTCGCGGAAGCCGAGGCCGATAAAGCCGCTCGAAAGATAATCGCCGGAAACCAGAGCCTGCAGGCAGGAGCGCCAGGAGGTCTGCGGACTGGGAATCGCCGGCTTGCCCGTCCCAAACCAGGTGGCGGGAGCGAAGCGGCAGGGTGGCGCATGGTCGGTTTCGGCGGCCTCGGTCAGCGCCGCCCTTACCACCGCCGCGCCATAGGCGCCGCCGGACACCCCGGAAATGGCGAAAATCATCCGCCCCGGCGCCAAATCCGCCGCTTGCCCAAACCCTTGCCCCGCCGCGCCGCGCGCTCGGTCCATGATTTCGCCGAGCAGGGTCGCCTCCATGAAGGCGGCGCGGCTGGCCCCGCCTTCGGCCGCGACAATCAGCGCCGCCGGGCAATCCGCGCCCGAGCAATGATTGGCGGCGCGCCAGCGCGTGACCGCCTCGGCGACCTCGATCTGGCGCTGCGCAAGCCGGCCGGGATCCGGCGGCAGCAGGCGCAGATCGTTGAAATGGCTATTGCTGGCGGTGACGAGCAAGCAAAAAAGCAGGATAGGCGTCAGCACCGGGAAGCCCCAACGGTCGCCCATAGCCGCGCCAGCTGGCTGAGCGAAAGCACCGGCGAGCCGAAGAGAAAGGGGATGAGCATGGCGCGCGGAATATGCGCCGACAGCCAATGGGGACAGAAATAGGCGACAAGGAAAACCAGCGCCGTCCCAGCGATCGATAGCCGGGCGAGAAAAACCAGATTTTGCTCCATCCGCCCCTGGCCAGGATGCAAGCCGCGCGGTCCTTCGGAACGAGCGATTGCCCTTGCAAGCATCGGGCGCCTGACGATCACGAAAGCGATGAACACCGCGCTCACGATGACATTGGCTACCAGGAGCCACAAGATCTGGTCATGCGCGCGCGCCGCATCGGGCAGGACACGGGCGCCGTCCATCGCGCGATCGGCGAACCACAGGCCGAGTCCGACCGCGACGAAGGGCAATATGCCGAGAAGGCGCGGCAGCCACAGGATCACGCCGGCCAGTTCCATGCGCAAGCTTGCGAGCAGGCGTTCGAGTTCCGGTTCGGGCAGCGCGCGGCGCAGCCTGCCGAGCAGCCATCCGCTTTCATCGAGAATGGTTCGCGCGCCGTAATGGACCGGAAAGGCCCAGACGAAAAACAGCGCGACGAAGAACAGTGGCCAATAAAGCCAGCCATGCGAGAGATCGGCGAAAAGATTTTGCGCCTGCAACACCAATCCCAGCAAGGCCAGTCCGCCAAATGCGCTCAACAAGCTGACGCGGCAGGCAAAAAATAATCGGCTGGACAGCGCGAGGAAACGCCATATGCGAGCAAACATGGCCTTGCTCCAAAATCAGAAGCAATAATCCTGATACTATGCGTCTCTTGCATGGGCTGAACAAGAACCCGGCGCGCGAATTCACGCCCCGCAGAATTTACGCGCGTTGTCGGTCCAGGCGCCGAGGCCGGAGCGCACCATGTTGCCGATGACGGCGCAGACATATTTCTTCTGGGCGCGATCATTGTTGGGACCGGCGTTGTAGCGCGCCACCGCCAGCGTCCAGCTTGCTTCGCGCGCCCGCAATTCCTTCAGGAAATGCGCCGCGTAATCGACATTGCGCCGGGTGTCGAACATGGCCTCCAGCGACGCGAAACGCGCGGAATGCCAGCGATGGTTGATCTGCATGCAGCCAATGTCGATGAATTTCGCGCCGCCGGCCTGCGCCGCGCGAAACAGGCGCAAGGCTTCGGGCAGATCGCCCGCCACCCGCGCACGCCCCGTCGATGTTGAGCGCATAGGGTTGCAAGTGGCCGCGCTGCCCGGTCTCCGTCAGGCCAACCGAATAGAGCACGCTGAGCGGAATGTTTTCCACCTGCGCGGCGCGCGCCATTTCCCGCTCGCAGGCGCCGGAAAAAACCGGTCCAGCCGTTGCGGCGGCACTAGAGATAAAACCCGCGCTGGCCGCGAGAAGGCGCATCGCCGGTCTGGTCATCAATTTCATTATCGCCGTCCTGCCTGTCGCGGCCTGAAGTCTGTTGGCGCTGCGGCGCGGGGTTGGAGTCTCCGCCCGAAGGATTGGGCTGCCTGCCGCCACCGGTCGGCGCGTCCCCGCTTGCGCCCTGGCCCGACGTCGCGGAGCTGATGTCGATGCCGCCGAGGCCTATTCCGGCGTCATGTAACTGGCTCGTCAGCGCCGCGCTCTTGTCGGAAATCAGGCGCGCGGTTTCGCCCCGGTCGGCGACGAAAGCCAGTTCGAGCCGGTCGCCGGCGCTTTTCATGCGCACCTCCAGACCACCCAATTCCCTAGACGCCAGGGTGATTTCGAGATTTTTGCGCGGCGCCGCCGCCAGTCCCCGCGCGGAGCTCATCGGACGGGGACGCCACCGCCGCTGCGGCAGGCTTCACCGCCTCGCTCCTGTCCGACGCAAAATTTCCGCCGCCGGGCGAACAGGGAGCGCTCGATGGCGATTGGGGCGTTTTTTCAGGCGCGGGATTGGCGCTCGGGCGCCGGGGATTTCGTTGCGGCGGCAGGCGCGTCCTCTGCCGGTGACCTCGACCTTGCCTCTGGTCCTCAATCTTGCCGCCAGCGGGGACTTCGCCGCCGGCGGCTTGCGGCGTTTCCAGCGCCGCGCGATCCGCCGCCGCCTGCCGGCGCAGGCCGGGGCTGAAGATCGGGCTGACCGGCTGCAGCCAGGTCTGTTGCGCCACGACATGAACGGATGTCGTCGTTCCTTCGCTGGCTTCTTCGCTGAACTTCGCCGCCAAACCCGGATCGCTCGCCGCGCCCTGCGCGCCGCGGGGCGCCAGAGCCGCTCCAATGCGCGCCACCGCATCCTTATCGATGGAAGGCCCGCTCGAGGCGGAATTGGATTCTTCCGCAGGCATCGAGGGAAGGGCGAGGCTTGGCGCAGGCAGCTGGCGGATTTGATGGCAATGGGATCGAAGCCGTCGCCTCCGCCTGCGGCGCGGCGCGCTCGATTGTCGAAGGAGCTTTGGCCGTCGTTTTGTCCGGCGCGCGCGAAACCCGCTCCGACGTTGGGCGATTCGGCGTGCGGCGGTGCTACCGAAGCCGCATCCGCAAGCATGTCAGGCTTGGCCGGTAAGCGGGCGTCATGTGTGTCCAAAACTTCGGTAGCCATCGGCGCCAGCTTGAGCGCAGGCGCAGAAACAGCCTCCGCTGTCGCGTCGGCTGGCAAATCGCCCGCGGCGCGTTGCGGCGCCTTCGCCTCGTCGGAAATAGCAGCAAGTGTTCGCCAAATATTGTCACCGCCCTTCACGCGCGTAGCGGCCGGCGTTGCCGTCGCCGGCGAGGCGTCGGCGGTTTGGGCCAGCGCGGCGCCGAAATCGGCGTCGGGGTCATCGTCCTGCACGCCGCCGTGAGGCGCTTTTCGGGCGACCAGACCTGAAAGCCCGGCTTTATCCTGCGGAACCAAGACCACAGCGCTCATCGCGTCTTCCTCTCCATGCTCTTGGCGACACGGACCAGCGCGGCGTCGGCGTCTTTCACGCTGCGTTCCGCCTGCGCCGTAGCCAGGTCTACGGCGTTGGCGGCGCCGGGCGGCGGGCTGGCGAAACGGGCTTCCGGCGCGCGAAAAATGCGCGCCGTCACAAGGGCCGCCGCGTCGTAAATCGGCTGATCGCCGGACGGCAATCTTGCCCGATCCACTTCGCGCAACAGCACCGGACCCTGCGCGAAATCGGCAGCGCCAACGCGGGCCGCAGCGCGAAAAAGCAGCGCGCGCTGGCGCTCGACCGAATTTTCGGGAGACAGGTCCAGCGCACGCCCCGCCGCCAAGTCGCCCAGCGCGAAATTGCCGCTGACCGCCGCCGATTGCGCCATGACCAGATAAAGCGCGCGTCGCGTGTCGGGCTTGAGGCTGTTGATGAATTCGTCGAGTTGCGTCCATTCGGCCACCGAAATTCGCACGCTGACGCGCGCCGCCGACAGCAGAAACTGGCGCAGGAAATTCGGGGCATAGGGCGAGTCCCGAAACCGTTGCCAATATTGCCGGGCCAGTTCGGCGAATTTGTCGAATTCCGCCGTCTCGGACAGCAAGCCGACTTCGCGGCGCAGGGCCGCCTCCTCGACCAGCCCGCCCGGCGCCAGCAGGCGCGCGAGATCGAGTTTTGCCAGGGCTTTGGGGCGATCGATGCCGGTCAGCAAACTCGCCTGAACGAAGGCGACATGCGCGCCGAGGCTGACATCGAGGGCGAGCGGGTCGAGATTGAGCAGAGTGTCGCGATCGACGCCCTCGACGCCTTCGAGATAGGCGATGGCGCCCTTGGCCAACAGCTGTTTCCGTCGCGGCGAATGTCGGTGCGGTCGAGAATCTTGCGGCCGACCGATGAGGCGCCGCCGGACAGGAGATACAGGATCAGCGCTCGCGCATCCTGGCGTTTCGCCCAGATTTCCGGCGGCTGCGCTTCAAAACGTTGCGCGATCAGATGCAGCAGTTGCGGCTGTTCCGCATAGGACGCGGGCGTCGCCACCCGCCACCCGCTCCTGCAAATCCTGCAAGCGGCGGATCAGGATTTCCGGCTCGTCGAGCGGTTCGGGCGGCGGCAGCGGAGCGGCGCCAGCTTGGTGTCTTCGCCGGCTTTTTCGTGTTTTTCTTCCGGGGGTTTTTCGGGCGCGGCCTTCTCCTTGGGAGCTTCCGCCTTTTCGGCGACGACAGGCTGTGTTTCCGGCGCCGTCCAGTCGCTCAGGCCGCATCAGCATCGGCCGGACAATGAACCACGCCAGACCGCCCGCGATGATCAAGGTCACAACGCTGGCTCCGATGAGCAGCTTGCGGTTTTCAACCACAGCATGTTCGGCACAGCCATTTGGCAACCGATTTTCGGTAATGACAGCCTGCTGGCCAAATCCTTGAGGCGAGTCATGACGCGTTTCATGGCGCCGCCTTGCGCAACAGAATTTCGATACGGCGGTTTTCCGCCGCTTCCGGCTTGTCGGCGATCTTGAGATGGCGGTCGGCATAGCCTTCGACGCGTTCGATCCGCGATTCCGGCAGGCCGCCGCGCACCAGCATGTAGAGCGCCATTTGCGCGCGCGACGCCGACAGCCGCCAATTGTCGGACGATCCATTGCGATAGCGGCGTCCATCGGTATGGCCGCGCAGGACGATGGCGCCGGGCTGGTTCTTGAGGCTCTGCGCGATCCTGTCCATCAGATGGACGAGTTTGGGATTGGGCGACGATGAGCCGATTTCGAACATGCCGAAACTCTCGCTGTCGGTCAGGCTGATGAGCAGGCCCTCGCCGGTCGCCTGCACGTCGAGACGCGGCCCCAGGCTCGCTTCGCCTTTGCTTGCCGGGAGCTGCATCGCCTTGGCGATTTCCTTTTTCAGCTCGTCCGCGCGGGCGCTTTCCTTGCCTTCAGCCTCGGCAACGCCCTTGGCCAACTCGGCTTTCGTTGCTCGACGCTTTGGCCGGCGGCGGCGTTGGCGCGGCAGCGTTTCCGGGCTGACCATTTCCGAACCGGCTGTGGCTTCATCCTCGCCGGGTGCGGCAGCAGAAGCGCGGAACGGATCGCGGTAATCGTCGACCGATCCCGCTTCGGCCGCCGCGCCCTGTCCGCTTGCCCTTGCCCTCTTTCGGCTTGTCCTGAGCGCGAATCTTGCCGGCGATCTGATCGAGCGCGGCGTAGGGATTCTGGAACAGGGTCTCTTCGTTCATCAGCGACTTGGCGTTGATGTCCTTGTTCGGGTCCTTGCCTTTTTCCTCGATCTTGCCCTGCTGCGGCCCTGCCGGCGGCGTCTTGTCGATTTCGCCGTCATTGGTCCCGGGCTTTTCCTCCTTCTGCGATTCGCGGATGCCTTTCTTGTTCTTGGCGAAATCCTCCATCTTCACCGGGTTGAAATAGCGGGCGATAATGGTCTGGGAATCCTTGTTGGTGGAGTTCAGAATCCACAGCACCAGGAAGAAGGCCATCATGGCGGTGACGAAATCGGCATAGGCGATTTTCCAGGCGCCGCCGTGATGCGCTTCCTCGCTTTCGACCCGCCGGCGGACGATGATGATTTCCGGATGCGCGTTCGTCAGCCATCTTGCGGCGCTCCCGCTTGCGCCTCTTGCGGCAGCGCGCCGAGCGCCGTCATCCAGGCCTCGAGCTGGGTTTCGATGATGGTGTCCTCGATGCGCACGCGCACGTCGATCGTGTCCTCGGGCTTGAAGGCGATCGCCGCGTCGCGCTCGGCGAATTTTTCGCGCAGGGCGTCGAGCAGATCCGCCGGGCCGGAAATCTCGAACAGCGCCCGCGTGCGCGACGCGAACAGCGCCTCGAGATTTTCCACCAGCGCCTCGGTCACGCGGCCGATCGCCAGCGGGACCATGAAGGGCCGCAGGATATTGGCGACCGCCTGGGCGCAGCGCGTCTCGAAATCCTCGAAAGCGGCGCGATGCGCGCTCGCCAGCCGCTGCGCCTCCTCCGCGGCCCATTTCTCTCGCTCTTGCGCGACTTCGGCGGCCAGCGTCGTCGCGCATCCGCGCGCGCTCGTCCTCAAGCTCCTTGCGCGCCGCCTCGCGTCCCTCCTCGAAGGCCAGCAGCCGGCCCTGCTCGATGCGCTCGCGAGGTCGAGGGCCCGAGGTCCGGCTTGCCGCCTCGACCTGCGCGCAGCAGGGGCGAAACGCGCGGCCTCGCCGCGGCGTCGGCTTTCCTCGGCGCGGCGGCCAGCGCAAAGGCTCTTTGGCGCGTTGCGAGCGGCGGCGGTCTGCTGCGCGCGCCAGAAATTCGGCGAATGGAACCGGCTTCATACGCGCTCCCCGTGACGTATCCATTGTTTGAGGATGGCGGCGGCCTGCGCCTCATCGACCTCGACCATCTGTTCGAGCCGCTTCTGCGGCGCGCGGCTGCGTCTGAAATTCAGGTCTTCGAGCAGGGGCACGTCTTCCGGCGGCTTCACCGGCAATTGCGGCTCGCAGCGCGCCATCGGCGCGCCTCGCCGCCGCCCGGCAGCGCCAGCGCGCCCTCGCCGAGCAAGGCTTCGCGCATATCGATCAGGGCGCGCGTGGCGGGACGCAGGCCGACCCACACCACCAGCGCGGCGACGCCGAGCATGGCCAGCGCGCTGACGATGGTGCCGAACTGCCGCATCAGGGCCTCGACGATGGACACGCGGCGGCACCGGCTCCAACTCCTTGCCGCTGTCGACGAAATCCACCGCCGCGACTTTGATGACGTCGCCGCGATCCTTGCGCAGGCCGGCGGCCGAGGCGACCAGTTGCTCGATCTCGGCGACCTGCTTGTCGATCTGCTCCGGCGTCGCCTTGTCGCCGAGCGTCGCGGCGAGGCCCGGCGCGATTGACCAGAACCGCGACCGACAGATTGTCGATGGCAAAACCGTTGGACACCGTCGATGGTGACCTTGGAGGAGAGCTCGTAATTGGTCAGCTCCTCCTTCTTCTGGCTGTCCTCGGCGGCCTGCTTGCCGTCGCCCTGGGAGGGGTTGGGCTGCGGCACATTGCGGCCGACCGAGGTCGGCGACTGCGTCGAGGTGTTCTGCGAGGTCTGCGTCTCCTTGACCGTGCGCACCGAGCGCTCCACCCGCGACTCCGGGTCGTAGGTGGTCTGCGTGGTTTCCTTCTTGTCGGTGTTCAGCCGCGCCGCGACGCTGATCTGGAAATTGCGCAAGCTGAGATAGGGCGCGAGCGTGCGGCGGACATTGTTCTGGATTTCGTCGGTGACGCTTTTTTCGAGCGCCAGCATCTTGTTTGGCCCGGAATCGGCGCCATCCGCGCCGGACGCGAGCAATTGCCCGTCGACATTGAGCACCGTGACCTGATCGACCGTCATGACGGGCAGCGCCGCCGCGACCAGATGGCGCACCGCCTGCGCGATCAGGGCATTGTCGGCCCCCTCGGTGCGCAACACCACCGAGGCGGAAGGCGGCTGCTTGGCGCGGCGAAACGAGCCTTCGTCCGGCATCACCAGATGAACGCGCGCCGCCTTGACGCCGCGCATGGTCTGGATGGTGCGCGCCAATTCGCCCTCCAGCGCGCGCACGCGGGTGATTTCCTGCATGAAGGAGGTCAGGCCGAGCGAGCCGAGCTTGTCGAACAAGTTCGTAGCCGGTGCCGCCGGAGCGCGGCAGGCCCTGTTCGGCCAGCAGCATGCGCGCATGGGCGGTGTCGCCGTAAGCGACATAGACCGTCGCGCCGTCGGCGGAAACGTCGAAACCCACGCCCCGCCTCTTTCAGCGCCGCGCCGATGCGGGACACATCCTGCTTGTCGAGGCCGGAATAGAGCAATCTCATTGGCGGGGCGGCTGAGATAATAGCCCGCGCGCCGACGAGCGCGAACACGGCGAGGCCGATCGCCGGCCAGCAGCACAAGCCGGCGCGGCCCGAGCGCGAGCAGATTTGAAAACAGGCGTTCGATTTGTTCGCGGGCGCTCATTCAAGGTCCGGCGCTGATTTGCCAACGCCCGCATCTTCGGCCGGCAAACTTGCGCGGGGGTTTTGGCGGCGCCCAAACGCGAAAAGGCCGCGCTTTTTTCAAGCGCGGCCCCGACGGCGCGTAAGGGCCGCCCCTTCTCCGTTTCCGCCGCTCAGAAAATCCTGATGAACAGCATGTAGAGCAGGCCGGAAAGCAGCATGGCGACCGGCAGGGTGAGCACCCAGGCGAGCGCCAGATTGCGCAGGGTCGACATTTGCAGGCCCGAGCCATTCGCCGCCATGGTTCCGGCGACGCCGGAGGACAACAGGTGGGTGGTCGAGAACTCGCGCGGCGTCTCGACTCAGCAAACCGATTGCCGTCGCCGGCCAAAAGCGGAGGGTCCGGGGGCGCGGATGAGGCTGGCGGGCCGTGTTTGCAGCAGCGCAATATCTGCGTCGAAAAAGGCCACCCTGTTGCGCCCGGCGCGCTTCGCCGCATAGAGCGCGGCGTCGGCCTTGCGCAAAAGCGCGTCGATGTCGTCCTCCGGGCGCCGAGGGCGACGCCGAAACTGCAACTGAGCCGCAAAGCGCCCGCGCCGGTGTCGATGTCGGTCATGGCGATGCGATGGCGCCAGCTTTCCGCCGCGCGGCAGGCCTTGTCGGCGTCCGCCCCGTCGAGCAGCAGCGCGAATTCCTCGCCGCCCATCCGGGCCGCCAGATCGCCTCATGGGTTGTTGCGATGTCATGCGAAGCGCCGAGACAGTCGGCGACGGCGCGCAAGGCCCTGTCGCCGGCCGCATGGCCATAACTGTCGTTGACCGCCTTGAAATGGTCGATGTCGGCCATGACCACGGCGAGTGGCGCGGCGCGGTCGCGGCATAGCCTCGCGGTGCGGCTGAAAAAGGCCGGGCGGTTGAGCAGGCCGGTCAAGCCATCCCGCGTCGCCATGTGTACGAGCTTGCGCTGCATCTGGATGAAACGCTGGGCGGCGCGCAGGCGCGCATAAAGCTCGTCCGAGGAAAGCGGCAATTGCAGCACGTCGTCGGCGCCGCAATCCAGAGCCTCGATGAATTGTTGCGAGTTCAGCGGCCGGCAAATGAGGCAGATGTAGAGGGGCCGCTCGAAACTCTCCAGCAGGCGCGCCTCCCAGCAGATTTCCGGCCCCGGCATGGCGTGGCGGGATTCCACCACGATCATGGCGCTGACTTCTTCATGGGCGGCGGCATGGGCCAGCGCTTCCTGCGGGTCTGAAAAACAGACCACGTCATGGACGCGCTTTTCCAATATCGCGGTCAGCGACCGCATCAGCGAGGGGTCGGCGGCGACGAGGACCACATGCATCGATTCCGGCTCCCCTGTGTCCGGGCGCGCGGAAAATGCGCGTCACTCGGCCCTTGAACCTATCCGCAATTCATGAGTGTTATGTTAAGCGAGACACGCTCAGGTTGCTGCCAGCTTCGCGCAAGGCTGCGGGCGCAAAAAGTGCTGGTTCGCCATCAGGAGATATGCACGATGGGTCTTTATGACGCCATGAACGCCAGCGTGACCGGCATGAATGCGCAGTCGAATTATCTGGCCAATATCGGCCAGAATATTTCGAACGCCGACACGGTCGGCTACAAGGAGGCGGACACGCTATTCTCCACCCTGGTCGATCAGGCGGCGGTCGGGCAGACATCGGCCGGCGGGTGTCTTCGGTCACGCGGCTCGACGTGTCACAGCAGGGAACGCTGGAAAGCACAACCACCGCCACCGATCTCGCGATCAGCGGCAATGGCTTTTTCGTCGTCTCCAACGCGGGCGGCCAGCAATTCCTCACCCGTTCCGGCTCCTTCGTGCCCGACGCCAGCGGCAATCTGGTCAACGCCGCCGGCTATTACCTGAATGGCTACAGCCTCGCCAATGGCGCGCCGACCATCGCCTCCAATTCGCTGACGGGCATGCAGGTCGTGAACGTCAACGGCAACCGGCCTGTCGGCGACGGCCACGACCAGCGGAACCCTGACCGCCAATCTCCCTTCGACCGACAGTGTGGTGGCCGCCGCCAATCTGCCCTCGGTCAACAGCGCCAGCTCGACCTATAGCGAAAAGACCTCGATGGTGATGTATGACCAGCTTGGCGCGTCGCAGACCATCGATCTCTATATGACCAATACCGGCGGCAACAGCTGGGAAGTGACCGCCTATAATCATGCGGACGCCAGCTCCAGCGGCGGCTTTCCCTATTCTTCCGGGCCGCTCGCGACACAGACACTCAATTTCGGCTCGACCGGCGATCTGACTTCGGGAAGCCCGCTGTCGATCCCCGTTCCCGGCGGCGCCGACCATGTCGCTCGATCTTTCCGGCATGACCCAGCTCGCCGGCTCCTTCTCGGTGGCGACCTCGACGGTCAACGGCAACGCCCCGGCGTCGGTCAGCTCCGTCACCATCGGGACAGACGGAACCCTGTCCTACCAGCTGTCCAATGGATCGACGGTCGCCGGTTACAAATTCCGCTCGCCAGCGTCGCCAGCCCCGACAATCTGCAGCCGGTCACCGGCAACGCCTTTTCGGTCAATATCCTGTCCGGCCAGCCCTCGGTCGGCACTGCGGGAACGGGCGAGTTGGGAACGATCAATTCGAGCGAGTTGGAGCAATCGACGGTCGATATCGCCACCGAACTGACCAACATGATTGTCGCCCAGCGCGGCTACGAGGCCAATTCGCAGGTGTTCAAGGCGGGCGCCGACCTGCTAGCAATCTCATCCAGTTGAATCTGACGTGAAAGCGGAAAACGCGCCATGAGCCTCTCCAACGCCTGGAACGTCGCCACCAGCTCGCTTGCAACCAACGCGGGCCTGACGTCAATCGTCTCGCGCAATATTTCCAATGCGCAGAATGCGACCGGCTATGTTTCGGCGAAAGTGGCCAATCTTGTCACAAGCTCCAGCGGCGCGGCGGTCCTCCAGTCGATCGCCGATCTCACCAACGCGAGCCTGTTCAACTCCATGCTGTCGAGCACCTCGGCCAATGCCGAGGCGCAGGCCCTGTCGACGGGCGTGACGCAATTGCAGCAGACGGTGTCGGACGCCACTTCGACCAGCAACTCCACCACCGCCGCCGCCTCGCCCTCCTCGTTGCTGCAAACGCTGTCTGCCGCCTTGCAGACTTATTCCTCTTCGCCGGGTTCGAGTCTCCGCAGCGAGCGCGGTTTTTTCCGCGGCGCAAAATCTCGGCCAGGGATTGAACGCGGCGAGCGCCACCACGCAGAATGTGCGCGAGACGGCGGATCAGGACATGGTCAATTCCGTCGCCACGGTAAATTCGCTGCTGTCGCAATTCCAGCAGGTCAACACCGCCATCGTCAACGGAACCGCGACCGGCGCCGATGTCACCGACGCGCAAGACCAGCGCAATACCATCCTGCAAAGCCTGTCGCAGCAAATCGGCGTCACCACGTCCACCGCCTCCAATAATTCGATGTCGATTTACACCGACAGCGGCGTCACCCTGTTCGACACCACCCCCCGCAGTGTGGCGATGGCTGCGACCACCACCTATACGGCCTCTGCCACGGGCGCGGCGGTCATGTCGACGGCGTGCCGGTGACGGGCGCCAACGCCATCATGCCGATCCAGTCCGGCGCGCTGTCTGGCCTCGCCAATCTGCGCGACACGGTCGCCACGCAATATCAGAGCCAGCTCGATTCCATCGCCGGCGGACTTGTCAACGCCTTTGCCGAAACCAGCCCACGGCGGCGTCCTTGCCGGGCCTGTTTACGTACGCTGGCGCGAGTTCGCTTCCCGGCTCAACCCTCGTTCCTGGCCTCGCCAGCGAGATCACGGCCTCATCCGCCGCCGATCCGGCGCAGGGCGGCGATCCAACTCTCATCCGCGACGGCGGCATCAATGGCGCGGCCTATGTGCAGAACAGCACGGGCGCCGCCGGCTATAACACGCTTGTCAACAGCGAGTTGACCGCGCTGACCGCGACCCAGGGCTTTCCCTCGGGGACGGGGCTTGCGACTTCGAACAGTGTGACGGGGCAGGCGGCAGAACTCCGCGAGCTGGCTCGACGGCCAATATCAATCGGCGACCAATAACGCGACCTATCAGACCACCCTGTCCTCACAGGCCTCGCAGGCGCTGTCCAACGCCACGGGCGTCAATATCGACCAGCA